>CAYIHQ010000150.1:0-5978 GCA_964362905.1 uncultured Ignavibacteriaceae bacterium
GTGCATGCCCGCTGTCGCACAGGATCCGTTACAATTCCCGTTCGAAGGCCGGCGTGGACAGGTCGAAGTGGGAGGTCCGTTCGCCGGGGTCGAGTTCCATCACAGCAGACCCGTCCCTTCGCGTATCAGTTTTTTCTTGCCGGTTGCCAACAGCATCGACCTGAGTACGGACTACTGGAAACGCGACGAGTCGATCCCCCTCTCTATCGGTCTCCGCGTAGGTGGTCGCAGGTATGTCCTCGCCCGCGAGTCGTGGGAATATACGTTGAGTCCGTTCGGCGTCGAATTCCGTCGCAACGACGGACCGGCTCGAATGTCGGTGTCGTACGCCTTCGGAAGGTCACTGCCGATGTTCGTTCTGACGATGACCGTCGTGAACGCGTCGCAGGAACCTCTGCCGGTGGAAATGGTGACGCATCTCCAGCTCTGCCTGCGAACCTGTCAGACGTACGCCCGGCTCGATTCGTCGGTGGCGGCCGTCGATGGTCGAGGGTCGATGATATCGGCCTCGTTCGCGGAGACGCAAGCACAACGGCCCGTCGTGTTCGTCCGCAATCTTGCCGCGATGCCCGATGGCTGGTCGACGGACGCGGCGACGGCGGGCATTGGGGACGGCGGGGAGGGTCCATGGATCAACGACCCGGCCAAGTTCGAGGCGGGTTCTCCTTCAACTGCTCGACGCCGGTCCGCCGCCATATTCCACTACCGGAAGGTGCTCCTTCCCGGTGATTCTCTACAGGTCATTCAGGCCATCGGCAGCGCTGCGGCAGCGGAAATGCCGGCGATCTTACAACGGCTGGGCCGGGAGTGGCGCGCGGATATTGAGAGGTATGAAGATCAGGTCCGGCGGCCGGGAGGACGGGCGTACACTTTTATCACCGGCGATCCCTGGATCGATCGGGCTGCGGTGTGGTCGCGTTCGCTCGTCGAGGCGAACCAGCACGTCCTGGAGGGTTCGCTCGTTCCCATGCCGTGTCCCGCTGAATACAACTTCTTCTTCACCCACGACGCATTGCTCAGCGGACTGGGCATGATCAGCGTGGACGCAGAGAGGGTCCGACGTGATCTGACATGGATCGTCGGTCATGCAAAGGATGCTGTGATACCCCATGCGGCATACTGGCGTGATTCCAGCTATCAGACCGAGTATTGTGCGCCATCCAATTGGAATCACCTGTGGTTCATTCTGCTCTCCTCGAGGTATGTCCGGTACACGCACGACACCACAACCGGACTTCTCCTGTTTTCCTGCGTCGAACGGAGCATGCGCGACCTCCTGACGCAGATCGGTGAGGACGGGCTCGTGCATGCCCCGCGTCCCGATTGGTGGGACATTGGATGGCGCGACGGACCGCGAGCGTATCTGACGGCGCTCTTGTCAAGGGCGCTCGATGAGTATGTTGCGCTGCGGGTCTCCATCGGCCGCGGTGGCGATTCCCTGGCATGGTACGAAGATCGGGCGTCGGCCCTGCGAACTGCCCTCCGTACACAACAATGGGATGTCAACCGGTCCTATCTGTTCGACCGCAACGAAGGAGACGCCGACGCTCACGTGTTTGCCGGACCTCTCGTGGCTGCCGTCTACCGAATCATTCCGGATTCACTTATCGACCGCCTTGTGCGGACGGCAGAGCGCGAACTACTGGCTCCCGGCGTGGGCATTCGGGCCGTTATGCCCGCCGATTTCCATCTGGATTCCGTGAAGCGATACTACGACATCAAGGACAATGAGGCGGGAAATCCCTACCGGTACATTAACGGCGGGGTGTGGCCGCATCTGAACGCCTGGTTTGCGCTGGCGCTTCATGCCGCGGGACGAACGGCCGATGCAACGGCGTTTGTGCGGCAGTGCATGACCCTCGACGGTGTGGCCTCAAGCCCGTCGGGAGTTCCGGCGATGTACGAGTACCGAATGTCCGATGTATCTTCAGGAGAGTACGGTGCGATCGACAAGCCATCGTTCCTGTGGGCCGGGGGCTTCACGCTGTTCACACTGTACCGAATGGCGGGTGTCCGTGATGGGACGTGGAACATCAGCTTCGACCCCACCTCGGCCGCCTGGCCGTCGTTGACGGCTTCGTGGGTCTACGGAGGACGCACGACACTCGCAATTCGGAAGAGCGGCAGTGAACCCATCGGGATCCTCCTCGACGGGCGTGCCGTGCCATCCTACGTTCTGCCGTTGGACCGTTCCGGCGTCCGGAAGGTCGAGGTCATATCCAGCGGCGAAGCCCGTCCGATCCTCGCGGACATCAGTGGCATTCTCCATCGTGTGTGGGCGGAGGATGCGTCGAACACACTGCAGGTGGAATGTTCTTCGTTCGATGGTCACTTGACCGAAGTGGTTCTCCTGGCACCGCGGCCCGTGACGTCGGCATCTGTGGACGGACGTCACCTGGTGGCCGTTCGTTCCAGGAACGATGCCGAAACTCTCCAGAGATGGACCGTGTCGTTTTCGGGGTCGTCGAATCGTCAACACCTCACCGTCACCTTCTGACACATGAAAGCAGCCCTCTTTTCCCGACCAGGAACGCTTGAGGTCGTCGACCGGTCCGTGCGGTCTCCCGGAGCCGGCGAGATCCTTGTTCGTATCGAAGCGTGCGGGGTGTGCGGCACGGATCTCCACATCGTGGAAGGTTCGTCGCGCTCCACGCCGCCCGTGGTGCTGGGCCATGAATTCGCGGGGGTGGTCGAGGTGATCGGAGCGTCCGTTCAGGAGCTTTGCCCGGGACTACGCGTCGCCGTCGACCCGAACATCTTCTGCGGAACGTGCTTCTTCTGCCGCCGGGGGTTGGTGCATCTCTGCAAGAATCTGCGCGCGCTCGGCGTCGACATCGATGGAGGCATGGCTGAACTGTGCGTGGTGCCTTTTGCGCAGGCCTACCGGCTTCCGGACGGATTCCCCCTGGACGCGGCTCCCTTCGTCGAACCCGTTTCGTGTGCCGTTCACGGGATCGACCGTGCGGGCATCCGTTCAGGAGACACGGTCGTTATTCTTGGGGGCGGCACCCTCGGCTTGATCATACTCCAACTGGCACGACACGCGGGTGCAACTCGAACGATCATCGTGGAACCGCGGGATTGGAAGCGGGAGGGTGCCCGGGGACTCGGGGCGACACTGGCTGTTGGTCCGCAGAATGCGAAGGAGGCAGTGCTCGATCTTGCACCCGAGGGGGCTGACGTTGTGATCGAATGCGCAGGCACGGCCGCCAGTGCCACTGCGGCAGTTGACCTGGTGCGCCGGGGAGGAACGCTCGAGTTCTTCGGAGTGTGCCCGAAGGGAGACACCATCCCTGTGGAGCCACATGAGGTCTTCCTGCGTGAGCTCACGATCGTCGGCTCGTTTGTCAATCCCCACACCTTCGACCGGGCAATTCAACTCCTCGCGGCCGGCATTGTGCGAGTGGATGCGTTTCGCATTCGTCGTTTCCCCGTCGGCGGAGTCCATGACGCGCTCCGTGCTTTGAAAGAAGGGGAGACCCTGAAGAGCATGATCGTCCCGGGGGCCTGATGACACGCATGGACGTCACGTGTGTCGGCGAGGTGCTCGTCGACTTCCTTTCTTTGGCACCCACCCGTAGTCTGGAGGCCGCCCCGGCCTTTGTGAAGGCTGCGGGGGGAGCTCCGGCGAATGTTGCCGTGGGCCTGGCACGATTGGGCATGCGCATCGCATTCGCGGGTGCAGTCGGGAACGATAGTTTCGGCCGGTTCCTCACGAACGAGCTCAGGCGGTATGGGATCGATACGCGGGGGATGGTCCGTGTCTCACACCGAAAAACCCGGCTTGCCTTCGTGGCGGTGGCGAAGAACGGTGAGCGCGACTTCGAATTCTGGGAGCAGAATCCGGCCGACCATCATCTTCACTTGAGCGACGTCAACGTCAAGCGGGTCGTTCAGTCTTCCGTCGTGAACATCGGTCCTTTTCTGCTGCTGTCCGAGCCATCGCGGAGTACCGTATTCTCGGTGGCGAAGGCGGTCCGCCGTCATGGCGGGATGGTCTGTTTTGACCCAAATCTGAGATTGTCACTCTGGTCATCGCGAACCGAGGCACGACGTGTCGTCATGAAGATGATCGGGTTGACGGACATCCTTCGCCTGAATGCTGACGAAGCGAAGTTTTTCATGAGAACGCGGACCATCGGTGCTGCGGTGACCCGCCTTCTTCGGCAAGGACCGCAGCTCGTCGTCGTCACGGATGGGTCCAGGGGATGCTTCTTTGCGACGAGGGCGGCGAATGGGCACGTTCCGGGATTCCGGGTGAAGGCAGTGGACACGACCGGTTGCGGCGATGGTTTTCTGGCCGGACTTCTGACGGGAGTCCTTCGATTGCGCGCTGCGCTCGATCAACTGAGCGCAAGGGATCTTACGGCTGTGTGCCGATTCGCGAATGCTGTCGGTGCGCTGGTGGCCACGAGGCCTGGCGGAATTCCTGCCATGCCGTCAAAACGCCATGTGCAGGAGTTCCTGAGGAAGCGTCCATGACAGTACGTTCGTTAATCTTGCTCCTGACGGTTTGCTGGGCCTGCAGCCCTAGTCAGCCGTCGCTTGTGTCATTCTCCCATCTTCGACACCTGACGGAGCGGGTCGAATTCCAAGGCGATTCCGTTGACATCATTCGCGTCTACGCCGACGCTCCGTCGTACGCATGGGTCGAGGCGAAGGACGAAGGGGTTGCGTGCGTCGACGACGCTGCGCGCGCTGCAGTGCTGTATCTCCGACATGCGGAGTTGACGAAGGATCGTACCAGTCTTGCCCGCGCCAAGGAGCTTCTCAGATTCGTCCTGCGCATGGAGACGGCGGAAGGGCTGTTCCACAACTTCATACTCTCGGACCATAGGGTCAATCGGACGGGGAGGACCAGCGTTGCGTCATTCGGATGGTGGGCCAGCAGGGGCGTGTGGTGTTTTGGACTGGGGACCAGGGTGTTCCGGGATGTCGACCCTGCATTCGCGGAGCAACTCAGCGAGGGTATCGAACGCACATTCGTCCATCTCGACACGCTTTTGCAGCGCTATGGCCGCGAGCGGGTCATCGCGGGATTGCGCGTTCCGCAGTGGTTGCTCTACGAGTCGGGCTCGGACGCCACGTCGGAATTGGTCCTCGGTCTCGTCGAGTACTACCGGGCGAAGCCCCACGCGCGCGTGCGCGCGTACATTGAGAAGTTGTGCGAAGGCATGATGATCATGCAAGACGGCGACATTCGCACGTTTCCCTTCGGTGCCCACCGATCCTGGGAATCGCACTGGCATGCGTGGGGAAATGGTCAGACTCAGGCCTTGGCGATGGCAGGGCGGTGGCTGGGCGACGAGCGCATGGTCGCCTCGGCCCGGCGCGAAGCGGAGGGATTCTACAGCCGCCTCCTGATCTTTGGAAATCAACGGGAGTGCGACATAGCGGACACGACAGATCGGAAGGAATACGAACAGATCGCGTACGACATCAGGCCGATGGCAGTGGGTCTTCTCCGTCTTCACGAGGCCACGGGAGACGCCCGGTACGCGCGCATGGCGGGACTGGCTGCGTCGTGGTTGTTTGGCAACAACGCGGCCTCGCAACCGATGTATGACACGCTGACGGGTCGCTGTTTTGACGGCATTCAGCCGGGAGCAGTGGTCAGCAGGAATTCGGGCGCCGAGTCGACGATCGAAGCCCTCTTGACCGTCCTGGAGGTCGAACACGCTCCAATTGCCCGACAGTTTCTGTCTCACCGGAAACAGATGGTGGCTGCCTCAGACCGCGAGATCATCCGAACGTTCATCAACCGTAACGGCGTCGAAGATGTGAGCATCCGTATCGACCTGCGGCGTGGCGAGATGCAGGTATTGGACGGGGACGCGGCGGCGGTCTTGGGCAGGTATCCACGGTGAACCGAATCGCCATATGGATCATCCTCGTCGCTGCCGGAACAACGAGTTGGGCGCAGCAGACGGCGGTGCCGAGGATCGACCTCATGCCGGACCTGCCCTCGCCGTTGGTCA
>CAYIHQ010000151.1:0-5977 GCA_964362905.1 uncultured Ignavibacteriaceae bacterium
TGCGGAGAGATCGTAGGGCTGGTGTTGTAGAAGTTGCCGGCTTTCCGGTGGTCCGTGAGCCGCTTATGGGCGAAGTCGCCCGGCTCTTCGCGTTTGGCGACGTCCGGCCAATACGTGACCTTCATCTCCTTCTGCCATCGTTCCGACAGTTCCTTGACCGTCAGGCCGATCGTGGCTTTGAATCCCTGTTCGATGCTGCGTGTGCCTTTCACCCGGCTGAGGATCTCCGCAATCTTCTGTTCGCCGTACTTCGTGGCGATGTAGTTCCAGACCGCCTGGCCGCCGCGGTATGCGAAATAGCCGCCCAGAAAATCGATTGGCGGCAGGTAGTTATGGATCGTGGCGTCGCGGATGAACATGTCCGAGTTCGTTTCCCACTGCATCGCGGCGTATTCGGCCAATCCTTCATTCATCCACAAGGGGAGCGTCACGGGGGCCCGGCTGGACAGGAGCGCTTGAATGCTCCCTCCGTAGAACATGTCATTGATGACCGCGTGAACGAGCTCGTGATGGATGACGTGCCGGAATTGCTGATATCCGCCCTCGAACGGAACGACGACGCGATTCTTGAACAGTTCCGTGACCCCTCCGACACCCTCCTCGAGGTACTCGCCGATGACATTCGTCTGCTGAAACTCGTTGTGCGAATTGTAGAGGATGAGGGCGATGCGATCTTTGATCTCGTACCGCATGAGGGTCCGGATCGACCGGTAGGCGTCCTCCGCCGCCTCCGCCGCAAACTGCGCGAGCTCGTATCCATCCTGGGCGAAATAGACGTCGAAGTGGTCGGACTGGATGTACTCCCACTCGAAGTCCTTGTATTGGACCTTGTTCTTTCCGTAACTCGAGTATTGCGCGGCCGCTCCCGCGCCCACCGCAATGACCAGCCCCAGCACAGCCGCTATTCGTGTCATCGTTCGTCCCGTGTGTCGCATATCAGCGTCTCCGCTTCCGTGCGGTGTCGTCTTCCGCGATGCGGAAATCGATGCGCCGCTCTTCCGTGTTCACACTCGTCACCTGCACCCGTAGCTTGTCCCCCAGCCGGAACTGGCGGCCGGCCCGTCGGCCGGTGAGCGTGTATTTCTTCTCATCGTGGAGATAATAGTCGTCGTCGAGGGCGCGCACGGGAACCATCCCTTCGACCAGCATGTCGTTGATCTTCACGAACAGTCCGAAGTGCGTCACACCGGAGACGACGGCCTCAAACTCGTCTCCCAGGTGCCGTTGCATATACTCCACCTGCATCACTTTGGTTGCGGCACGTTCGGCTTCCATGGCGTTCCGTTCCATGTCCGACGAATGCTTTGCCGTGATGGGCAGGCGCCCCCGGACCTGGTCCCGCCGTTCCATCGACATGTCCCCGGCGTATTCCTTCAGGAGCCGGTGGATCACGAGGTCGGGGTAGCGCCGGATGGGCGACGTGAAATGACTGTAGAAATCGAAGGCCAGCCCGAAGTGGCCGATGTTCTTCTCGCTGTAGATCGCCTTGGCCATTGCGCGCAACGCCACTTCGTTGATGAGGTTCTCGTCCTCCGAACCGCGGGCCTGCTGGAGGAGTTGCTGGAGGTCCTTCGACTGGACGGTGCCTTCCACGTGGAGCTTATATCCAAACTTCTCCACGAAGCCCGCGAGTTCCGCGATCTTGGCAGGGTCGGGGGAGGCGTGGATTCGATACAAAAAGGGCTGTTGGTGCTGCTCTTTTCGAGCGGCCCCGATGTGCCGTGCAACCGTCCGGTTTGCGAGGAGCATGAATTCCTCGACCAGGCGGTGGCTCTGGAGACGCTCCTTCACCTGGATCGAGGAAGGCCGCCCCTGGTCATCGAACGTGAATTTCGCCTCGGGCGAATCGAAGTCGATCGACCCCTCGCGCAACCGTTTGGCGGTCAGAACGGACGCAAGGTGCTGCATGCGTTCGAGGGCCGCGACGGCGGCAGGGTCCTCCCCCCGACGCAACTCCGTGTCCCCATCCAGGATCCGCTGCACTTCTTCGTAGGTGTACCGTCGCTTGCTGTGGATGACCGATTCGACGATCTCGTATTCCTTGACGGCTCCGCGGGGCGTTACTTCCATGAACACCGAGAAGGTCAGCCGGTCCTCCCGGGGACGGAGGCTGCACAGGTCGCCCGACAGCCGTTCCGGGAGCATGGGAATGACCCCCGTGGGGAAGTACACGCTGGTGGCGCGCTTGGCGGCTTCCTGGTCGAGCTCGGACCCCTCCCGCACGTAGTGAGACACGTCGGCGATATGCACGCCGAGCATCAGATTCCCGTTCTCCAACTCCTCGAGCGTGACAGCATCGTCGAAGTCCCTCGCGTCGACGGGATCGATGGTGACGCACAAGTGCGCCCGGAGGTCGCGTCGGCGAGCGATCTCACCCGCCGGGATCTCGGGTGGCATTGCCTCCGCCTCGGCAACCACGGAAGGGGGAAACTGTCGCGGCAGATTGAATTCCCGAAGGACCGACAGGATCTCCGCCTTCACTTCGCCCGCGACTCCGAGGACCTCGACCACCCGCCCTTCGGGGTGGAAGTGTCCGTGCCCCCAGGATTCCACCGCCACGACCACCTTCTGCCCTTCCTGGGCGTCGTTCAGGTCGTCGCGTGCCACGGTGATGGCGGGAGCGATCCGCACATCATCCGGGATGACGAAATACGTCTTTCGCTCGTGCTCAAGGGTTCCGACAACCTCGGTCCGGCCCCGTTGGACGATGCGAACGACTTCGCCTTCTCGTCGTTCGTTCTTTCGGAGTTCCTTCTCGCTCTGGACGTACAGCGACACTTCGACGGTGTCGCCGTGCGTCGCGCCCGCCGTGTCGCCCCGGGCGATGTAGAGATCTCCGCCTCCTCCATCCACAGAAACGAACCCGAATCCCTGCCGCGTCATGCGCAACACCCCGGACACCCGCTGCTGAATCGCCAAATGGCGGTACATCTTTCCCTTCATGCGTTCCACGCGTCCTTCATCCTGCAGTGAACGGAGGACGAGCTTGAACCCTTGATATTCGCGTTCCTCCCGGATACCCAGGCGCCGTGCCATTTCGCGCGACCTGAACTGCTCGTACGGATAACGGGCCAGGAATTGAAGGATGCGCTCTCGGATGTCGTCAGTTGACATGGGTGGTTCAAAAGGTGAAACGATAGAGGACTTTGGCCCCGTTAGAAGCGCGACGCTGGTAGTCCAGACTCGAAATGCCATCGGCACGACGCTCGAGCGTCAGGATCAGGTTCCTCAGCTTGGGGGAATTGACCACCCACGACATCGGCACTTCGACGACGATGTTCGATTTGTCGATCCCGTCGAACACGCGCCCTCCGATGCGATAAATGGCGTCGCCGAGCTGTCCCGTCACGCGAATATCCGTCCCGGAGGCGAACTGTCCGCCGCCGTAGTAGATGACGTCCAACGATTGGATGCTCCCTTCCGTCGTCCGGCGGAGCGTCTCACTCAGAGGGCCCGTGACGAGCCCCGACGCGAGGCCGTAGCCTAGGTCTACCCCCAGCTGGGCGGAACGCTGCTGCTCGGTCAACTCATCGCGGAATTGATTGCTCATGATGAATGCGATGGCATCCGCCTCAACGTCCCCCGGACGAGGGGGTTCCTTGCTGCCATCCGCCTGCTGAACCTCGACCTCGAAGCGCGTTTCGAGTTTGGAACGTGGGCCTCTCAGATACAGGATGACCGCCACATTCTCGTCTTTGGACTGCTGAGACGTCCCGATGTCGGTCCCATTGCCGGGCAATCCGGCTCCCTGCATCGCCTGATGCACTCCTTCATACCGGGCGACGATGTCCAACTCCGGGTTGAGCGGATCGCCTGTGAACAGGATCTTGCCCGTCGCGGCGAATCGCTTGAGGAAGTTGTAATAAGACCGATTCGTGACCTCCACTTCCCCTGTCAGACGTGTGGAGGTGAGAGTACGCTGAAATCCCATTCGGCCGCGCAGGTCGGCAAAGAGGATGTCGTTCGTTTGACGGTTGAAGACGAACCGGACCTGGGTCGGGCCCTGTGTTTCCAGAACGAGGTCAAAGCCGATCCCGTCCACGAATGAACGGGGCGCGGGTTGCGTTGCCGGGGCCGTTCCCGGCTCCGTGGCGTCTTCGGGGGTCAGCGCGAGACGTGCGCGGGCCTGCAGAGAGTCGTCCGCCCGTATCACGTCGATGACCCGGACCGAATACCGTGGAGATTCACGATCAGGAGGGAGCGTGATCTGTGCATTCCTCACCAATACCGTTCCGCTCAGAAGCGACCGCTGCGGATTCCCCTGCCACCGCAATCCCTGCGGCCCTGTCTCCGCCGTCAGATCGCCATAGAATTTCTGGCCGAGGAGGCGCGAGGAGTCTTCCCGCATGACCTGCAACTGTCCGGCGAATCCCAGGTCGAATCCCTTCAAGGTGATCCCCTGCAAGGTCAGTGCGCCGGACGCGTTCATGCGGCCATCGGCAAAGTCCTCAGGAGTGTTGCGGATCATCACATTCTGCAGCTTGATCTGATCGCCTTCCGGGCGCAGATCGCCGTCGAGGAGATACTCGAACCTGGTCGGCATGAACAAGAATCGTGCGTTACGGATCGAGGCGGACCCTTCATACAACGGTGCGGCGACGGTTCCACGCATCCGGAGGTCGCACGTCAGCGTCCCGCGCATCGCTCGCGTCACATCCACAAGGAACGGCTCGAGGAACCGCAGGTCCAGTCCCTGTGTGGTCATCTCAAGGTCGATCGCGCCGTCGGGAGGCGTTTCCGGAGCCACCCCCTTGAGCGTCAGGACGTAGGGAACGCGACCGGACAACAGCAGGTCGGGCCGGGACCGCGCATCCTCCGTCCGGCTCTGCAACCGTACGAAGAGATCAAGGGCCTGCTCAAAGTAGGACATGCGTACGTCGAAGCGCCCGAATACCGTTTCCTCCAATCGCACACCGTCGGCACCTAATTCCATCCGAAGATTGGGATGGTCCAGGGTACCCCGGAACAAAAGCGTGCCGTTGACGATGCCACCGATGTCCCGGACCAACTCCGCGTAAGAGCTGCGCCGGAGGATGCTGCGAAGGTCGCCGGCAAGGAAGTTCGAGAAACCAATCGACAGGTCCGATACACCGGCCGGGCTGAAGTATCCGGCCGCGCTGAATTCCTGGCCTTCGGTGGCGAGTTGGAGATGCCGGAACAGGAATCCATCCCGTCCCACAGCGATCCGGGCTGGTTCGACCGCGTCAACCGTGTACGAATGGACATCCAGGGTGACCGTGTCCAGGGTCACTTCGAGCAGTCGGTCGCGGAAGGCCGTGCGACCCGCCGCGTGGAACCGCAACGTGGAATCCATGAACGCCCTGGCCGCAATGGTGCCAGAATCTGCCGCGAGCCTCACGGCGACGTCGGCGTCGTCGAATCGGCGGCCATTGACAGTGAGAGTTCCCGCCGCCACGTCCGCATCTATTTCGATGGACCGCCCGATCGTCGAGTCCACAAGTCCCCTAGACCGGATCGACGCGGCCACATCCTCCGCCGTGAGCTGCACCACCGAATCCGAGTAGGCGACGTTCCTTCCCAGAAGGTCCAGCCGGAGCGTCGGGTCCGCAACTCGACCCTGCGCTTCCAGGACTGCGACCGCATCACCCCGAAGGTCGGCCCGAGCCAGTCGCCCGACCGCAACGAGATCCCGGATGTCGAGCGCGATGCGCACATCGACGCTATCGAGCCCATGAAGATGCGTCAGGGGCGCGGCCACGGCGAAGACCCCCGGTGTAAAGGCACGGAGAGAATCGAGAGAACCGAAGGTGGAAACGAAATACCGACCGATGGACGATCCCGCATGGGAAAGCACTCCCGCAAGAGATGCGGGCGTGAAGACGCCATCGACGGTCATCGAAATGGGGTCCGAATCGAACTCGAACTCCTGGAGGTCGCCGTCGAGCACCCGGTACGAGGCCGTTATCGACGACCGACCAAGGGTCGAACCCGCAAATCGTGAGGGCTCAACTCCGAC
>CAYIHQ010000152.1:0-5973 GCA_964362905.1 uncultured Ignavibacteriaceae bacterium
TGAGGAGCACATAAGCATTCGTCAGGTCGTTCCATAGCAGCGTCGGTACGACGATGGACGCAAGGACGATCAACCCACCCATGGTGGGCGTCCCGGCCTTGGACAGATGCGTCTTTGGCGCTTCGAGCTTTGCTGCCTCGCCGATCTGATGCCGCTTCAGCAGACGTATGATCTTCGGTCCAAGCCAGAACGCAATGACGAGCGCCGTCACGGCCGACAATCCTGCCCGGAAGGTGATGTACCGGAACAACCCGAAACCCGGCGGGTCGTAGGTATAGTGAAGCCACACAAAAAGATGGTACAGCATTTCAAGCCGCCTTCGGTGTGGATGAGGTGATCCCGGACACCACGTCCTCCATCTGCATGCCGCGTGAACCTTTGACCAGCACGACGTCTCCCGGCCGCAGGATCGCCTGCAGCCGCCGCACGAGCGTTTGCTTGTCGGGATGATGTTCCGCCGACGTCATACCAGAGGCCCGCACCATTTCCTGAGAGAGAGGGCCGGTGGCAAGCAAAAGGTCGATGCCCTCGCGACGCACCGCTCGCCCGACCAGCCGATGCGATTCCTCCGCGGCCGCTCCGAGTTCGAACATATCGCCCAGCACCGCGATCCGTCTGCCTGTCACTGTGAACGCGCGAAGCGTGGCGAGGGCGGCCAACACGGAATCCGGGTTGGCGTTGTACGTATCGTTCAGAACCGTGACGCCGTTCATGTGCACCACTTGCATCCGCTTGTTCGCGGCCGTCAAGCCCGACACCGCCACAGCGATCTGCGTCGGAGGCACGCCGAAGGACAATCCCACCGCCGCCGCTGCGAGCGCGTTGGCGCCGTTGTGCAGCCCGGGGACCGCCACGTGAAGGCGGAACGCCGGATTCGACCCCTTGCGCACTGTCAGCGTTGCCCGGCCTTCGTCGTCGGACGTCAATCGTGAGCCCTTGACGTTTGCCGAGCGGGCGCGGAATCCATATACCACTTTCTTCTTCAGAGACCTTGTGCTGCGCGTGATGCGCGCGTCGTCGCCGTTCACAAACGCCGTGCCGCGGTTCGCGGCCAGCCACTCCCACAGTTCACCCTCCGCCCGGGCAACGCCTTCCACCGAGCCGAAATGCTCCAGGTGTTCGCGGCCAATGTTCGTCAGCAGCCCGTGCGTCGGCTCCGCCACGGAGCAGAGATGCGCGATCTCGCCCGGGTGATTCGTGCCGACCTCGATGACCGCTACATCGTGCTTCTTTTCCAGCCGGAACAACGTCTGCGGCACGCCGATGTGGTTGTTGAGGTTGCCTTCCGTTGCCAGGACCGTATGGCGGCGGGCCAGAACCGCCCGGATCATTTCTTTCGTCGTTGTCTTGCCGTTGCTGCCGCCGACCGCGATGACAGGGATGTCGAATTGCCGGCGGACAGTCCGCGCCAGCGTACCCAACGCTAGCACTGAATCGTCCACCACCACGCGCGGCACGTGCAAGCGGGCCATCATTTGACCGTTGGACGATGCCCAGCGGGCTTCCACCACGATCGCGGCGGCGCCTTGCTCCACCGCGGTACTCACGAAGTTGTGACCGTCGTATCGTTCGCCGCGCAACGCGACGAAGATATCGCCCGCGCCAACGCTCCGGGAATCCGTGGAGACCCCCGTCGCTTTCCATCGCGCGCCGTCGGCGACGTCGAATGCGTCGCGGTGCGGAACGGCCAGCAGATCATCCGTCGTCAGTTTCATGCCAACGCTTCGACCTCTTCCCGGTCGCTGAAGTGCCGCTTCTCGCGACCGACCACCTGATAGTCCTCGTGGCCCTTCCCGGCAATGAGGAGCACGTCACCCGGGCGAGCCATCGACACGGCCAGCGCGATCGCTGCGCGCCGGTCGGGCTCACGCCGGACATTCGGTCCGGCGGGAATGCCATCCACAATGTCCCGGATGATGCTCTCCGGGTCTTCGGTTCTCGGATTGTCGGAGGTCACCACCACCATGTCCGCCAGACGCGCGGCGACCGCTCCCATGTGCGGCCGCTTGGTGCGATCCCGATCGCCTCCGGCCCCGAATACAACGATGACCCGTCCTTCGCTCCCCGCCGGCACAACCGCCCGCACAGCGCGGAGGCATTTTTCGAGCGCATCCGGCGTGTGCGCATAGTCCACGATGGCTGTCCATCCGTGCTGCGACCGGATGCGTTCAAATCGCCCCCGGACCCGGTCAGCGGCGGCAACACCTGCTGCGACGTCATCCCGGGAGATGCCCAGCGCCAGACCCGTTGCCGTGGCAGCCAGCGCGTTCTCCACGTTGAACTGCCCCACGAGCGGTGTGTTCACCGTGAACGGACCGTGGCCGTCGTCCACCGCAAGAGAAGAACCGTCGACGTTGAGGTCCGCCTTCAGCAGGCGCACCGTACTGCCGATCGCACTTCCGTACGTCACAATCCGGGCTTGTGTCCCTTCCGTCATCCGGACCGACCACGGATCATCCGCGTTGACCACGGCGACTGCCGACGGCTGGAGCGATTCGAACAAGATCCTCTTCGCGGCGAAGTAGGCGTCCATTGTGCCGTGATAGTCGAGATGGTCTTGCGTCAGGTTCGTGAACACGCCCGACGCAAACCCTACCCCGTGCACGCGCGATTGCTGCAAGGCGTGCGATGACACCTCCATCGCCACTGCGGTACAGCCCCCGTCGCGCATCCGCGCAAAGAGGGCCTGCAGTTCCAGCGATTCGGGCGTCGTGTGCGTCACCGGCTCCACCGTGGACCCGAAGCGCACCTCGATCGTCCCAATCAATCCGCACGAACGACCCGCAGCATTCAGCACAGAACAGATGATATGCGAGGTCGTCGTCTTGCCGTTCGTGCCTGTGATCCCTACGACGGTCATTTCGTTGGAGGGACGGCCGTAGTAGTTGGCAGCCATCTTCGCCAGGGCACGGCGCGTATTCGGCACCACGAGTTTCACGACGCCGGTATGCATACATTCGGGGTCGCTGATCGCGTCGTCCCGCTCCACCACGACCACCGAAGCGCCTTGTGCGATCGCCGTGCTCACGAACCGGTGGCCGTCCGCGGCTGCGCCGCTGAGAGCCACAAACGCATCTCCCCGACCCACACGTCGCGAATCGTACTGGAGATGGCTCACCTCTACCTCGTGGGTGACGACCATCCGACCGAACATCGTTTGGAACATCTTCGTGACGGTCACCCCGTCGAGCAACTTGCCCAGTCTCATGCCGGGACTACTTTCTTCCTGTTCTTGTCGTCCCCGGCCTCGCCCGAGGCTCGGCCGAGGGCGGGCTTGGCGGTCATAGCTCTTTACTCTAGTACAGCACTGCCTGCGTCAGGGGACGGGGCTCACACACGAGTGTCACCGACGCTCCGGAGCGCGTCTTCGCTCCCGCCGCGGGCATCTGTTGCCGTACGACGCCGCTGCCACGCACGACCACATCGAACTCCTCCACCACCAATCGGTTCATAGCGCGGCGCACACTCATGCCCCGCAGATCCGGCACCGATACCGATCCATCGGTGGAGGGCTTAGCGGCCCTACCCAGCACGAGTGACACGACATCGCCGGCCTCGGCAGGGCGTCCCGCTTCCGGCGTTTGTCGCACTACAAGCGGACCTGTGCCGTAGGTTCGGCCCTTCAATCCCATGCTCGACAGCATCTGTCGGGCGAATTCCGGCTGCATCGAACGGACGTCGGGCACACTGAGGATCCGGTTACGCTGCGGATCACGTTGGGCAACGACCGTGCGCGAGATCCTCGACGAAGAGTTCACGATACGTTCGGCGATCGCACGAAAGACCGGTCCGCTCGTGATGCCTCCGTAGTATCCGCGCGTGCGAGGATTGTCCATCATCACCACACCAACGACCTGGGGATCTTCTGCGGGGAAGAACCCGGCGAACGACGCGGTGTAGAATCCCGCCGCATAGACGCCGTCGACCACCTTCCGGGCCGTTCCTGTCTTGCCGGCGATCCGGACACCCGGGATGCGCACATCCATCGCCGTGCCCCGATCGACCACGCCTTCCAGCGCTTCTGTCAACAATCTAGCCGTTCCGGGTGCGATGACGCGCCGGATGACCGTCGTCGACTGTGACCGCACCGTTTCACCCGAGGGCATCCGGACGGACCTCACGACGTACGGCCGCACCAGGATGCCGCCGTTCGCCACGGCGCCGTAGGCGGCCAGCGTCTGCAAGGGTGTCACCCCCACTTCGTACCCGTACGACATCGTCTGCAGCGTCGTGCCCGACCAGCTCGACGGACGCTTGAGCGCTCCGCGCACTTCCCCCGGTATGTCGACGCCCGTCGGCACACCGAACCCGAAGTCCCGCGCCATGCGATACAATCGGTCGGATCCGACGGCCTTCCCCACTTTCGCCATGACGATATTGCTCGAGACCTCCATCGCCTGCCGGAACGTCAGCCACTCGTGCTCGTGCGTATCCTTGATCGTCCGCACGTACTTGCCGATGGTCACCTTCATCGACCCGCGTTCAGCGTAGTACCGGTCCTCCGGACGCACGAGTCCATGTTCGTAGGCCGCACCGGCCGTCACCACCTTGAACACCGATCCCGGCTCGAAGATATCGGTCACGACGCGATTGCGCGCAAGGGCCGGGTCGACCGCGCCGGGAGAGTTCGGATTGACGCCCGGAGCAACCGCGAGCGCCAAAATCTCGCCGGTGTGCGGATCCATCAGGACCGCCAAGCCTGCGTCGGCGCCGTTCGTTTCGAGACCCCGCCGCAATTCTTCTTCCGCCACCGCCTGGTACTCGATATCGATGGTCAGCGTTACGTCGCGTCCATTCACCGGCTCGACGCGCGGATAGTCGGCTGACGGGCGCGTACGTCCGAGTCCATCCCGCTGCAGCGTCACCGACCCGTTCGACCCTCGCAGGTCCGCGTCGAGCATCATCTCAAGGCCCGAGATGCCCTGGTGGTCGATATCCGTGAATCCGATCAGCGTGCCGGCGACATGGTCGTAATGATACAGTCGCTTCGGTTCGTTCATCATCACGATGCCCGGCAGATGCGCCTGCTCGATGCGGCGCGCCACTTCCGGCCGCACGCTGCGTTCCATCCAGACGAATCGTTTCTTGTCCGAGCCGCTCGGACCGCCGAGTCGATCGAGGTAGAAGGCGCTTGAACGACCGAACACCGGCGCGAACGCGGCCGCGACCCGGCCCGCATCATCTCCAACGATCTTCGGGTCCGCCGCGAACGAAACGTACATCGTGTTCGAAGCGAGGACGTTGCCGTTCCGGTCTTCGACGTTTCCGCGTACGGCGGGCAACACAAACCGTTGTTCGTACTGTTTTCGGGCGAGGTCCCGGTACCGCCCCGCATCGAGAACCTGGATCGTCACGAGACGAAATCCGATGATGACAAAGAACAGGGCAAAGAAGAATTTCAGCAGCAGGAAGCTTGTCCGAAATTCCGATGCGGCCTTGTCGGCCGGCGGTGGCATCAAGACCGAGGGGGCGTTCATGGCCTCCTCCGCAGGTCCTGCAGGACCGCTTCGATCTCCCGCACACGCTCGGGGCTCACGGTCAGCCAACCGGGCAGCGCCGCCGAGTTGCGCAAGCCAAGGTCGGTCTCGGCCATCTGACGGATGCGTTCAAGGCTCGACATGCGATTGACCTGCGCCCGGAGCATCTCCTGCTCATTGAGCAACCGCTCGTGCCGGTTCTGCAGTTCACCGATGCGCGTCACTAATTGGCCGACAGCGATGATATTGCTGATATACACGACGCTGACCACGGCGGTGATCAGCAGGGCAATGACGACGGAAAAGGGGGAGACATTCCTGCGCGCGGCGGCTCGATTGCGTGGACGGGCCGCAGGAGAGGCGAATGTCGGATCCGATGTCCCGGAGTAGACGGTGTCGCGCAGATCTCCCGACCCTGCGGCCGGGGCGGTTCGCTCCATCGCCCGCCGCAGGTAGGCTTCGACGACACTGTTGTCGGGCCCTACGGGGCCCTTCC
>CAYIHQ010000153.1:0-5970 GCA_964362905.1 uncultured Ignavibacteriaceae bacterium
GCCGGAGACGGTCCAATTCGGCGGGATCATGTATTCGGTGGCCGCCTTGGCCGCTATGGCGCGCACCGGCGATACCATCCACCCGGTCTTCGGCGTGGGGGCCCAGGACCTGGACGAAGTGAAGGAACTCCTGCGCTCACTGCCGCAGATCGACCCTTCGGGCATCTTCCCTGTCAAAGGGACGACGAATGAGGTCACCCTGATCTACGGCCAGCCGGGAGCGCCGCGCGTCGAGTGCTCCAGCCACATCGCCGATCCCATCCTCCTCGCCCGCATCAAGCCGTACTTGGACACCGGCGGGATCCTGGTCAACATGGTGTCCGGCTCGGACATAACGCTCGAGACCCTGGATCACATCCGGATGAACACGCGCGATGCCCGGATCCCGATCCATTTCGATTTCCATTCGCTGACGCTTGGCATCGATCCTCACGCTAAACGATTCCGCCGGCCGCTGACAGATTGGAGGCGCTGGTGTTTCATGCTGCACTCCGTGCAGATGAGCGAAGACGAAGCATCTGGCCTCTCCGCCGAACGCTATGACGAGCAGGCGCTCGTGAACCAGTTGATGCCCCTTATGGTGCAGGCGATGGTGATCACCCGCGGCGACCGCGGGGCCACACTCATTACTCAAGACGTCCACAAACGCTTGACGCGGCACGACATCCCTCCTGTGGAGGTCGAATCGGTCGACCCCACCGGATGCGGCGACGTATTCGGTGCCGCTTATTTTTCATCCATCCTCGCAGGCATGGATCACCTGGAGGCCGCCACACGAGCCAACGCCGTCGCGGCCCTCCACGCTTCATTGCCTGCCCGGGGAAAACTCTACTCCATCATTGAACGCGTGCAGACGGCCCCTCCGGGGGCGCCACAACCATGACACTCAAAGAACGCATCGAGGCCGCTTCCGTCTCCGACCTGAACGACCCGGAACGCAAGCGGGAGGCGCATAAGGTCTTCTCAGAGCTGCGGTTTTTTCTAAATGCCGGTGACGTTCGGGCCGCCGTACCGCAACCCGGCAGTCCGGCCGGTTGGGTGGTCCAGGAATGGATCCGCGCCGGCATCCTTCTCGGCATCCGGTCCGGAATGATCACCGAGACCCATCCGCACCGCGAACTTCAGTTCTTCGACAAGCACACGCTCCCCATCAAGCGGCTCACAGCCGAAGAGGGGATCCGGATCGTGCCCGGCGGTTCCGCCGTGCGCGACGGAGTCTTTCTGGGCCGCGGCGTCGTCATTATGCCCCCATCCTACGTCAATGTAGGCGCGTATATCGACGAGGCAACGCTCGTGGATTCGAACGTGCTCGTGGGAAGCTGTGCCCAGATCGGCAAGCAGGTGCACCTCTCCGCGGGCGTCCAGTTGGGGGGAGTTCTCGAACCCCCCAGCGGTTGGCCTGTCATCATCGAAGACGATGTCTTCGTAAGCGACCTTGCCGGGATCCGGGGGACGATCGTCCGGCGACGCGCCGTCATCGGCGCCGGCGTGATCCTCAATTCCGCCGTGCCGCTGTACGACCTGGTGAAAAAGACGGTGATCCGCGCGGCGAACGGCTTGCCCCTCATCGTTCCCGAGGGAGCCGTCGTCGTCCCGGGCAGCCGCACGCTCAGCGGACCGTTCCCGGCCGAACATGGACTGGCCCTCCAAACGCCGGTCATTGTTAAATACCGCGACGAACGCACCAATGCACGGACGGCGCTCGAACAAGCGTTGCGATGAAGCGCGTCCTCCTCTGCGGCAGCAATGGACTTCTCGGCCAGCGGCTGGCGTTGCTTTTCAGCGCGCGCGCCGACCTGGAGGTCCTCAACACCGGTCGTCAACGATCGTTCGTCTTCGACCATCATCTGTTTGACTACACGCAGTTGGACCTAACCCACCGGGGGGATGTGAAGAGCCTCGTCTCGAGCTTCCAGCCGGACGTGGTCGTGAACACGGTGGCCGCCGTCGATGTCGATTGGTGCGAGGAGAACCGGGACCTCGCATGGCAGACGAACGTCGCGACGGCCGAACATCTCGCGGACGCCTGCCGCAAAGTCGGCGCGCAGCTGATCCACTATTCGACGGACTACATCTTCGACGGCCGTCAGGGCCCGTACGACGAATCCGCGCGTCCGAATCCGGTCAACTACTACGGCAAGGCGAAGCTCGCCGCGGAGAACGCGCTCCTGTCGGCCGGGATACGGGTCGCCGTGATGCGAGTCAGCCTCCTCTTTGGGACCGGAACGGGTGTGAAGGGAAACTTCGGCCTGAAAACGGTACGCACGCTGCGCGAAGGCGGAATTGTCCGTGCGACGAACGAGATGGGGACCAATCCGACGCATATTGCGGACGCGGCGGCAGCCGGCATGGCGGCGGCGGAACGCAACGCGACCGGGATCTTTCATGTCGGCGGCGCAACGTATGCCACCCGATATGACTTCGCTCTGACTCTGGCGGACACGTTCCGCTACGATCCATCCCTCGTCCATCTCGTGGCCGCCGCGGACCTGCGACTTCCGGCGGCACGGCCCCGTTCCACCGGCTTTGTCCTGACGAAAGCGGAACAAGAGCTTGGATATCGGCCGATGAACCTGCGGGAGGCATGTCTGCGATTCCGGAACGAACTCCTGCACGAATCAGCGAACTGAATGGACCTGCTCATAGCCCTCGCCTCCGGCTTTACGCTGGGCTGCCTCCACGCTTTCGACGCCGACCATATCGCCGCCGTCTCGGCGCTGGCAAGTCGCACGCGGCGCGCCGTGGCCGCGATGCGCCTCGGTATCACTTGGGGCCTGGGCCACTCTTTCGTCCTCCTTGTGGTCGGCGGAACAATCGTCATGTTTCGACTGTCCGTTCCGACGGCCGCACAGGAGTGGGCCGAGATCCTGGTCGGTGTCCTCCTGATAGGTCTCGGGGCATGGACGCTCGTCCTGGTGCGACGCGACTGGCATCAGCACGTCCACCGCCACGCGCACGACGGTTCGGAGCACCTGCACATTCATGCGCATGAGGGCGGCGACCACCACGAACACGAACATCGTCACCGCCACTCCATGCTGGTCATTGGCGCCGCGCATGGGCTCGCCGGCACCGGAGCCGTCGTGGTGCTCATTCCCGTTGCGTTGGCACAATCGCCGACCACGGCCCTGTTGTTCCTCGGATTCTTTGGCGTCGGCACCATGCTCGCCATGGCGCTCTTCTCGTTCCTGTTCAACGCGGCGGTCCACGCCGCTCAGTCGGTCCGTACCATCACGCTTCTCCGCGCCGCGGCGGGCTTCGCCAGCCTGGCCATCGGTGCGATCTGGATATCCCAACGTCTGACCTGAGCCATCCCATGCTCGACCTCAAGTTCATCCGCGAAAACGCAGACCGTGTCCGAAGCGGAGCAGCCGCCAAGGGCATCACCGTTGACCTCGACGCCCTCCTGGCCGCCGACGACCGACGCCGGGCCCTCATCCAGGAAGGAGAGGTGCTCAAGGCCAAACGGAACCAGGTGTCGGGCCAGGTTGGCAAAGTGAAGAAAGAAGGGGGAGATGCTTCCGGCCTCATCGCTGAGATGGAATCCGTCAAAGAACGGATCCAGACGATCGACGCGGAACTGCGCGTCGTGGAGACCGCCCTGAACGACCTGCTCCTGACCGTCCCCAACATCCCCCATCCTTCCGTACCCGTGGGCCGAACGCCGGAGGAGAACAAACCCATCTTCTTGTGGGGAGAGCTTCCGAAGAGCGCCTCACCTTTGAAACCTCACTGGGAGATCACGGACCGGCTCGAGATCATTGATTTCAACCGCGGTTCGAAGGTCGCCGGGGCCGGATTCCCGTTCTATGTGGGCAAAGGGGCTTCGTTGCAACGGGCGCTTATCAATTTCTTCGTCGACGAGGCGGGCCACCGCGGCTACACGGACATGTGGTCCCCAATCGTCGTGAATGAGGACAGCGCTCGCGGCACGGGGCAGATCCCGGACAAGGAGGACCTGATGTACGTGGCCGAACGTGACGGCCTCTACCTGATCCCGACCGCAGAAGTTCCCGTCACGAACTTTCACCGCGACGAAGTTCTGAACGAGGCGGACCTGCCGATCCGGTATGCGGCGTACTCCCCCTGCTTCCGACGCGAGGCTGGCTCGTATGGCAAGGACGTTCGGGGCCTCAACCGTCTCCACCAATTCGACAAGGTGGAACTGGTGAAGTTCGTCCATCCCGAGCGGTCCTACGAAGAGCTGGAACTGCTCCGGGCCGATGCAGAGCGGCTCCTGCAATTGTTGAACCTTCCCTACCGGGTCCTGCTCATGTGCACGGGCGACATGGGGTTCACGCAAACAAAGAAGTACGACCTGGAAGTGTGGGCCGCGGGGCAGCAGCGATGGCTGGAGGTCTCCTCGTGCAGCAATTTCGAATCGTTCCAGGCGCGGCGGATGAACCTGCGCTTCCGACCTGCCGGCGGAGGAAAACCGGGGTTCGTGCATACCCTCAACGGATCCGGACTCGCACTCCCCCGCGTCGTCGCAGCACTCATCGAGCACTACCAGACTCCCGACGGAAGGGTCATAGTCCCAAAAGTGCTCCACCGGTACACCGGCTTCGAGGTCATTGGGTGAAGCCACTCCTCCGTCTGCTTCCCTATCTCCGCGCCCACCAGCGTATGCTGCTCCTGGGGTTGGTGACGGTCGTGGGAAGCAACCTTTTCACCGTCGTTCAACCGATCTTTCTCGGTGAAGCGGTCGATGCATTTCGTGAAGGCGTGGCGGCTGGTACGGCGGTCTCCGGAGATCTTTTGCGCTGGGCGGTCCTCATCGTCGCATTCTCGCTCGTCGCCGGCATCTTCACGTTCTTCACCCGTCAGACGATCATCGTCACGTCGCGGCACATCGAATACGATCTGCGACGTGACCTCCTCGCCCACCTGCAACGCCTCTCGCATAGCTACTTCCAGAACACGCCCACGGGCGACCTGATGGCCCATGCCACCAATGACATCGGGGCGGTCCGGAACGTTGTCGGGCCGGGTATCATGTATCCGTCCGACTCGCTCATGACATTCGTCATGGTCCTGACGCTCATGTTCCTGCGCGATTGGGAACTCACACTGCTGGCTCTCATCCCGCTGCCTCTGGTTTCCTATCTGGTCTACCGGTTGAGCGCCTTGGTGCATAAAAAATTCAACGAACGCCAGGAACAGTTCTCGCTGCTCACGACTCGGGCACAGGAAAACCTCTCCGGCATCCGGGTCGTGAAGTCGTACGTCCGGGAGGAACACGAGACGCGCCGGTTCCACGACCTCAGTTGGGAATACCTGAAGAAGAATCTCGTCCTCGCCCGCGTGCAGTCCATCCTGTGGCCGTTGATGTTCATTCTCGTCGGAGTGTCGATGGTCATCACCGTCTACGTCGGCGGGCTGAAGGTAATCGACGGAGAGATCACTATCGGCTCGCTGACCGCGTTCATCGCCTACCTCGTGATGCTCATCTGGCCGATGATCGCCTTTGGATGGGTGATGAGCCTCCTGCAGCAAGGGGCCGCCTCGATGAAGCGGCTCGCGGCGATCTTCGATGCCCAACCCGACATACATGACACGGGATCCACGGACCATGGCATCGTGTCGCTCGCCGGGCGGATCGAGTTCCGCGGAGTGGGCTTCAGGCACAAAGGGTCCGACCAGATCGTCCTCAAGAACATCGACCTCGTCGTCGAACCCGGCATGACGCTGGCCATCATCGGCGCCACCGGGTCCGGCAAGAGCACGCTGGTCAACCTGATCCCGCGCCTGTTCGATGTCACAGACGGTCAATTCCTCATTGACAGACGGGACATCCGCACCATCCCCCTCGCCGTGCTTCGACGGCACTGCGGGATGGTGCCGCAGGAAACGTTCCTCTTTTCCGAATCGATCGCCGAGAATATCCGCTACGGGGTGACGGACGCGTCCGACGAGGCATTCCGAAGGGCCACGGAGGTTTCCCAGATCGCCGAGGACGTGTCGGAGTTC
>CAYIHQ010000154.1:0-5943 GCA_964362905.1 uncultured Ignavibacteriaceae bacterium
CAGGGGAAAGATCGCCGAGAGATTTGGAGCTATCAATCCCTGGTTCACCAATATCGACCTGAAGATCCTGCAGGACATCAGGTTGAACCTCGGTGCCACGCGGCACACATTCCAGATCAGCCTCGACGTCCTCAACGTCGCGAATCTGTTGAATTCCAATTGGGGGGTCCGAAGCGTGGCCACATCCACAGCCACGTCACCCCTGCAGTTGACGACGTTTGACGTCAACGGAGCGCCGCATTTCACGTTCAAAGGAAACGTTCCGTCCACGTTCGTCGACGACCCGGGGCTGAATTCCCGATGGCAGGCGCAGATCGGAGTCAGGTACATCTTCTAGTACGCACCACAGCGACACCATTGGCCGGGGCCCGGGCGAATGTCTGGGCCCCGGCGTTTCGGGGCGCCTCTTCACTCAGCCCGAACGCCGATCGCCTCGGCCGCGGAAGACTCGAACCATTCCTCAGCTTCAGATGCCGCGGTTGAACCGCCCGATTTCCCGGGGTATATTGCAGGGGCATCGAATCGTCCCGGCGTAGCTAGTCCCAATTTCAGAAAGTTGTCTTGTGTCGGGACCGGGCACTGGACCATCCTCCCATGAGATCGATCCGCACACACTTCGCCATTCTCCTCCTCCTCGTCCCGTCGCAATTCCTGTTCTCCCAAGGGGTTGTGTACCTCGTCCTCGGC
Organism: uncultured Ignavibacteriaceae bacterium; assembly: GCA_964362905.1. GTDB lineage: Bacteria > Bacteroidota > Ignavibacteria > UBA10030 > UBA10030 > 2-02-FULL-55-14. The sequence continues at coordinate 688 of CAYIHQ010000154.1, forward strand.
TCGGATACCGCGATCTGGGATGGGATGGACGTCGCTCAATACGAGTGCACATACACGCTTTCGCTCTTCACGGACCCGGCCCGAAATGCTGCGCGTGTGATGGACCCTTCCTTCCGGCTGCCGCTCCGGGATTCCTACGGAACGCCCGTCAAACTGACTTGGTGGATGATGGCCGGCAACATCTTCCGCCACGCCACGAACACGAATGTCCCCCACCCGAACACGATGACGCTGCATCTGATGAAGAAGTACCGCGGCGCGTCCATCCGGTCGTGGGGGGACGAGTTGACCCTGCGCTACCATACGTTCGCGTGGACGGACTACAATGCCGACGGCACTTACCTCTGGAATCAGGCGCGCACCTTTGAGCCTCGCCTCACTCGCATCGCTCTGTCTCATCTATGGGAAAACCCAAGTGCCTTCCCGACGGGAATTCGCAATTTCGAGAACTTCAGCGCAAGCCCACTGCACTAGACCGAGATTCTCACAATTGGCATAACAATTGCTTCTAGTTTGCGACCTGATGTACAGGTTTTCTGGCCCATACCCACAAAGGAGATTCTCATGAAGACGGCGTTGACAGTTGCTTGCGTATTGGTTTTGGGTATCACGTCATGCAAGGACGAAACTTCGACCGGTCCCGTCCAAAGCGACTACGATGCAGCATCTGCGGTCCGAGGTGGAATTCTGTATGATAAATTTTGGGCCACTGAGGCCACTTATGACCTGAGCGACACCGCGAAGGTCAATCGTCTCAATACGTATGCAGATTTCTTCCGCTGCAAGCAGTGCCACGCTTGGGATCTCTTGGGAAACACAGGATCGTATATCAACCGCGGACCACGAACGAACCGGCCAAGAGTTTCGGCGTCGCTGATTCCATCGAAAGCAAAAACAGCTCAGCAGCTCTTTGATGCGATCAAGACCGGAAGTGCCACCCGACGATCGTTGACGGCTGATTTGTCGGCCTACAACCCGACGACAAACTCCACCGTCGGAGACCAGATGCCGAACTTCAGCACGCTCCTTTCGGACGCTCAGATCTGGGATGTCGTCAAGTTCATCAAAGAGGGTGCGCTTGATGTCACGCTACTCTACGATGGAACTTACACCGGCACATATCCGACCGGCACAGCACAATATTCGAATATCGGCAAAGACGGGAATGCCGCAAACGGAAGAGCATTCTACGCGACAAATTGCGCAACGTGCCATGGTACCGACGGCAAATTCATTCCGAACCTTGACGGGACTGCCGGAATGACCGCGGGAAAATTCGTTCGCACAAAGCCCAACGAAGCGCAGCACAAGATCAAGTTCGGTCAGCTGGGTACGGGAATGACTGCACTGTCAGCAGCGACGCCCACCGCCGTCAAGGATCTCTATAAAGCTCTGGCGGATACGCTCGCGTTCCCCAACTAGCGTCTGTGCTCAGACGTCGCTGTACCAGGGCCACCTGACATCGTCCAGAGTCGGGCGCCAGGATAGATCGCCCACATCATCAAAGAGGAGACTGCGTATCGCGGTCTCCTCTTCAGTTTTTCAGGACATCGTCGGCAGAATTCTCCTGCCGTGAACAACGCGGAGTACGTGAGGAGGCTGACCGTCGGAGGAACGATGGACGCAGCAAATGCAGAGCTCATGTAATTCTGGCTTGATCCTACCGCGGGGTGAATGATCCCTCGTCACACGGCTGAAACGAATACCTTGCACTCGTCTGGTGGACAAGATTCTCCGACGGGGGTTGTCACACTCTCGAGGGCGGCCAGAAATCCCGCTTGTGGGTGGCATCCTCTTCACGCGCGTCGAGAAATGCAGGGCACTAGCGGACCCTTTCTCATGTGGTACATGGTAGAAGAACGAACGAGCTCAGCGAGTGCCGGGCTCGTTCAGTTTCTCTCTGCGAGCAAATGGATTCGCACCGCCCCGGAGGCCGGTCGTTCGGTGTCACCCCGCTCAGGCCGCATGCACGCGGCCTTCGCGAGCAATCATCATCTTCTCATGGAGCTTGTTCGCCTGCAGCATGAAGATCTCGAGCTTCGACTGCGTGATCTGGGGGAACGGGCTCCCGTCCGTCTCCACGTGGAGATACGGCAGTGTCGTGACTCCAGCCGGCGGCCGGTCGATCATTCCCTGACTCTTCCGCTTTCCTTCGAAGGTCATTTCCTTCACCAGCATCGCCTCAGCGACGCGGCTGGGCATGCAGCCGAACGGACCGATGGACACGATTCCGGCAGATTCGTCGAGGACGTCGCGCAGTGCGACTCCCACGGTGAGCACCGCCTCTCCGATCATCTCCTCAGAGATCAACCGACGCGCCATGGCGATCGTCCGCTCAACGTTGATCATCTCACCTGAGACCAGGCCCGTCTTCGCGAAGGGCTTCCGGAGCCTGCGTTCGACCCATCGCTGAAAGGCGTCTTTCCCGCGCACGCTCAGGCGATTCATGAGTCCCGGAAGGCGCTGCGAGGGGACAGCGGTGGCAAGGTAGTTCACATAGTAGATGAATTCCGCCAACGGCGTCACCCGCACGACGAATCCGTTTGCCATCAGGGCATCGACCAATTCCTGACTCGAGAATTCCTCCCTCCGAACGTAGAATTCTCCGATCAGGGAGATCACCTTCGCATCCTCGGGGCGCATCCGCAACGGTATGCGCGACAATGTCTGCGCACACGCATCGACCTTCGGGAACACCTCCGTAAGGCGGTCGTGCACAAGGGCGTCTTCGAGGACCTCCCATTCACGCTGGAGCAGCTCCAGGGCGGAGGGCGGATGGCTCGCCAGGACCTTGAGGGCGTTCTCGGCATCCGCCACCAGGTCCGAAAGGACTAGGCCCGTCCATGCACGACGGAAGAACCGCGACCCGAGTCCACCGTACCCGTTGTCTTCGCGGAGCGACAAGATCCCCGCGTTCCTGAATCCGCGTTCATTGATCACGTCCTTCATCCGCACCGCATACTGCCCTTGCCGGCACGGTCCGCACCCGTGGGGCATGAAAAAGAGAGACTTCGTGAGTCCCGCCTCTGCATCCGTGGACAAGTGTTCTACCATTTGTCCTGTCGTGAGGATGAAGGGGAGGCACTCCTTGCAGTTCGTGTGACTCCGTCCATACTTCAACGTCTGGGTCGTCGGCACCTCTAGGGTCTTCGTCCGGATCCCCTCCGACCGGAGAGACGCTGCCATCGCACGAGTGCTGAACCTGCCCAATGACGGCATGACCACCTGGACATCCCTGGAGCGCAGATCCCATGATTTCCCCGATGCGTCCCTGACCTGGATGCCGTTGGTCGTCTCCATCACTTGGAGAGCGATGCGGGAGGGCGAGCCATTGGCGATCAGACCCCGCTTCGACAGTTCAAGGTAGTTCGTCATGATGTCGAGCGCTGCTTCGATCCGGGTGTTCACGCCCACATCCGCGGAATGACTGTCCAGCTCCAGCGTCAGCGAGGGTTTGGAACCCATCAGCGTCCGGAAATACGACACGATGAACGAATCTGGTCCGCAGGAGAAGTTGGTGATAAAGACCCCGAACAGCTTGGGGTGGTCCTTCACGAACCGCGCCGCCCGGATGATCTGCTGTCCGCTGGCCCAGTACATATTCTCGTAGCTGGGGAGATGCTGAATAGGGAGGAAGTCGTGGGGGATCACCAGGACATCTTTGGTGGAAAGCTTGTGAGGGATCCCGAGGTGGGCCTCTTTGACGAATGCATTATAGGGGCGGCCAAAGAGAATGATCCCAAACCGATGCCGGTCGGATTCGAGTTCTGCCAGGGCTTCGGCGCCGAGTCGCTGACCTTCGGCGAGCACGGCCTCATAGCGCCGGTACGCTTCACGGAACGCCGTTCGGGCCTGTGCAGCCCCTACGCCGAGTTGAACGCCGAGTTACACGAACACCCGCTCGACGGCGGCGTGACCGTGTGCGAACGTGATGACCGGGGTTAGAAGCTTGGGCAACGGATGTCCGGAGAATGCGTTCCGCAGGTAGTACGGCTCTGCCTGAGCGAACACGCAGAGCTTGTTGTACGTCTGGTCCCCATTCCCGATCATCTCCTGAACATGGGGGAGAAAGACGTAGTCGACGTTCAACGAAAGCAGATGCTCGAACAGCCCATGCGCGATCTCGACAGGAAAGCAGAATGATGAGTTCATCTTGTCGAGGCCCCGTGGGTCGACGATGTCCGACAGAACGACCCGGAAACCGATGCTGGTGAAGAAGTGATGATAGAGGGGAAAGAACGTGTTCGTGGAGAATGACTTCAGAAGTCCGACGGCCGGGCCGGACGCTGTAACCGGTGATGGCCTGTCGTTCGCAGCGAACACCAGCTGCTCGCGCACCTTGACGTAGTCCTTCCCCTTCGGACGGTGCCGGTCCTTCAATCGCCGGTCGTAGAAACGGTTGCAGGATCCCCCGAACGGATATTTCTTGCCTTCTACTTCGAAGATGGCAATCTCACATTTGCGGTCACAATGCTCCTCTCCACCGGCACATTCAAAGGTGGAACTCTGTCGGAATGACCGGCTCATGAGTTCGTCCAGTTGAAAATCACCCGGCTCCAAGAGGTCAAGTTCAATGCGACGCTTCACCTCGAGGGCGACACCGTACGCCCCCATGAGCCCGGGTTCGGGGGGAACGATGATATCCTTCTGGATGAGCGTGGCCATGGCGATCGGGACGGCTCGATTGTAGCACACACCTCCCTGCATAAAGATCTTGGCCCCCACCGATCGGTTCCCTTTTACCCGATTGATGTAGTTCATGCAGATCGAATAGACGAGCCCGCCAACCACATTCTCCTGGGTGATCCCTTCCTGTGCGGCGGTCTTGATATCGCTGGAGATGAAGGCAGCGCATTGATCGTTGAAATTGGGCGGCCGGTCAGCCATGAGCGCGAGCTCTGCAATGTCGCGATAGTCGATGGAGAGCGACTCCTTCGCCGCTTCTTCGAGGAACGATCCCGTCCCCGCCGAACAAGCTTCGTTCATCGCGTAGTCGCTTGCCACGCCGTTTGTCAGATACGTATACTTGGCGTCTTGTCCACCGATCTCAAAGATCGTGTCGACCTCCTTGTCGAAATACGCTGCCGCGGCGGCATGGGCGATGATCTCGTTGATGCGTTTCTTTGTCTTCAGGATCTCTTCCGCCTGAATGCTGATGTCGGAAGCCGTTCCTTGCACTCCCCCCCACGGTTGATGGATCATGATGCGCGCGTTCGGGAGCGCCATACGCTTTCCCTTAGCGCCACCCGTGAGAAG
>CAYIHQ010000155.1:0-4141 GCA_964362905.1 uncultured Ignavibacteriaceae bacterium
CAAGAGGCACAAAAGTCTCTTGTGCTTTTTGCCTGCCTGCGTGCCGGCTGTCGAGGCAATTGTATATCGCTTCGCAACAGTTGTATTGGGCCTCCGGCCTGCCTGCCAGCCGAAGGCCCACGACACCGGCCGCGAGGCTGACAACAGACCCGGCAGTGCAGACAGGCTGGCAGGCAGGTGCTTCTGTGTGGCTAAGACCTTTGACACAGGCGTCCGCAGTGGAGAGATCGGTACCGGTCTGCTCCCATCATGCGTTCGGCCTGCGCACGCATTCCATGGCGTCGCGCAGCCGCTGAGCTTCCGCGCGTGCGGCCTTCGCGAAATCACGGCCCGAAGACGCATACAAGATCGAGCGACTGGCATTGATGACCGCCAGGTCGCCGTGCCTGGTCACACCGGCTCGGACGGAGGCTTCCAAGTCGCCGCCTTGTGATCCAACGCCCGGGATAAGAAGCGGAGCGTTCGGCGCCAGAGCCCGGATGCGTTTCAATTCACTCGGATGCGTGGCACCGACGACATACCCGATTCCCGATGCTTGGCCCGAGCGAAGTCGAGGGCCCCATTTCCCCGATATCCGAATCACCATCTCATACAGTGGTCGTCCTCCGACCTTCACACGCTGAAAATCGGCTGACCCGGGATTAGACGTCAGGGCGAGGAGGAACACGCCCTTTCCAGGACGGGTCAGGAACGGCTCGACGGAGTCGCGGCCCATGTACGGGCTGATGGTGACCGCATCGAATTTCAGGTCGTCGAACAGCGCCGCCGCGTACTGCTCGCCGGTGTTACCGATGTCTCCGCGCTTTCCATCGCCGATGGTGATGATATTCTGCGGGATCAGCGCAACGGTGCGGCGAAGCAGGTCCCATCCTTCCGAACCCATCGCTTCGAAGAACGCGAGGTTCGGCTTGTAGGCACACACCAGGTCGTGGGTGGCCTCGACGATGGCGGTGATGAACTCAAAAACGCCCGTTCGAGACTGCTTCAGGGAAGAGGGGAGCCGTTGCGTATCGACATCCAGCCCGACGCAGAGGAGCGAATCTTTGCGGGCTTGGACGACGCGGAGGCGGTCGGGGAATGTCATAGGAGAACCAAATGAGGAGTAAGGAGAAAGGAGTCAGGATACAGGTTCAAGGGAGATGAGGCCTTCGACGGAATGGCATCACCCCCATCGTCGCTTTTATACTTACTCCTTAATTCTGTCTCCTGTCTTCTGCTTCTCAAAATTCTTCCACATCATCGATTCCACCGGCTTCGTGGTTTGCTTCTTGTACTTTGCATTCTTCTTTTTCCCGTATGGCACTTCGACATCGCCGTTCACTTCAAAGTAGATCAGCTGGCCGATGGGCATGCCGGCGTAGATGCGCACGGGCTGACGGACGGAAATCTCGAGCGTCCAGGTGTTGCAGAAGCCGATGTCCCCTTTGCCGGCGGTGGCGTGAATGTCGATCCCCAGTCGGCCGATACTGCTCTTTCCTTCGAGGAACGGCACGTGGCGGTGGGTTTCGGTGTATTCCTGCGTTACGCCAAGATAGAGCTTGCTCGGCACGAGGATGATGCCTTCTTCCGGTATGCGGAAGTGGTGGACCTTGTTGTGCCGCTTGCAGTCGAGGATCTCGTCCTTGTACATCGCCAGCCCTCGGCCGAGATGCACGTCGTACGAATTGGAACCCAATGAGCGACGCTGGTATGGCCGGATAACGATGGAACCCTTCTTCATCTCGGCCAGGATCTGCTTGTCGGTGAGGATCATGCGGTCAACATCGGGAAAAATGGGGAGACAACAAAGAGAAGCACGAAATCCGAAACACGAAATGCGAGGGAAGTGCGAAACACGAAGCACGAAATAGGAAGGGCGCTGGAGGTCTTGGAGGAGACTCGCCCGCACTGCATCTTCACCGCCCTGTCATACTTTTCCCCCCGGTCTCCTGCACCGACGCGCCTCTGGTCGGGGAAACGTTTCGCCTCAGTACTCTTTCCGGTGCACATACACGTTCATCAGCAATCCCACCATCATCATGTTCGCCACCAGCGCGGAGCCGCCATAGGAGAGGAACGGAAGGGGAATGCCGACAACCGGCAGGATGGCCATCGCCATGCCGATGTTGATGACCACATGCACCGCAAGGATGCTGGCAATGCCCACCGCGAGGATGCTGCCGAACCGATTGCGCGAAAGACCCGCGATGCGCAGCGCGTTGAACAAGAGAAGCGCGAACAATGCGAGCACGAGCGCCCCACCCAGGAATCCGAACTCTTCGCCGGGTACGCAGAAGATGAAGTCCGTCCATTGTTCGGGAATGTAGTTCAGCTGTGTCTGAGATCCATGCAGGAATCCCTTCCCGAACAGACCTCCGGACCCGATGGCGATCTTCGACTGGAGCACATTATATCCCGCGCCGAGGGGATCCGCGTCCGGATTCAGAAATGTGGCGATGCGCCGTTGCTGATACGGTGCGAGACCCTCATACACGATCTGCACCGAGAGGCCGATCGCGAGCGTCACGCCGAACGCAATGGCCGCGGCGAAGTTGTTCCGCCGGAGGAGATATAGCACCAGCGCGCTTATCGTGGCCGCGACGAGAAACTCCGCCGTGCCGAATAACGCCCCCAACGCCACGAGGATCGGCATCAGGACGGCGACGAGGATAAAGTTCGATGCCCCGATCCAATAGAGAACGGGGAGAAGCGCTCCAAAGAACACGATCGTCGTTCCCAGGTCGGGCTGGGCGAGGATCAGCCCCATCGGGACAAAGAAGAGGGAGATGCCAACGAGAAAGTCCTTCAAACGTGCGATGCTAACCTCCGGACGGGAGAACCAGGCCGCAACGGCAAGGACGGACGCGATCTTGGCAAACTCCGACGGTTGTCCGCCGAGACCTGCGATCGCAAACCAAGCGCGTGCTCCCTTGATCGTGCTCCCAACAATGAGTACTGCGACGAGGACAATGAGGATGAAGACGTAGAACGGGAAGGCGAAACGCTGGAACGTTTTCAGGGGAACAACAAGACACGTCACCATCGCCACAAATCCTACCCCGGCAAAGGTCAGCTGGCGCCAGAAGTTTGCCGCGCTGTTTACGTCGTACGTGGCAGAGTAAATGGACATCAGCCCGATCACGACGAGTGCGAGCGCGGAGAAGAGCGTGGTGAAGTCGAAGTATTCTTTGAGAGTATTCATCGAAAAAGAAAACTGCAACTGTCAAACAGCAAGAAAACGGACAAACAACGAAGCGGCAAAGATAGAAGACAATGATGTACAGCTTGGTTCTTTTCTGTTTTCGGTTTTCTTGAAAGTTGCCACTTTCTGTTTGCTGTTTAGCGCCCTCCCACCACAGATGTCATCGTGCGGACACTATCAGGGGGCGCTTTAGGCTTTGGCAGCCACACCGGCCGTTCCACACGCCCTTTGAGATATCGTTCCATCACGTAACTGGCGATGGGAGCGGCGATTGTGCCTCCGAAGCCGGCATTCTCCACCAATACAGCCACGGCGATCTTCGGCGTGTCGACAGGAGCGTAGCCGACAAACCACGAATGATCTTCGCCATGCGGATTCTGCGCCGTACCGGTCTTGCCTGCCGCGGTGAGGCCCGGAATACGCGCCATGCCGGCCGTTCCCCCGGGCTCCATCACACATTGGCGCATGCCCTCTTGTATGAGCGCGAACGCCCGGGCATTGATGCCGGTGGCCTTGGTGGTGGTCGTGATCTCCGTCGTACGCTGGAGTCGCTTGTTCCGGATCGCCCGGACGGCATGCGGTTGCACCAGCGTGCCGCCGTTCGCGATTGCGACCGTGAAGCGTGCCATCTGCAGAGGAGAAACGCCCACTTCTCCCTGGCCGATGCCCAAGCTCACGACATTCCCCTGCGTCCACTTTCCTTTTCCATACACACGGTCGTAGTACTGTTCCGACGGAACGAGTCCTGAAGTTTCATCCCCGGCATCAAAACCTGTGGCCCGGCCGAACCCGAAACGTTGCGAGTACTCGTTAAGCTTCGCTAATCCCAGCTTCATGACGAGCGAATAATAGAAGACGTTGCATGATTGCTGGATCGACTTGACGACGCCCGTCTTTCCATGAACGTGAAGATCTTTGAAGACCCGGTTGCCGAACCGAAATCCACCCGTACAGTTGATG
>CAYIHQ010000155.1:4241-5869 GCA_964362905.1 uncultured Ignavibacteriaceae bacterium
GTGAAGATCTTTGAAGACCCGGTTGCCGAACCGAAATCCACCCGTACAGTTGATGGTGTAGTTCTCATCGATGATCCCCTCCTGAAGCGCGGCGAGAGCGACCAGCATCTTGAACGTCGATCCCGGAGGATACCGCGTCATCGTCGCCCGGTTGAAGAGCGGCTTGGAGGGGTCGGTGTTGAGCGACAGCCACATGTCGGCGGGCGTGACGCCACTGAAAATGTCCGGATCAAAATCGGGCTTGCTTACCAGTGCCAGGACACCGCCGGTCTCGACGTCGAGCGCCACGATCGCCCCCTGCTTGTTCGTCATGAGGGATTCCGCAAACGCCTGCAGGCCGAAGTCGGCCGCGAGCAGAAGGTCGAAGCCTTCCTCCGGCGTGACATTTCGCTGACCGCCTTCCAGTGGTCCGATGACCTGTCCCTTCGAGTTCACCGAGATGAATTCAAAACCCTTGGCTCCCCGCAGAAACGGTTCATACGCGGCCTCGATGCCCGTGGCGCCGATGATGTCCCCCTGATTATAGATCGGTCCCGCCCGTGCGAGCTGGCCGTCGGTGATCTCCTTGCAGTACCCGAGGAGGTGGGATGCATGCACCCGGTCATGATAGACGCGCTTGGATTCGACATCGTAGCTGACGCCGGGAAGCAGGAACACACGCTCTTCGACGGCGGCGAGCACAGGAAAGGGGACATCCCGCGCGATGCGGGTGGGGGAAAAGGCGGAATACGAACGGCCTCGGCGCAGCCGCTCTCGCACGACGGACGGCTCCAGATGCAGCAACTCCGCCAACACGCCGATGTTCGACGTGTCGAATTCCGCCGGCGTCACGAAGATGGAGAACGAAGGGCCGACGTCGACGACGAGGCGGCCCGTGCGGTCGTACATGTACCCGCGCACCGGTTCGCGCACGATCGTGCGTACGCGGTTCTCATCAGACTTCCTGCCCAGCTCCTCGTGATAGTAGACCTGAAGTTGGACGAGTCGTACGAAGAGGACCGCGAAGCCTAAGGCCAGCGTAAGGGTGAGCGCCAACCGCCGCGACCCGGAGCCAAATTCTTCGAACCCGATCATCGCATCCATTCCGTCCGATAGCGCTTCGAAAACCAGAACATCGGCAACACCGCCACGACCGCCGTATAGAATGCCGTGCCCGCCGTGGAGACGATGACCGCGGCTACAATGGAACGCTCTACGCCCTGGAAGAAAACGCTGTAGTACACAAGATTGTGCACCACGCTCATGAGGAGAACGCTGAGCACGTACCGATACGAGCCGAGCGTTTGCTCGGCGGTGTTCTCATTGAAGAACGCGCCGGCGACGAATCCTGTGATCGACTTCGACAAGGCCGCAAGTCCAAGAAACTGCGTCGTGGCCAGGTCCTGCACGAAGCCGGCGAGAAAGCCCCCGATGGTCGTTTCCACGCGTCCCCGGCGGATGCCCATCGCCACGATCCACAAGATCAAGAGGTCGGGCGTGTAGCCCGCCACGGAGATTAACGGGACGAACGTCATCTGGACAATGAAGAGCACCACCGCGATGGCGGCGAAGCGAACGCGGACATTCATCGAATCCCCCGCGATTCGACCGTCTGCCGCTCTTCGGACGGCTGGGCGTCCAGCACAAAG
>CAYIHQ010000156.1:0-5864 GCA_964362905.1 uncultured Ignavibacteriaceae bacterium
CACTGCTGGAGGCGAACCCTACGTCTGGCCCGAGTTTCAGGGTACCATGCGGGGTCAATCCCTGAAACCGCTCTACCCCTCCGTGATCACGGCAGCAAAGAACGATCAAGAATTGTATGAAGCCCTGGCGCTCGTCGACGCCATTCGGATCGGCAGGGCCAGGGAAGTTGAGATCGCAGTCGCGGAACTGAAAAAAAGATTGAAGTTTTGATGAAGACTGGCATTCAACTGCTGCACGAGGTGGCAAGCGCCCTTAAAGAACTGAGGGAAGACGTGGTGTTCGTAGGTGGCGCTACCTTGTCTTTGTATGTCGATCCAGTTGCTCGTCCGGAAGCCAGAACGACCTTGGATGTGGACTGTGTGGTTGAACTGACCTCCAATTCGGCCAGAATCAAGTTGGAAACAAGTCTGGAACGTTTCGGATTTCGTCACGATACTTCCGACGGAGCTCCCCTGTGCAGATGGATCGTCGGAGATATTCCAGTTAATGTCATGCCCACAGACGAGAAAGTGCTGGGGTTCTCAAATGTATGGTACGGGCCGGGAATCGCCAATGCCCGGAGAACTGTTCTTGATTCTGGCGTCGGAATAAGGATCTTCTCCCCGGCGTTCTTTCTCGCATCCAAGATCCAGGCTCTTCTCAATCGAGGCATTTTGGACCTGCGCACAAGCAGGGACTTTGAGGACGTCGTGTTCGTTGTTGCCAACAACTCCTTGCTGCTTGATCAGATGCGGACAGACGATCGTGAGGCCACTGCGTTTGTCTCCACACAGATTGCAGATCTCTTGCGGGCCCAGGACATCCACGAAGCGATAGCAGCGCATGTACCCACAGGTGGGTCTTCTCATTCTGTGGATAGGATCACTACCCAGCTCATCGCACTCAGCGCACTTCCCGCTGGCTCTCCACATGGTTGACTAGAAGCCATCGCAAAAAAAGGACCGGTTCCAAAGCCAATCTGTCGTTCCCGCATGATTTTGGCGGGAATCTCATCTTTCCAGCATCGAGGCCCCCGACTGAAGCATTCGGGGGCGACGAAGGTGGATCTGTGAGGCCAGTTCTATGCACAGTGCGTTACGCGGATTGCGTACTCTGTGTACACCGATGTCTGGCCGACAGACGGCCCCGCAACAGAACCCCTGCACTGTAACTTTCAGACACTTACGCCGTTCACTTCTGCACCCATGAATTTCTCCCTTCACTGTTCCCGCTTTGTCTTCATCACCGTTTTTCTCCTCCTTGCCCTCGATCGGGCCCAGGGCCAAACGGCGTCGCTCTCCGGCATCGTACTGGACGCATCGACCGGGGAACGCCTTCCCGCTGCCACCGTCCGTGTCGTTGGCACCGACCGCGGCACCATTGCCAATGCCGACGGATCTTACCGGCTCTCCCTGCCGCCAGGCACTTTCCGCGTGACTGCGTCGTTCATCGGCTACCGGCCGGATACCGCGACGATCCGGCTCGACGGACCGGCACTCGCAGATTTTCGCCTGGATCCGGCCCCCATCCGTATGGCCGAAGTGATCGTTTCGGGCGAGGACCCCGCCATGGCGATCATGCGCCAGGTGATCGAAGGCAAGAAAAAATGGCAGGAGGCGCTTGCGAGCTACCGGTTCGAAGCATTCACCCGACAAGTGATGCGTAGTGATTCCGCCATCGCCATGATCGCCGAGACATACTCTTCGGGATTCTGGCGCAAGGGAGACACGTTGCGAGAAGTGATCCGTCAGAAACGTCAGACCGAGAACATCAAGGTGAACCAGAACTTCTCCGCCGTCGGCGGCATCACGAACTTTTACGACGACGAGATTTCCTTCGGAAGCTATCGCTTCGTCGGTTTCACTTCCCCCGATGCGTTCGACTATTATCGCTTCGAACTCGAACGGACCGTAAAGCAGGAGGGGAATACGGTCTTCGTCATCCGGCTTCGTCCCCAGTCCCGTATCACGCCGTTGTTTGAAGGCACGGTGAACGTCGTGGATGAGCGATTTGTGCTTGCGAGCGTCGATGTGCGGCCGAATGAGGCATTCGTCTTTCCCCTCATCACAGACTTCCATCTCGGCACCCGCCAGCAGTTCGCGCCGATGCAGGAGCGATACTGGCTTCCGGTCGATATCCGCACCACGCTCGACGTGGGGATCGACATTCCGTTCATCAGAATTCCCCGGATCGGCTTCGAATCGACGTCATCGATCTATGAGTACCAGGTCAACGTGCCGGTGCCCGATTCTCTGTTCCGTCAACGACGGATCCAGCAGGATTCTTCCGTCAAGCGTTACGATTCCACGTTCTGGGCGGAGCGGGAGGTTCTTCCGCTGACGGTCGAACAGACCGAGGCGTATCGCACACTCGACAGCACACAAACGCTGGACAAGAAATTTCAGCCGACCGGCCCATTAGCCGATGCCGATAGTTCCGTGTTTCTCCGGGTCCTGCAGTATACCGACCTCCGGTTCAACCGGGTCCAGGGAGGTTTTCTTGGAGGAAAGTACACGACCGACACCCTCGGCGGGCGGTGGCTGCTCTCTGCTGCTGCCGGATACGGGTTCTCCGACCGTCGGTGGGAAGCGAAGCTGGGTGCGGAACTGGTTCTTGATCGAGAAATGCAGCTCTCGGCAGGAGTGGAGGCGGCACGGATCGTGACGCCGGTCGCTGATGAAGGGAAGCATCTGGCGTTTTCCAACATCTTCACGGCCCTCTTTTACAAGAACGACTATTTCGACTACTATTCCTCCGCGGGTGGACGCCTCTGGCTCTCGATCCGCCCGTCGAGGCGATTCTATGTTCGAATGGACCTGCGGAACGAAGAACATCGAGCAGTGCCGAAGAGCACAGAATTCAGCCTGTTTGCCCGATCACGCACCTATCGGGTCAATCCTGCGATCGATCCTGGCACCATGCGGACTGTCGGCCTTTCGCTACGATTTGGACAGGAGCCCATTCCGTTCAACATCATACACGTCGATCAGGGAACTCTTGGCGTCGAGGTGGCCGACCGCTCGCTCTGGGGCGGGGACTTCAACTTCACTCGATGGACGGCGCAGGGACAGTATAGGATCTCGACATTCTACAACCGAAGTCCATTCGGAGCATATCTCGCCGTTCATGCTTCGGTGGGCATCACGACAGGGGCACCCCCCGTGCAGCGCCTCTTTTCTCTGGAGACACAATCTTCGAGCTATGCCCCGATCGGGGTCCTGCGGGGAGCGCAGGTACGCGAATTCGCCGGGGACAGATTCCTGCAAGTGTCCGTGGAGCACAACTTCCGGAGCGCGCTCTTCCTGTGGCTGGGAATTCCATTTCTCTACCGGAACGCGTATGAGACGATTGTGACGGCGACGGCAGCTTCGACGGGGTTCGGCACACGCGCGCAAGCGCTTGGTCGCAGCACTCCGGGCATCTACACAGAGGCGGGAGTCGCCATCAGTAAGATCTTCAAATTCATGCGCATTGACGTTACGTATCGTTTTGCCGCTCCCAGCGGCTTCCATCTCACGCTCGGAATCGGTGAGTTGATCTGACAGGCTGATGAAAAACTCCTGTGCGAGGGAAGAATGGAACCGCCAAGACCGCCAAGCCTGCCTACCAGCCGGAGGCCCAATACCGCGTCGCGAAGCGACAACCTCTTTTCCAAGTGACCCGGCGCGCAGGCAGGTCCGCTATGGCGATTTGAGGTGTATTTGAAACAATACAAATATTTTCTTGGCGCACTTGGCGTAAATTGCTTTCGACCAGAACTTGGCGTCCTTGGTGGTATACGTTTTTCCGCATCCTGGTAGCCGCCTTGTTGCATTTCCCCGCCCCAATCGCTAGGTTCAACGCTGTCATCGGTTTGCCTGTCAAGGTATCGCGACGTCGCTCAATGGGGTCCAGGACCCGTGTGAGCGGCATTCAATCATTCGACCGTTTCGGTTCACATCCCCCATTTTTCGCGCCATGACCATGCGAGGTCCTTTCCAGCAAGCATTCGACGGCACCATCGCGGCTTTCGAATGGAACGGTGTTGGACGATTCCAGAAGAAGATCGGCCCATGAGGCCTCAAGCCCTGTTTCTGCTGCTGGCATTCGCTGTTTCCGCGTCCATTGCCCAGGTAGTGGTCCTTCGGAACGGCATTGTCTACGACGGATCGGGCGGACCTCCTCTGAACGTGGACGTTGTTATTGCTGAGGGCCGCCTCCGCGAACTTGCACCCGCAGGTATGGGCGTGGGGGATACGATCCTCGACGTGGCCGGACTTGCCGTCGCACCCGGATTCATCAACATGCTCAGTTGGGCGACCGAATCGCTCATCAAGGATGGGAAGTCCCAGAGCGACATTCGACAGGGAGTGACGCTCGAAGTGTTCGGCGAAGGTGAATCCATGGGTCCGCTCTCCGAACGGATGATCCGCGACATGACGGAATTGCAGGGAGATATCCGGTTTGACGTGACCTGGCGAACGCTCGGAGAGTACCTGGAAATGTTGGAGCGAAAGGGAATCTCCACGAATGTTGCCTCGTTCGTCGGGGCAACCACGATCCGGGAGCATGTGCTCGGGTATGAGGACCGGCCCCCGACCGCTGAAGAACTTCAGCGAATGAAAACGCTCGTGGCCGAGGCCATGGAAGAGGGCGCGCTCGGCGTCGGTTCCTCGCTCATCTACGCCCCGGCCTTCTATGCCAGCACCGAAGAACTCATCGAACTCTGCAAGGTTGCCGCGTCGCACGGCGGCATGTACATCTCCCACCTTCGCAGCGAGGGAGACCGGTTTGAGGAGGCGGTGGAGGAATTTCTCCGCATCGTCCGAGAGGCGGGAATTCGCGGAGAGATTTACCATTTGAAAGCCGCGGGAACCGAAAACTGGCTGAAGTTAGACCGCGTGATCCGACGCATCGAAGATGCGAGACGTGAGGGCGCGGAGGTCACGGCAGATATGTATACCTACATCGCCGGAGCGACCGGGCTCGACGCCGCCATGCCGCCGTGGGTTCAGGAGGGAGGTCTGCGTGAATGGATCAAACGGCTGCAGGATCCCGGCATCCGTGCTCGCGTGAAACAGGAGATAACCGCTCCGAAAACAGAATGGGAGAGTCTCTATCGAGCCGCGGGCTCGGCCGACCGCGTCATGCTGGTCGCCTTCAAACAGGACAGTCTCAAGTACCTCACGGGAAAGACCCTTGCCGAGGTCGCTCGGATGCGGGGGACGACCCCGGAAGAGGCGGCAATGGATCTCGTTGTTCAGGATGATTCCCGAGTGGGGACGGTCTACTTTATGATGTCCGAAGACAATGTCCGGCGCCAGGTTGCGCTGCCGTGGATGAGCTTCGGCTCCGATGCGGAGTCGCTGGCTCCCGAAGGTGTCTTTCTTCGGTCCAATCCGCATCCCCGTGCATACGGCAACTTTGCCCGGCTCTTGGGAAAGTATGTTCGCGAAGAACCCCTGATGCCGCTCGAAGAGGCGATCCGAAAACTCACGTCTCTGCCGGCAGAGAATCTTCGCGTCAAGGACCGCGGCAGACTGCGCCCCGGATTCTGGGCAGATGTGGTCGTCTTCGACCCGGCCGCCATTCGAGACCATGCGACGTTCGACCAGCCGCATCAATATGCGACCGGTATGCGGCACGTATTTGTCAATGGCGTTCAGGTGCTCCGCGATGGAGAACACACGGGCGCGCTCCCAGGACAATTCATCAGGGGTCCCGGATACCGCCACAATTAAACGAACAACACTCCACGAGGTGCTTATGCGAACCCTGTCCCTCATAGGGGCTCTGAGTTCGGCGGTTCTCACATTGTCCGCCCAGGCAACATTTCCCCAGCCGCTCAGTCCCCGCAACGCGAACTACAGCATTGATGTCACGCTCAACACGGCAGAGAGGACTC
>CAYIHQ010000157.1:0-5822 GCA_964362905.1 uncultured Ignavibacteriaceae bacterium
CTTCCTGCCGAAAAGACGGCCGGCGACCGCGTCATTGGCGCCCCGCTCAACACCTTTGGGAGTATCGAGTTTCGCGCCACGGCGGTCGGAAAAGACACCTTCCTTGCTCACATTGCACGGATGGTCGAGAACGCACAGGGTTCGAAGGCCCCTATCCAGCGACTCGCCGACCAGATCGCCGCAGTCTTCGTTCCCATCGTGATCGGCATTGGGGTTGTGACGTTTCTCGTTTGGTACTTCGGCACCGATGCGACATTCGTGGAAGCGATGGTCCACTTCATTTCAGTCCTCATCATCGCCTGCCCGTGCGCACTGGGCCTCGCCACGCCCACGGCGATCATGGTAGGCACGGGCGCCGGCGCCCGGCACGGAATCCTCATCAAGAACGCGGAGATACTGGAGCGCGCGCATCGCATTCGAACGGTGGTGTTGGACAAGACCGGAACGATCACGGTAGGCAAACCGACCGTCACGTCGATCCATCTTGCGGACCGTTCCAACATCGTCGGCCCCAATGGAATGGCGTGCGCCGGCTGGACAGAGGATGCCCTTCTCTCCTTTGCAGCGGCGGTCGAGCGCGTGAGCGAGCATCCGATCGCACATGCGATCGTCGAGGCCGCACGGCAACGCGAGCTTCCCATCGCCAACGTCGACGATTTTACGGCGACAGCGGGGAAAGGGGTCACAGCCACCGTCGCAGGACAGAGGGCCCTCGTCGGCACACCCGGGTTCATAGAAGAGCATGGCGTAGCGTTGGATGGTCTCGGCCCTGCGCTCCAGGAAGTATCCTCAACGGCAGCTTCTCCAGTGGTTGTCGTTGCCGACGGCGAGGTCATCGGGGTGATCGGCGTGGCAGATCGGGTCAAAGAGACCTCGGCCGAGGCGGTGCGCGATTTGAAGTCGATGGGTATTTCCGTCGTGTTGTTAACGGGCGACCAACAGACGACGGCGGAAGCGGTGGCGCACGAAGCGGGGATCGATCGTGTCATTGCGCAGGTCCTTCCAGCCGAGAAGACGAATGTTATCATGGGCCTTCAGGCTGACGGTTCGGTCGTAGCGATGGTGGGTGACGGCATCAATGACGCACCGGCGCTGGCCCAGGCGGATGTCGGGATGGCCATGGGAAGCGGCACCGACGTCGCCCTTGAGACCGCAGACATCGCTTTGGTGCGGAACGACCTACGGAGCGTCGCCGACGCCATTCGATTGTCACGCAAGACTGTGTCGACCATACGCCAAAACCTCTTCTGGGCATTCTTCTATAATGTCGTCGGAATTCCCCTCGCCGCCTTCGGGTTGCTGAATCCCATGGTGGCCGCACTCGCCATGGCCTTCAGTTCTGTGAGCGTGGTCAGCAATTCCCTCCGTTTGCGCAATTCCCGTCTTCATTCATAGAAGGGCGATTTTTCGCTGAATTCGCTTTTCTTTTGTCCTCGAATTCTGTATATTTTCGAGGATTTCAAGCAGTACTTTCCCATACCCTTGAATTCTGCATGAAACGCAAGAGTAAGTATCTCTCCGGCAGAAAAATCGACCCACGACCGATTAGAAAGAACATCGGTGTGGTCGAGCTTTTGGACAAGCACTTCCAGGCCTACAATGCGGCCCGGCTGCGCGAAGCGGCCCAACTGTTTGTCAAGAAAATGCTCGGCTCCAAGGTGACGATTGGCATGAGCCTCACCGGAGCGCTCACGCCCGCCGGACTCGGCGGTTCTTGCATCGTGCCATTGATGAAGGCCGGATTCGTCGATTGGATCGTCAGCACAGGTGCCAATCTCTATCACGACACGCACTTCGCGATCGGAAAAACGCTGCATCGTGGCTCGCCATTCATCGACGACCGCCTGTTGCGGAAGGATGGCGTCATCCGGATCTACGACATCTTTTTCGACTACGACGTTCTCCTCGATACCGACGCGTTCTTCCGGCGCGTCATTGAGGGGCCCGA
The DNA here is from genome assembly GCA_964362905.1 of uncultured Ignavibacteriaceae bacterium. Classification (GTDB taxonomy): domain Bacteria; phylum Bacteroidota; class Ignavibacteria; order UBA10030; family UBA10030; genus 2-02-FULL-55-14. Next base: position 1,949 of record CAYIHQ010000157.1, read on the forward strand.
GTTTCAGAAGGACATGAGCACGGCGGAGTTCCACTACAAAGTGGGACGCTACGTGCACGAGCGGGAGCGCATTTTCAAGCTCCCGTTCAGCAGCGTACTCGGCACGGCCTATCGCCTTGCGGTTCCGGTATACACCTCTTCGCCCGGCGACAGTTCGATCGGGATGAACGTGGCGGCCCAGGCGCTGTACGGCAACCTGCTGCGCTTCGACGTGCTCGCCGACGTCAATGAAACGGCCGCGATCGTCCTCAACGCCAAGCGTTCTGGCGGACAAAGCGGCGTCTTCATCCTCGGTGGCGGCTCGCCCAAGAACTTCATCCTCCAGACGGAGCCGCAGATCCAGGAAGTGCTGCAGATCGACGAGCGCGGGCACGACTACTTCCTGCAGGTCACGGACGCACGTCCGGACACCGGAGGACTTTCGGGGGCCACACCCTCCGAGGCGGTCTCGTGGGGCAAGATCGACCCCGACCGGTTGCCGGACACAGTGGTGGCCTACCTGGATTCCACCATCGCCCTTCCGCTGATCACATCGTATGCTCTGGCGCGCCATAAACCCCGCACACCAAAGCGCCTCTATGACCGCCGGGAAGAATTGATGCGCCGCCTCAAGGCCGAATCCGACAAAGTGTACAGAAAGTACTGACCCCCCTACGCAAGGAGAACCGTATGAACCGCTATCAGGAACTTGTGGACCTGGTCCAATCCTTCCAGAAGGACTTTGAAAAGTTCTATGTGAAGGGCAACAAATCCGCCGGCGTCCGGGTGCGCAAGCACATGGCGACGCTGTAGGGCAAGGCCGAGGTGTTGCGCAACGAGATCCAGGACATCTAGTCCAAGTTGGTGGATGAGGAAGGCCAGGGCGGCGCTCCGACCGCCTGACGCCGCCGAGGTACTATGGCCTGAGTTGTCATTACCAGCGTCGGGAGTCGAGGGCCGTCGCCCTCACCTCACCGCTGCGTTTTTTTGTTCCTGTTCCTGCCACACGAAGGGGGTGTCCGATGCGTTTCGTCATTCTCTCACTCTTCGCCACCGCCGTCCTGACGGCCCAATCCTCCCCGCCCGGCGAACTGGCGGTCATTCCCACGCCCCAGCAGATCCAGCGCCTGACCGGTTCGTTCCGGGTCACTTCATCGGTCCGGATCGTCCTCGGCGAGCGCACCCTCCCCGCCGACGCACAGGCGGCAGAGGCTCTGAATGAGGCATTGGTGGAGCGGTCTTTGGCAGCGCTGAAGACTGTGCGGGAAAAGGACCTTCGGTCGATACGCGGAGACGTCGTCTATGTTGGACATCCAGAAAGCCGCCGCGGCAAAGCTTCTCTTCTGAGACGCGGGGTGACGTTCGACCCGTCGATGCGGGAGGAAGGATATGTCCTGATCGCTGACGCAGACGGAGTCACCGTCTTGGGTGCGTCAACCACGGGCCGGTTCTACGGGGTGATGACGCTCGTGCAGTTGTTGCATCCGGAGAAGCGAGGGCTGACAGTTCCCGGAGTTGTCGTCCGCGACCGTCCGATGCAACGCATCCGGGGCATCACCGACGACATCAGCCGTGGACAGGTTTCGACGATGGACGACTTCCGTCGGATCATCCGCTTCCTGGCCCGCTACAAGATGAACGTCTATTCCCCCTACCTCGAGGACATGTTCGTTTTCCGCAATCACCCGGCCATTGGCCGTGGGAGGGGGGCGTTGACGGCGAACCAGGTCCGTGACCTGGATGCGTATGCTCGCCGGTACCACGTCGAGCTGATCCCCATTTTCGAAACCCTCGGGCATTGGGAGAATATCCTGCTCCTGCCGGAGTATCGCGACCTGGGAGAGTTTCCGGGTGCTCACACGGTCAATGTCTCGGACGAGCGGGTGTACTCCCTTCTCTATGAAATGATCGGCGAGATCGCTGCAACGTATTCCTCTCCGTGGCTCCACATGGCCGCCGACGAATCGTGGGATGTGGGCCTTGGCGCCAACAAAGCCCGCGTAGCCTCCAGCGACCTGGCCACCGTTCACGCCGAACATTATCGGCGCGTGGCGGACATCCTCCGCAAGCATGGGAAAAAACCGATAATGTACGGCGACATCATCCTCGACTATCCGGCGATCCTGTCCATGTTGCCCAAGGATGTGGTCGTTGTCGACTGGCAGTACTGGGCGGGTGATCGGTATCCCAGTCCGTCCACACTCCGAGATGCAAAAGTTCCTTTCATCGTCTCTCCGGCCGTCTACAATTTCGCCGGCCCCTTCCCCAATTACGTTCACTCATTCGTCAACATCCGCAACTTTGCCCTCGAGGGATACCGCAACGGAGCCGTCGGCCTCCTGACCTCCAATTGGAACGACTACGGCGGAGAAGCGCTCCGGCCGCTCAATATGTACGGGTACGGATGGACGGCTGAGTTGGGGTGGAATCCCGAACGGGCGAATGCGGATTCTTTTAGTGGCGCATTCTTCCAAGATTTCTTTGGGTCGCAACAAGCAGGTTGGTCGGCCCGCACCGCCTATACGCTCCTTTCCAATCCACTCAATCTCATCTCCTGGCATGAACTGTGGCGGCATCCGATGCTCCCCTTGCGGCAGGCGCCGCTGAATTACCTCTGGCGCGTCGAAGGGATCCGGTCCTCCACCCCTGTTGTCACAGAATTCCTCAAGGATGTTCGGACGAAATCCACACGGAACACCGACCACGTGCGTTATCTGGAATTCATTCTGCAGTTGAATCGTTGGTTTGCCCTGAAACTGGAGACCGGTGAGACGATTCGCCGATTGACGCAGTTCCCCTCCCCGGGATCGAGCCCGGATTCGATCCGGCAGGCGGTGCTGAGTATGATAGACAGGATCGTCCCACTATTGCAAGATCTCAAGGAGGATTTTCGGTCGCTGTGGCTGACCACGAACCAAGAGGCGGGTCTCGAATGGCTCATGAAACGCTATGGCCGCCAGGCGGCCTACTGGATCGAGAAGCGGGCGCAGGTGGAACGCGGGGAAGTGTGGGTGGATCCGGAGACCCCGAGCGCATGGATCTATCACCCCAACGGAAATCCTGGGAAGAGAGATAGTTCTGCAACTCAGGTTCGAAACGCTGTTTTCCGTCGAAATTTCACGCTGCCGGATACGTTTGCTACCACCGCGGCTTGGCTCCAGTTGATCGGTGATTCGCATGCCCGCGTGGAGGTGAACGGTGCTTCTGTGGGCGAGGTCTTTGCCCGGCGGTCCCTCTCCCTTATTGTCGAGCACGAGCGGGTGAAGGCATGGGACATTGCCCACCTTCTCAAGGCCGGAGATAACACGATTGTAATTCGGACCGACTCGTATGCGACCTTTGGGTCGGCCGGGGTCAATGTGTGGTGTCGGGTGGATGGGATGGGTGGAGGAGCGATCAGTGTCCATTCCGACACGACGTGGCAAGTGAGGGAGGAAGGGTCGGTTGAGGCCGCCTGGATCCAGGCCCGGACCGTTGCGTCCCCTCTGCCCGTGATCGCGCCCTCTCCTGCCGCAGGCCGGTGGTCCTGGATCGAACGGTGACAGCGGTCAATGAATTTTCATTCATTGGGATACATCTTGGAGCATCAAGGTGTTATATTGTCGTTGACAGTTGCACGACCACTATCCGTTGTACGTTCGGGGGTTGTCATGAAGAAGTTCATGTTGCTCGGCGTGATCACAGGAGTTGCGGTTGCCGCCATTGTCCTGTATCTCCGCCGGAAAGAGTTGGAGGGTACGGAGTTCAGGGAGTTCTTTGATTCCTCAGCGGTCGCCGACGATCTGTTCGGCGACGCCTTCCAGGAACTGCCGGACAAGATCTGACGCCAAAGGGCTCCCCACACTGAGGAGCCCTTTGTGTTTCATCGCCGTGCACACATTCCGCCGGCGGGTTC
>CAYIHQ010000158.1:0-5799 GCA_964362905.1 uncultured Ignavibacteriaceae bacterium
GTCCTCACCGGTGTCCATGACATTGGAGTCGACACGCTCGACATTGCGGCCTACACGACCCTCATCGATTCGGACCAACTGCAGATGCGCATCTATGCGGCTGTCGGCGGTCCGGGTGCGACGTGGGAGCGATTCAAGAAATCCGGTCCGCTCGTCGGGTACGGCAACCACCACCTGACGGTGCGTGCGATCAAACTGTATGTTGATGGTGCGCTCGGTTCTCGCGGAGCAGCGCTCATCGACCCGTACGCGGATGATCCCGGGAATCGGGGACTCACCGTCACGGGGGAGAACGAATTGGAGGCGAGTGTCGCCGAAGCGATGACGCATGGCTTTCAAGTGTGCACGCATGCGATCGGCGACCGCGCGAACAATATCGTTCTCAATGTCTATGAGCACGCCTTGAGGGGGGCACCGAAGGGTGACCGCCGATTGCGCGTGGAGCATGCACAGGTCCTCCATCGGGACGACATCGGCAGGTTCGCGCCACTTGGGATCATTCCCTCCATGCAGCCGACGCATTGCACGTCCGACATGTACTGGGCCGAAGCACGATTGGGCCCCGATCGAGTCCGGGGGGCCTATGCTTGGCGATCACTGCTGGCCACGGGCGTCATTATCCCGTGCGGCTCGGATTTTCCGGTCGAGCGACCGAACCCTCTCCTCGGGATCTATGCGGCTGTGACGAGGCGGGATGCCGATGGAAAGCCGCGCACGGCTGCGGACCTTGCGGATGCATTCGAGCTCTCCGCCGCCGGCATCGTCGACCCGAGAGCATTCAATGACGGCTGGTATGAAGGCGAGAGAATGACGCTTCAGGAAGTTCTGAGGGGCTACACCACATGGGCTGCGCAGGCCGCCTTTGAGGAGGATATCAAGGGGAGTCTCGAAGTCGGGAAACTCGCGGATTTCATTGTGCTCTCCCACACACCGGACGAACACGCCCCGGAAGGGATACTGACCACCGTGGTGGAATCGACGTTCATCGGAGGGCGGAAGGTCTTCGCACGCTAGCGGCTCTTGGACGGCAACCTTGGAGAGCGCTGACGGGCTTGTCAGGTACGATCTCGCGGTGCCCAGGACGCTGAGGGACTGGCCGCGCACGGTTCGTTTGTATTTCCCCGCATTTTATTGTAGGTTCATTCCGTTCCCGTGACCCTCACAGACACATCTCCATGCCCTACAAGGTCCTAATAGCGGACGACGACGAAGGACAACGGAAGTCGCACGGCTTCGCCCTCGAGGTGGCCACGGCCATCATCGAGGACGAGATCGCCATCGTCGAGACCGCCACCAGTGTGGACACATGGGCGAAGATCAAGGGGGAACAGTTCGACCTGATCATCCTGGACAACGACTTCAAAGACACGAATCTCAAGGGGCATCTGCCGGGAATCGCGTTGTTGCAGTTGGCCAAGAAGGAGGGTCCGAACCGCGGCACGCCGACCTTCTTCTGCAGCGCCGACGCCTACGATACGTTGAAGGCGATGGTCGAGAAACACGGCGGGTTCTATCTCCCCAAGGTCGGGTATGACATCGAGAAGGTCGCCCAGTTGTTCGCGGAGAAGATGAAGAAAAAGAAGTAGCACGATCTCCCGTCACGCATGTTCGCAAGGCCGCCCTCCGGCGGCCTTTTTCATTTCCGTATGGAACCGCACATCCAGCGTCACAATTACCGGATCCACCTTCTGGAAGGCGTGCTGTACATCGCTCGGTTTCTCGTGGGGTGTGGCGGCTGCGTTCGGGTTGGCTTTTCTCTTTCAATTGTCGTCCGTTCTGGTGCAACGCCATGTCGTTGAAGTGCCGGACGAGGATGTCTTCCAGTCCCGTGAACCGCATGGCGTCTCGGATATCATTAGAATCCTTCGGACCGACGGACGCATGCGCAGGTTCCTTCTGTCCTGGGGATTCATCACCGCAGCGTCCACGGCCGGGATGTTCTTTGTCCCAGCGGCCATCGACCGATTTCAGGTTGATGCGACAGCCATTGGTGTGTATACGATGCTGCTCGTCGCGGCGCAGGTCTTCGGCGGTGTGGCGTTGGGCTGGATCTCCGACCGATATGGCACGCGCGGTCCTCTTCTTGTTTCGGCGCTCAGCATGGCGGTGGCACTCATCATCGCCGCCGTGGCTGATCGGCCGGTCACGATTGCGTTCGCGTTCCTCGCCATGGGAGTTCCGCTGGGCGCGGAGATGATGGCTCGATACAATACGTTTTCATCGCCGCCCTCGGCTGCTCTGGTGTGGGACTCGTGCTCCTGCGGGCTGTTCGCGACCCGCGCCACGGCTGACTTGCTTGTTCCTCGGAGAACTCCTACATTTTCAGGCGCACCGTGACCCTTTGTCCGGGCGCTCGCCCGTGTTTGAACGCATCCTGCAAGTCGCCGCACGGCTCCTGGCCGCAAGACCCTCAGCCATCCTCTCCGTCCGAGCCCTCTGGGAATCCGTGGCACAAGAATCCAGACAGGCCGGGTTCGAGATGTGCGCGCTGCCGGACTTCGCCGCCCTCCTCGAAGCCGACCCACACTTCGAGTTCATCCGGATCAAGACGATGGACGGGGACGAGCCCGAGGATGACCTGGATGAGGCGGATGAGGAACTCGTCAATCTCGGATTCCTAACCGAAAGCACTGTCTGCCTCCGGCGGCCCCGGCGAACGCGAACCGAAGACGACGCCGACGAGATGCCCAGTATTTCCACCCGCCACCTGTCGGAGACGCGCTCCGTGACCCCGCGTCCACCGGCTGGCAAGGCGGACCGATCATCGAGGGGAAAGACGGGTCAGCGCGGACCGTCCAAAAACAGCGGCAAACGCCGTTCACGCTGAACCGCATGTTCGAAACCTCCACCCGTCGCTGGACGGTGCGAGAGCTCATGCGCGTGACCATCGACCACCTGCAGCAGCGTGGCCTGGAGGAAGCGCGCCTGACCGTCGAGCTCCTTCTGGCCCATGTGTTGCGCCGCCCCCGCATCGAGCTCTATACGGGATTCGAATTGCCCGTCCAACCGGCAGAACTCGATGCGTTTCGCGCGGTTCTGCTGCGGCGTCTTCGCGGAGAACCGCTCCAATACATCGTCGGGACTGCGCACTTCATGGGCCTCTCGTTTCATGTGGACCCGCGCGTCTTGATCCCCCGGCCGGAAACGGAAACCCTTGTCGAATGGCTCATGATGTGGGCAAAGGACCTCGGAAACGAGCGACCATTGCGCGTTCTTGACATCGGAACCGGCAGCGGCAATATCGCCGTCGCGGCCGCCAAATTCGTCAAGCATCTGCACGCCGTCGGTGTGGACATGAATTCCGCGAGCCTGGAGGTCGCTCGCGCCAACGCAGCCAAACATGACGTCACAGACCGCGTCGAGTTCCTTGAATGGAACATGTTTGACGAACCGCCGCATTGGCTCCGCTCGCAATTCGATGCGGTCGTCAGCAATCCCCCGTACATCCCCCTCGTGGAATGGGAAACCTTGGAGCCGCACGTGCGGAATCATGAACCTCAACGGGCGTTAACGGACGGTGGAGACGGATTCGGATGCCTGCAGAGGATCATCGCGCTGACGCCGCTGCTGCTGAGAGTCGAAGGCCCTGTGGCGCTGGAGGTCGGGTACGACCAGGCGCGGAAGATGCTGGAGGTGTGTGAGGCTGCGGGGGGAAGGGAAGGCGCCGCGCACCCGGATCTGCAACGCGTGCCCCGTGTCGTAACAGCCCGGTTCGATCCACGCGAGACGTTGTCATGAGGGCTTTGGTCCAGCGAGTGTCGCGGTGCACCGTGTCCGTGAAAGGCGAGGTCACCGGTAGTATCGGGCCGGGGTTGCTCGTCCTGCTGGGAGTTCGCAAGGGCGACACCAATGCCGAGGCGGAGTATCTGGCTGCACGCTGTGCCGCGCTGCGCATCTTCCCCGATGCCGATGGAAAGATGAATCTTTCCGTCCACGACGTCGGAAGAGAAGCACTGGTCGTCTCTCAATTCACCCTCTATGCGGACACGAGACGTGGGACTCGACCCAGCTACTCCGACGCTGCGCCCGCCTCCGATGCAGAGCGTCTCTACGATCTTTTCAAGACGGCGCTCAGCCGGCAATTGGACGGGCGAACCGTCCAGGCGGGAGTGTTTGGTGCCATGATGGATGTGGAACTGGTCAATGAAGGTCCGGTGACGGTCATGCTGGAATCCCTGGTGGGAGGCGAGAGGTCGTGAAGGTCTTTCTGCTCTTTCTCGACGGCGTGGGGATCGGTCCGCGCGACCCGGATCGAAACCCGTTTTTTTCTGCGCAGCTCCCCATTCTCCGCTCCCTCTTCGGCGGAGAACTCCCGCATCTCAGGAGTCGTCGCCTTGTGTCGGACCGCGCGTCCGTCCACCCAGTGGATGCCAATCTCCGGATGCCCGGTCTGCCGCAAAGCGGCACGGGTCAAACGGCGATCTTCACGGGCGTGAATGCCGCGCATACATTCGGTGGCCATTTCGGTCCGTATCCTCCCACAGTGCTTCGGCCAATCATCGCCGAGCGGAGCCTGTTTCGCCGTGTGCGGGATGCGGGCAAGCGCGTGATCCTGGCGAACGCGTTTCCCGCTCGATTCTTCGAATACACCGCGTCCGGAACACGACGGCTCACCGTGACGACGATGGCTTCGCTGGCGGCGGAGATCCCGTTGCGTACGGCGGATGACCTCGCACACAATCGCGCCGTCTCGGCGGATTTCATCCGCAACCGCTGGAAGGAAATGGGCCACGCAAATGTGGAACCCGTAACGGCTGCGGAAGCGGGCCGTCATTGCGCCGGCATCATCGCCGACCACGACCTGACGGTGTTTGACTATTGGCTGACCGACCACGCGGGACATCGCCAGGACATGGCGAAAGCCGTGAGGGTCCTCGAACTGCTCGACGCTTTCCTTGGCGGCCTCCTTGATGCCTGCGACCTGCGGTCCACATTGATCCTCGGCATCAGCGACCACGGCAACATCGAAGACCTGAGCACGAAATCGCATACCCGGAATCCCGTTCCTTGCATCGCGGTCGGCCATCAGCGAGAACGCTGCGTGGAGCGGGTCCGATCCCTGACACACGTTGCACCGTGTGTCCTTGAGTGCCTGAACATCCAACCGTAGGGGGACTGCTGTCGTCGCGTCCGGCGATCCGGCTGACGTTGGCGGTGGCAATCGGGATATTGGTGTCAGACGCGCTGGCGTTGACACCGTCGCATGCGTGTGTCCTCCTCTCCGCTTCCCTTCTCGCCGCGTGGTTCTTCAGGAATCGTTTCCGACTGCTCGCCGATCTCATCTTGCTCCTCGCGCTCTCTTTTCTGGGCATGAGCTGGCACGCGGAGCGAAGCCGTGCGGCGGCGGACCGACGGCCTGGACCCTCCGATCCTGAGAGTCCGATCCCCATGACGATCCGCATTTTGGACCCGCCGGTTCGCAGCGCACGCACATGGACGTGCACCGCAGAGGCCACAGTGCCGGCGAACGCTCCTGTCATAACGAAGGAACTGCGGGCGCGCGTTCTTCTTCCGATGGCCGCGCTCGTCGATTCAGCCCGTGATCCGAAAGCAGGAGAACTCTGGAGGATCGAAGGGAGCATCGATCCGTTCCCCCGTCCGAGAAATCCCGGAGAGTTCGACTACGGCGCGTATCTTTCGCTAGGGGGAGTGGACGCGGTCATTCGCGCCGCACGAGCGTCGCCTGCCCCGGAGGAGTCCCAAGCGGATCGGCACGCGTGGCTTGGCACAACGCAGGGACGGCTCTATCGCGCGATCGACGCGCTCCACTCCGGTGAACGCGCGGCCTTCCTGAAGGGC
>CAYIHQ010000159.1:0-5795 GCA_964362905.1 uncultured Ignavibacteriaceae bacterium
GACCGTCTCCGGCGTCCCTTCATCGGGTCCCAGAATCCGGTCCTTGCACAGATGTCCTACGACAGTGATCTCCATGGCTCGTCAGATACGCCGGGTCGGTCCCAGATCGGTCAGTTGCTGTTCGTTGAGCCGCCACAGCGCCTGGCAAGGGAAGCGGTTCTCGTAGAGCGTCCGCCCAAGAATGACGGAATCGACTCCGAACCTCTCGAGGGATTGCAGATCCATCAGGTCGCGAAAGGAGGTCGCGCCGCCCCAGCAGGTGATGCGGATATTCGTTCGCTCCGCCAATTCGCGGAGTGTGTCGAGCGCAAGCAACTCCTCCCGCCCGTCCGCGCTCCGTTCGGCATAGACGATGCGGGACACGCCGAGACGTTTCATGTCAAGCGCCAGCACAAGGGGTGTCATCTCCGTCCGCCGATTGCCGCCATCGACATACACGCGACCTTCGCGAGCAAACACGGCGACGGCGATCTTGCGGGTGCCGAACGCCTTCACGAGCCGTTCGATGAGGCCCGGTTGCTCCACCGCCACCGTACCCACGATGACGCGATAGACGCCCATCTTGAGGACGCGTTCGATCTCCTCGTACGTTCGAAGGCCGCCTCCGACCTGGATCGGAATATCGACGGATTCGACCATTCGCCGTATGATGTCCTCGTTGACGATCTTCCCCTCGGCGATGCCGTCCATGTCGATCACGTGGAGGGTCTTAGCGTTCTCGCCGCGCCACAGGATCGCCATCTGCACGGGGTTGACGGAGTAGGTCCGTTCGTCGCCGGCCACGCCGTGGACAACCTCCACGCAGCACTCTTTGCTGATCTCGATGGAAGGAAAGATGAGGAGCATGTCGTCTTGGCCCGGCTTCAAAGCAAACAAGCCCGAGACGGGCTTGTTGCGTGTCCGATGGAACGCCTCGCAAACTCAACCTCGTCAATAAACCCTTGAAATACAAGAAAACGGGCTACCGTGAGGTCAAGGTTCGTCGTCGATTCTTCAGGTAGTCGACGAAGATGAATTCTCCGAGAGAGTCCAGGGAGGAGAAGTAGGCGCGGCCCTGATTGGCGCGAGTGAACTCTTCCACGAAATCGATGAGCATCGGATCGTGCGCGATCATGAACGTGCTGACAGTCACCTTGTCGCGCCGGCACTGGACGGCTTCGTCGAGGGTCTTATTCACGATGCGGGGGTCGAGGCCGTACGGATTCTTGAAGAGCCGTCCCGCGTCATCGAAGATCGCCGACGGCTTGCCATCGGTGATCATGAAGATCTGCTTGTTGACGTTGCCGCATTTGCGGAGCAACTGTCGCGCGAGCTGGAGGCCGGCGCGCGTGTTGGTGTGGTACGGCCCAACCTGGAGGAAGGGGAGCTCGGCGAGACTCACCACCTTCGCTTCGTCTCCAAAGACAGCACAGGCGATGTAGTCCTTCGGGAACCGGACGCGGATGAGCTCCGCAAGCGCAAGCGCCACCTGTTTGGCAGGCGTGATCCGGTCCTCGCCGTACAGGATCATGCTGTGGCTGATGTCGAGGAGGACGACGGTGGCGCAGGAGGAGGTGTGTTCCGTTTCGTAGACGCGGAGGTCTTCTTCTTCGAGCGAGAACGCGTCGATGCCGCCGCGCCGGAAGGCGTTCGTGAGCGTGGACGTGAGGTCAAGGTTCGTGGCAAGGTCGCCGAAATTCCACGGCCGCGTCTCGCTCAGGCGGTCGACCCCCTCGCCGGTGTGCGGCGTCTCATGGGCGCCGCCGGGCGCCTTCTTCAGGTTGCTGAAAATGTGCCGCAACGCGTCCTGGCGCAGTTTCTGAACTCCGCGGGTCGTCAGGGCTGGCACGCCGTTCACTTCTTCGATGATGCCCATTTCTTTGAGCTTCTGAATCAGGTCCTTCATGGAGAGGTCTTCGTCGAACACGCCGTGTCGCCGCGCCAGTTCACGGAGCCACTCGAGCGCCTGTTCGAGGTCGCCGCTCGTCTTCACGACCAGATACGAAAAGAGGGACATGAGCGACTCGAGCCGCTGTTCATCCGTCTGGGAACCGGGGCGCCACCGGCTGTATTCGAACCGGCTGCTCATGCTTCGTCGTCGTCGACGGAGGATGTGCGTGAGAAGATGCTTCCGATCATGTCCTTGTAGGACGTCCGGCGTTCCACTTCGTCCTTCGCAATCTTCGAGCATTGGTGAAGCGCGTCGAGGACGAACTCCATGGCCGAGGCCAATTCGGCGGGGTCGGCGATCTTCAGGTGTTTTTGAGTGACCGCCTTCAGCCTGTCCACACGGAGCAACTCTCGAGCGAACGCTTCCAGCGACATGTCGTCGGCGACTTCGATTTTGTTCCCCAGTTCGAACCATGCGACGATGGGAGCATAGGCGGAGTCCTTCGGAGTTGAGCCCTGACGTTCTGCCCGCTCGCGCGGTTGCTTCTGCAGCGGATCCGGGAAGGAACGCAGAAAGATCGTTCGAATCGCTTTGCCGATGAGTGCCTTGCTGACCTTGACGGCGCCTTCCTGCTCGCCCTCAAATACGAGCTCTACTTTGCCCGTCATGCCGGGGAGCGCATGGTGAAGGTCCACAATGCGCGGGACGGCCACCGCGTCCCCCTGCAGAATGGCCCGCCGCTCCGCATTGCTGACGAGGTTCTCCATGGAGGCGATGGTCAAACGGGCGCTCACGCCAGATTTCTGGTCGACGTATTCGCTTTTGCGCGCCTCGAACGCGATCTATTCGACGATCTCCTGGAACAGCCGCGGTACCCGAACGTCCGGGCCGCCGCGCTTCACCCACGCCTCCTGTTCGGTGATGCGAATGCCGTCCTCGAGCGTGCGGGGGTAGTGGGTGAGGATCTGCGAGTCGATCCTGTCTTTGAGAGGCGTGATGAGATTGCCGCGATTCGTGTAGTCCTCCGGGTTTGCAGTGAAGACCAGCAGAAGGTCGAGCGGGATTCGCACGTTGAACCCGCGGATCTGGATGTCCTTTTCCTCCATGATATTGAAGAGTCCCACCTGAATGCGGGGTTGCAGGTCCGGCAGTTCGTTGATGGCGAAGATGCCGCGATTGCTGCGCGGGACGATGCCGTAGTGAATGGCCCCTTCGTGCGCATAGTGGAGGCGTTGAGTCGCCGCCTTGATGGGGTCGATGTCCCCGATCAGGTCGGCGATCGTGACATCCGGCGTGGCGAGTTTCTCCGAAAATCGTTGGTCACGATGGATCCACTCGATCTCGACATCGTCGCCATGCTGCCGAACCAGTTCGACGGCCGCCTTGCTGACCGGGCGGAAGGGATTGTCGTTCAGCTCGCTTCCTTTGATGATAGGGACGTACTCGTCCAGCAGGGTGGGAAGTCGGCGCACGATGCGTGATTTCGCCTGTCCCCGCAGGCCGAGTAAGAGGAGGTCATGCTTCGCCAGAAGGGCGTTAATGAGGTCGGGAACGACGGTCTGTTCATAGCCGATGATCCCGGGGAAGAGCGGTTCTCCGGAACGGAGCTTTTCGATCAGGTTGCGACGTATCTCTTCCTTGACAGGAAGGACGGTCGTGCCGGACGCCCGCAGGGCGCCGATGGTTGATGGACGTTGCATGGAAGAGAGGGGGGAGTGACGTCGGGGAATATATCGGCTCCAGGAGGGAAATGCAACGCACCCCGCGGCCTGATTGCGCCTGCAACGTGCAAATCGTACTTTGTAGCAGTGGAAACTCCCGCCAAAGCACTCATCCTGCGTCTGAGTTCGATCGGCGACATCGTTCTCGCCTCACCGTTGGTCCGGGTGCTCCGTGCACGCTTCCCGAAGGCGCAGATCGACTTCGTGACAAAAACGGAGTATGAAGACCTTGTCCGGTCGAACCAGAATCTGAATTTCACATACGGATACGATCCACGGACCGGGTACGCGGGATTGCGGGAGCTCAAGGCCAAGCTTGCGTCCGAACGGTACGACCTTATCGTCGACATCCACAACAGTCTCCGGAGCCGATACCTGCGCAGTATCCGGGGGGTGGCCCATACGGTGGTCGTGGACAAACGCGTACTGGAACGGACGGCGTTGGTAAAGTTCAAGAAGAACTTGTACCGCGAGGTCGTGCCGGTGGCTGACCGGTACATTGAACCGTTGGAGCCGTGGGGGATCGTGAACGACGGCAAGGGACTCGAGTTGCACATCCCGGACGAGGTGCTGTTCGGTGTAAATGGGAGGATGGCCCGATTGCAGCTTCACCGATTCGAGGCTGCGTTCGGTCTTTGCCCCGGTGCGCGCCACCTCACCAAGCGATGGCCGGAGGACCGGTACGCCGAGGTGGGGATACGCCTGGTTCGTGAGCGGGATGCGGCGATCCTTCTGTTCGGGGGAAACGGAGATCGGGCCGTCACGGCCAAGGTCGCGGCGGCGATCTCGGCGGCGACGAGCCCCGAGCGGGTCATCGATCTGGCGGGACAATTGACGCTGCTCGAGTCGGCGGCGGCACTGGAGTATGTCGACGCGGTCGTCACAAACGACTCCGGCCTCATGCACATCGCCGCCGCACGACAGAAACCCATCGTGGCTGTCTTCGGCTCGACGGTACGCGAATTCGGATTCTTTCCCGTACATTCTGATGCGACGGTTCTCGAAGTCGATGGCCTGCCATGCCGTCCCTGCTCTCACATTGGGAAGGCTTCGTGCCCCGAGGGACATCTTCGGTGCCTGGTGGACACAACGGTGGATCAAGTGACGAGGGCCGTGCTGGACCGCGCGATCGCCGCTGCTTCGTAGACGGCAGCATCAACCGAGAAACAATTTTCCTGGATCTTTGCGGAGGTACCATGCGTCGTTTCAAAGAACTTGTCTTGATGGTGTTGTATGCGACGCTCCTGGCATCGGTGCTCGTGCTGCACTATGGGTGCGAGGAGGAGCCGACGGGTCCGGATTGCGGTGAAGGCCCGTTCGTTCGCGATTCGAAGACCGGGGTATGCAAGAGCCAGGCAACGGGGTCGGTGGTGGACAGCTTCTGTTGTCCGTAGATGAGTCGCAGCTCTCGAGGGTGCGCCAGTTTACGACCTCTTCTCAATCTGCAAACTCCAATCTGAAATGTTCCGACCCCGTAGCTCAGGTGGATAGAGCAACAGCCTTCTAAGCTGTGGGTCGCTGGTTCGAGTCCAGCCGGGGTCGCTAAAGAAGGAAGAAGTGAGAAGGTAGAAGGGGGATTGGGAAATGTGGAAGCGTTGCGGCAGGGGATGATTCCAGAGAGCGTTGGTATTCGCTGATCACCGTAGCGATGCTGGCGCATGGCAAGAAGGGCCTCCGAAGGGGGGCCTTTCTTGTTTCTGAGGGCCGTCGGTGGTAAGGAGACGAGATGAACCGTATGCCGCGCGGACGGATCTACGGTGACCCTGAGGGCGACGATCCGCTGTCAAGACGCAATTCGAGGCTGAGACGAATACGTCGCGGATCGTAGTACGCAGAAGGATCTCCCAACTCGCCGCCGGTGCGTCCGGATGAATCCATCCAACGAATGTTCTGGGCGTTCAAGACGTTTCTGCCGTCGAGCGCGAAAGTACCTCGTATGCGGTCGGAGAGCGTAACGTCGAATGACATCTTGACATTGAGGAACAGGACGTGGCCCATGCGGGCATTGTTGGGGAGAAAGATAATGCTCGTGTCCGCCGGGGTTCGGCCGTCTCGCGTCGGGTAGTAGGTGTACGGCCGCGGTGAGTTGTAGAGGAACACGATATTGGTGCGGAAGACATCGGCTATGTCGAAAGCCACATCTGCCTTCACGGTATGTCGCTGATCCCAGCTCAGAGGGACAACAACCGGAGCGACGTCAAACC
>CAYIHQ010000160.1:0-3671 GCA_964362905.1 uncultured Ignavibacteriaceae bacterium
AGCGAACGGGGCCGGATCTCGTATCGCACTTCGGTTGCATCAGGGCTCAGGAGTTCCCCATCCGCATGCACGGCAAATGGCTTTGAAGAACGCACGGTTGCTGTTCGGGCCCTGCTCATTCGCACATATTGGCTCTTCGTGTGAGCCCCAAATACCGCCTTAATGAGCAGCGGCAGCAATCGTGCCTTGGACACTGAAGCGACCTCACAGACATCTGCCAGCCCATCATCGTGAATCGCATCTGGCAGCACCTTGAACCCGCCACCCTCGAACTTGCCGATGCCCAGACAGACCATGAAGCCCTCCATGAGCCGGCTATGGCCGTCGTCCAGTGCGATCTCAAATGCCTGCGGTGAATGATCCGCAAGTGTCCACAGTGCGCTTGTCAGATATAGCGGTAAACCCTTGAGGATCGGAACTCGCTCCCGACGAAATGCAACGGCAGCATCATATCCCAGTCCCAGTGTGTTGATTACCCACCGTTTTATCTGAACTCCACTAAGTGATTTAACGATAAACACTTCTGCGGTATCAATTGATACGATTTCCGTCGAGGAAGCCAAGGCGGCTGCGGCTCGAGCGACGTTACGGGGCATCCTTAAGAAACGGTTGACATCATTCCCCGATCCATTCGGAATCAGGCCCAGAATACACTGAGTCGCGACCAGACCCTGAGCCACTTCGTGGACTGTGCCATCGCCGCCCACTGCGGCCACCAGTTCGTGCTTTGTGGCCAGGGTTGCTGCCAATTTCCCAGCTTCTGCCGGCCGCGACGTGCGCACAATCTCATGGTCGACGCCCAGAGCTCCAAGAGCACTTCTCAGATCCCGATCCCAGAGATCTACTCTTTGCCGACCAGCCTTGGGATTCATCACAAAACCGATGCTTCGAGGTCTATACAAGAATTTCACCTGTATAGGCCAATGCGACCGGTCCCTCGAGAACAACGTTCGAGAAACTAGCACCGTCGCGGTTGAAATGGACCCGGAGAATATCTCCCGATCTGGTGTGGACCGATATGGGCGAACGCAGTCCAAGCGCCACAGCGCCAACGACTGAACATGCCACGGCACCAGTCCCGCAAGCCAATGTCTCTGCCTCAACTCCACGCTCGTACGTTCTCATGCGTAAGGACTTAGGGCCGATCCTTTCGACAAAATTGGCATTGACACCATGGGGTGTGAACGTCGAATGCATCCGTAGCCAACGACCGATCCCAGTAACATCGACCGACGCGATTTTTCCTTTGCGGAGAAAAACAACGGCGTGCGGAGACCCGGTATCCACAGTGTGAATACTGAGCACATTCTTGCCATATCTCAAGGAAAGCCCGATTCTCATCGCCTGGGGGTCCTTCATCCGGAGCCGAACTTGGCCATTCCCTTGCACCTCTGCCGCGTAGACGTGGCCCAATGCCTCAAAACGGTGCGTGCGCCGGGCCGCTCCTAACGAAACAGCAAATGCGGCAATGCACCTTCCTCCATTGCCGCACATGCCTCCGGAGCTTCCGTCGGCGTTATAGTACCTCATCCGGTAGGCAGCCTTCTCTGATGGCTCAAGCAACAGAAGCCCGTCGGCCCCAACACCCCTCTGACGATCGCACACGTGCCTCGCCAAGGCAGCCCTGCGTCGTATCCGCAAGGACCGATTGTCGATGACGACAAAGTCATTGCCCGCGCCATTCATCTTCGCGAAAGAAATTCGCCTTCTCATATTCTGATATCGAATTCAAATGATGTACCCTGGCCTAGATTGCTATGAACTCTCACATGTGATCCATGCGCCTCAACAATGTGCTTCACAATCGCCAGTCCGAGACCGGTCCCTCCCACCTCCCTCGATCGGTCGGCATCGACCCGGTAGAAACGCTCAAAAATGCGCGGGAGATGCTCCGGGGCGATGCCAGGCCCTGTGTCGCTGACAGTGAAAGTGACTGCCTTCTCTCCCGCTATTGCTTGAAGACGTATCGTCGTGCCCACAGGGCAATAGCTCACGGCATTTTCGAGGAGGTTGTCCAGAACCTGTCGTAAACGATCTCTGTCCCCTAAGATGTCGGCCTCGACGGACTCGAACTCGATTCGTTGGCCCTTTCGTACAGCGGCATCGTTGTGGTCCTCGAATGCCTGCTTCAGGAACGGGGCCACGGCAAAGTAGCGGAAACTCATGCGCATGTCACCGGATTCGATCCGGGAGATCTCGATCAGATCCCTCAAAAGGACATCAAGGCGTTGTGCGTGGTGATTCGCCTTTTCAAGGAAGGACCGATTGACACGCGAATCGTCCAAGCCGCCTTCCAGGAGGGTTTCAAGGAATCCTTTCAAGGAGAACAAAGGAGTCCGAACCTCGTGCGATACGTTGGCGAGGAATTCGCTCCGAACCTTCTGAAGTCGCGCGATCTCATGGCTTTTGTTGAAGAGCGTTTCACGAGTCTTCTCAAGTTCTGCTCCAAGTGCACCGAGTTCGTCAGAGCTCGATCGAACGGGGGCAGGCAGAGGGTGAGGGCTTTCGATGTTCTTGATTGCCACTGTCAGCTCGCGAACGCGTCGGGAGATCATCCCGGCAAGTCCCACGGACGTCAGGATCAATCCAACGATGCCCGTCAGCACGATCAGGACAAGCCGGATGCGAACCTCTTCATAGACCGTCACAGCGTTCCGAGTTGAAAGCAGGACGCCAATCCGGTAGGTGCTGCCATTCCCGGCGTTGGCGGGAGACTTCAGTTGCGGCAGAACCGTGCCGACGTAAGGGGATGTGAGGAAAGATTCGGGCGCGGGGATTTCCTCAGGTGTCGAAATGGCTTGCAGATCGGGGAACTCTGGCGGGACTGTGAACGGGAGCACACGTCCGTTCTCCGTGAAACGAACAACGACGATGCCCGCCGGCAGGAGGTCATCCAGCGAGCGAGGATCAACGAGAGGGGATTCCAGCACGATTGCCTGACGTTCGGCGGAAGTACGGAGGCTGGCGGCAAGTTGGGAACGAAGCGACGTGAGGACAACCAGGATGAGGCAGAGGCCGAAGGCGGTTGCCACGAGAGCGGCGGGCACTGCGAGTTGCACCCGGAGGGAGGTCATTCCATGTCTTTCGTGAACCTGTAACCGACTCCTTTCACAGTTTCAATAAAAGTCGCATAACTGTCAAGTTTCTCCCGGATTTTCCGAATGTGTACGTCGACGGTGCGGTCGACGACATAAACATTGCGTCCCCAGACTTCGTTGAGCAATGTTTCGCGGGAGATCACTCGGTCAGGATGGCGGACGAGGAACAGCAGCACTTCGAATTCTTTCTTGGGAAACGGCATCTCTTTTCCGTCCATCTCCACCACGTAATTGTTTACGTGGATCCGAAGCGGTCCTGCCTCCACCACCTCCGGCGCAGATTCCTTCACAGGGACTGTGGGACGCGCAAGTGCCTTCTTGACGCGGGTGATGAGTGTACGCATCCGCACGGGTTTCGTGAGGTAGTCGTCGGCTCCGAGCTCGAGTCCGAGCACTTCATCGACCTCGTTGTCCCTCGCCGTCAGGAAGATCACTGGAATGGACGAGGTGGCGGGATTGCGTCGGAGGGCTTTGCAAACCTCCCAACCGTCCATTTCCGGCATCATGACATCAAGAATGTAGAGGTCGGGTCGCTGGCCTGCGGCGGCGAGCGCCGCCTTGCCGTTGCGCGCG
>CAYIHQ010000160.1:3681-5788 GCA_964362905.1 uncultured Ignavibacteriaceae bacterium
TGCGCGCGGTGATGACGGCGTACCCCTCCTTCTCGAGGTTGTACTTCAGCAGGTCGAGAATATCCTTCTCGTCATCGACAACGAGGATGGTGGGTTGCATGGTTGAAACGGGCGACGTGCCGGTGGTGAACCGTGTATGGTGGAGGTGCGGGGATTTGAACCCCGGTCCGAAGAAAAGGTGCGCAGAACATCTACATACATAGCTTGTCTGGTGTTCTCGCACCGGGGAACTCCGACAAGCGAGATGCCCCCGGCGCCAGCATCGGTGGAACCCTTGCGGGGTTTCGCGCCTCACCCCGATGCGCGGTGCGGCACTAGCCTGTCAGATCGGCGTTTCACCGCGCACCGACAGGCGGGCACGCGGGAAACGGGCTACTTAACTAATTAAGCAGCCAGGGCGTAAGTGGTATTGGCACTTATGCTTTGTGTACCATGGATTTACGTGGCACGGTACCGCCACGGTATGCAGTTCTGAACCCCTCATTCCCCGTCGAATCCAGGTCACCCCCATGAGAGATCTACGTCGCAATGTACCCTCCCCCCCGGGCAGAATCAAATTACGAAATTGTTACGTTACCTGCTGTTCCTCTGTCTCCTTGGGATAGAGCGCCCGAAGCCGCTTAGTCAGGAGCTTATAGGCCTCGTCCGGCGTGTCGGCAAACTCGAAGAGATTCAAGTCCTTTTTGCTGATCAAGCGGCGTCGGACGAGCTCATCAAACCGTATGACGCTGTTCCAGAATTCGCGTCCGTAGAGCACGACCACTACGGGCTTCTTGATCTTGGCCGTCTGCAGGAGAGTTAACACCTCCATCAACTCATCAAACGTCCCGAACCCGCCCGGGAACATGACGAATGCCTTGGCGAGGTACACGAACCAGAACTTTCGCATGAAGAAGTAGTGGAATTCAAAATTCAGTTCGGGCGAGATGAAGGGATTCGGGTTCTGTTCAAATGGAAGGCTGATGTTCAATCCAATTGACCGTCCTCTCGCAAGCTTCGCCCCCCGATTTGCCGCCTCCATGATCCCCGGACCGCCCCCGGAACACACTACGAACCGATTGGAATGGAAAAGTCTCTTGGACCAATCGGTCATCTTGCGGGCTAGTGCGACGGCGTCTTCGTAGTAGCCGGACATTTCAAGGTCGACGCTGGCATCCTCCAACCGAGTGAGGTTCTTCTTTGTCCTTCGAGCCTCAGCCGCCTTTCGCGCCGCGCGTTCGGCTTTGCGGGCAGCGGCCCGTGATGACAAACGGGCACTGCCGAAAAATACCACCGTGTCTTTGATCCCCACACGCCGGAAGCGGGAGTGAGGATGCAGGAATTCGGACAAGATCCGCAGAGACCGGGCATCCGGGCTGTTCAAAAACGGAAGGTCCTTGTATGACTTGTCAGCGCGCGAAAGGATCGATCGGGCCATGGCTAATGTGAGATGTGATAGGTGGAGTCAACCAGGGAGGAGCCGTCTGCCGTATGCCGCTGGTCCGGTGGAAGAATCGTAGGGCACGGCATGGACCCTCATGCACTGCGATAGACCTCCTCGTCGAGGTCGGTATCAAGCGGGCGGAGTTCGCCGCGTCCGGAGCAATTCAGAACCAGGTCGGGCTTGAGCAGGTGCGTGCGAACGAATCCAAGAGCGATCGCCTGACTCTTGGTATCGCCACCGACCGAAGAGAGGATCCCGGCCTCCGTCCCATCGCTGGTGTGGATCGGAAGGGGTGCGATGGCCCCCTCGGGCAACGATCCGGAGAACCGCGTGAGCCCAGCCTGTACCTTTCGATATGTGTCGAGGCGCGCGATGACCTCCTGTCCGATATAACATCCCTTGGTGAAGCTGATGAGCGAACGGAGACGGGACTCCAGGGGATTTCGTTGGTCGGAGATCTCCGTCCCGGCCCAGGGAACACCCGCGGCGATCCTATCGCGGTCAAACGCTCCTCGGTCGACAGAAGCTCCCCCCTCCTCTCGCAGGACGGTCTCCACGTCCTTCCAACTCAGGGCCTCGATGACGACCAGCGACCAGTGGTTGTTCCAGATAGAGAAGGGAACCATACGTAGTGAACCGGCCACAAGAGGTGGACTCCAACGGTGGGAAATTTCGTCAACGGCG
>CAYIHQ010000161.1:0-2954 GCA_964362905.1 uncultured Ignavibacteriaceae bacterium
CGCACTTGCTCGACGAAGGCACACGGAGTGCGCCGACGGTGTTCGAGTTTGTGTTCCATGAGGCCGGCCGCGTGTACACATATGGTTTCACCGCCACAAGGGAGACCATTGTTGAAGAGTGGCTCTTTGCGCTTTCCAAACAACGGCAAGCCAAATGGTTCGTGCGAGCGACCAAGAACGGCAAGACGGAAATCGAGTTTGGAGCAAGCCTGGCCGAAACCCGAAGTGAACGACAACGTCTCCGGTTCGTCGCCGAAGGGACGCGAACAAATCAGCTGTTCCTGACAGAGGCGATCGAGCGAAATGTGGAGCGGCTCAATCCGGTCGCCAACTGGTTCAACAAACGTCTCACTTTTATCTGGCCTGATGCTCTTTATCACGGCCTGAGCATTCGACTCCAGAGCGACAAGCGATTCCTGGAGTTTGTCTCGACCTTCCTGAGGAGCGCCGACACCGGCGTGGAATCGGTCAACTCAACGAGGGAACCGCTGGACCTGGAGCGCCATCTGTTGGACATCCCTCCACCACTTAGAAATGATCTTCTGAAGCAGAATAGCAAGAGCGGTGATCACGATGTGCTGATGACGGACGGGAGGAGTTTCTATAACATTGCATATCCAAGATCCGGACCCCCGGAGCTTGTTACTCTGAAGACTGCGCACCTTGACCGAAGTGGTAAGCAGGTTCAGTTTGAAACACGGGACGAATCTGACGGTACGCTTCGCCTCATGCATTTGGCGCCCATTCTCTGCGACATGCAGGAGTCGGGCAGGGTGTATGTCGTCGACGAACTGGATAGGAGCATGCACCCGCTCCTGTCGAGACTGTATGTCGAACAATTCCTGAAGGCGGTACGACAACGACGAGCCAAGGCCCAGCTGATCGTGACCACTCATGAGCCGGGGCTCCTCGACCTTGAGCGGATTCGAAGGGATGAGATCTGGTTCGTGCAGAAAGATGCGCAAGGAGCCAGCAGCATCTCTTCGCTGGCGGAGTACAAGGCCGAGGTGCGCTCTGACTTGAGGGTGGGTAGGGGCTATTTGAACGGCAGGTTTGGGGCGATCCCCCTGATCGCCGGGGTTGACCAGCTCCTGGCGTAAGGGACTCGATCGTGAGATTGACGACCCGCCGCCCCCGACCTCTGGATCGAACCATCCCCCATGTCAGGGACACTCGATTGCTGATCATTGCCACCGAAGGCGAGGTGACGGAGAAGCAATATTTCGAGCTGTTTCGGTTGCGGTCGAGCCGTGTTCAGGTTAAGGTGCTGGAAACAGGGGATGGAAAGTCCGCGCCCAAGCATGTCGTCGAAAGATTGCGGAGTTTCCGGAGAGAATTCGAACTCACCAAGCACGACGAAATGTGGCTCGTCATTGACACGGATCGCTGGCCCGAGCAACAACTTTCTGAGGTGGCGGCTTCTGCAACACAATTGAATATTGGACTCGCCGTGAGCAATCCATGCTTCGAACTTTGGCTGTTGCTCCACCACTTCGATCCTGCGAAAATTCCTGCCGATGCGAACTGCGGAAACATTGTTGATCTGCTGAGGGAGCACTTGGGTGCCTACAACCAGACCAATATCCAGCGAGAGCCGTATGAGCCATACATCCCGGACGCGATCAGGCGGGCCGAGATCATGGATGTTGCGCCAGCAGAACGTTGGCCCAATGCGATCGGGACAAGGGTCTATCGCCTCATGCAAGTAGTGGAGTCATTCAACTAGTCCCAGGTCCGCGGAACTGCGATCTCCGTATGTTCCGCCTACATGACGAACGGGAGATATTCTGCGATGTCCATCCTCAAATCCTGCAAACCTCGCAAAGAGGTCCTCGAAGGCGAGCTTGACGACGCCATTTTCGCCGCGGACTTCGGACAACTCATCGACGGCACAGCGCCCAAGGTTTATGGTGATGCGTCCACATTTTTCCAAAATACCGAACCCACGCCAGACCTGAAAGCGGTCTGCAAGACAGTCTTCCGAGCCCTGGCAGAGAAGAAGGGCGGCGGACAGCTCATCAGACTGAGCACCGGCTTTGGCGGTGGAAAGACCCACGCTCTAATGGCCCTCTGGCATCTGGCCAAGAAGATTAACGACCTGAACATGGGAGCAGAGTTGCTTCCGGCCGCCGGGAGACCCAAAGACGTCAAAGTGCTCGCCAATGACGCACAGAAGGCCGGCATCCCCGTGTTCAGCACACACAAGAATGTCGCCACGAAGAGTATTCAAGGGGAAATCTTCTGGCAACTCGGGGGTGGCAAGGCGGTCGAAAAGCTTGGCCCAGCCGACCATCATGAGGCAAGTCCCGATGAAAAATCCATCTCTGATGCCCTGGGTGAAGGCCCACTTCTCATCCTTCTTGATGAGCTGGTCATTTATATGGCTGGCCTGTCAAGCCAAGGCCAAGGCAACTTCCTGGGATTCCTTGGAAAGCTCATTTCTGCTGTGACGAAACGGCCTCAGACGGTTCTTGTCGTCACCGATCCGGCACAGCAGGCCGCGTACGCCAATGTCTCAGCGCAACTCGCCGAAGCCATACAACCGGCTGCGATCAAGCTCGACGACATCCTCGGCCGCAAAATGACCGACTTTGATCCCGTGGGCAAACAAGCCGCAAAAGTCATCGCCCGTCGACTCTTCGACAAGATCGATCCCGCTGCAGCAAAAAAAGCCGCTGCAGCATACCACGAACTCTATGTTCGTGTGCACGAGGCGCATGGTGATCTGATTCCCCAAACGGCCACAAGCGGCGATTATGCACGAAAGATCGAGGAGTGCTACCCGTTTCATCCGCGGCTCATCGAGACCGCCAAAGAACGACTCGGTCCCTTGCCCGAATTCCAGCGCAGCCGCGGGGTCTTACGACTCTTCGCCCGCATCGTGCGCGAGGCGTGGGAGAACAAGTCGAACCTCGATATGATCACTGCCGGCGACATTCATTGGTCCAGCGAGC
>CAYIHQ010000161.1:2964-5782 GCA_964362905.1 uncultured Ignavibacteriaceae bacterium
CTCCAGCGTCTTCGTCGCGAACAATTTGCCGCCGCTGTCGACGCAGACGTCGAGGGACATGCAAGATCGCTTGACGACAACAAACCCGACGGAATTCACCGCCGCGCGGCTTCGGCCCTGCTCCTCGAGAGCCTTCCCCGCAACGAGCACAGTGGGCTCACACCGGCCGAACTCACGTTAGCCATTCTTCGAACAGATGAGGCCGGTACGGAACCCACGGAGGCGCTCGATCATCTCCTTGGGGCTTGCTGGCACACATATCCGATGGCCGGAGGAAACGGATGGCAGTTCCGCTTTGAGCCCAATGTTATCAAGCAGATCGAGCAGCGCGCGGCTGTGGTGGACCGGCATGATGCCATCAGCAGGCTCCAGACAGAAGCACAAGGCTACTTCGGCGGGGCCCTCTTCTCCCTCGCAAGTTGGCCGGACAAGCCAAAGGATGTTGTCGAGCGGAAAGAGTTCCAGCTTGTGCTCTGTTCCTCCGTCGACATCGCGAAGGATGTCTGTGCCCACGCGGACACGAGCGACCCTAACGCCCCCATTCCGCGCCGATATCGAAACGCCATTGTTGCGGTCGCTGCAGAAGTGAACGGGTACAACGCAGCGATCGAGAAGGCCCGACGCCTCATCGCAGCCGAACAGATCGAATCGGATGCCCGTCACGGGGATAGCTTTTCGCTGGTGCGCGACCAACTCAATCGCCTCAAACCGGGCCTCCAGCGGGAGCTGCGCATCCAAACGTGGCGAGCATTCGACACCGTGGTTCGGACCGACGGCGTTGCGGGGAGGCTTGAAGAGCGATATCAGGTCCCTGATGATCAAATAATGGCAGCACCGCAGGGGCAAAAGATGCTGGCCGCATTCCTCCGCGAGAAACAGATGATGTACGGACCGGAGGACAAGCTCGACCCCGATGTGTTTCTCAAAGTCGTCCTCTCTGGTGCCACACCGATCCCAAGCCAGCCCGATGCGTATCGAGTTCCGGACGTTCACGAGCGGTTCTTGGCTGCGCCCAAGCTTCGATTGGTCTCCGAACAAGGCGTTGTACGACAATCGATTCTGCGCGCCATCGATGAAGGCCGGGTTGTCCTGAAAGACCTCTCGGGAACGGTCTACGATGCCAAGGGGGCCGTTGAAGGCCAACAAGGATTCCGTCGCCGTCGCGAGGGAGCGCGACCGTCCATCGACCTGAAACAATCCGAAGACTGGCTCACCCGCGCCGACACCGCCTTGGCGTCCCAGTGGCTCAAGGTCGATCCAATCACTTCGCCAGGGACGACAACTCCCGGTGGAAGGGGCGGGACGGGCGGTGGCACGCAAGCCACTCCAACACCACCCCTTCCGACAGGCATTACAGCAACAGACTGGGAGCATATTGTTCTTCATTCTCAGAGCCGCCCTCTGATCTCGCTTAAACTTGATGCTTCAACACCCGCAGATGCCGACGTCTTGGCCGCCCTCATCCAACCTTTGGGCGCGGATGAGATCGCTCTCGATGTCACGACTGGCGGAAGTCTGAAATCAGGCGGGAATGCGACATTCAACGTTGAACACGCGAAACTCAATTCACCCATCAAGCCTTTGGAATCCGCGCGAATGCTTTTGAATGCGATGGTTGAAGGTGCCCAGTATGGGGCTTCTGTGACCCTGGCGTTCGGCAATGCAGGTCGACCTGGTCTGACGAACCAGCTCAAGGTAGCCGCTGAGAAGGCCCCCGCCGGTGTGAAACCCACTGGAACCTTTGGCAAACCGGTGGTGCGCTGATGACCGTTCGTTCTGCTTCCTTCGCCCTTCGCGTGGTCCGGCGAAAGAGCGGGGCAGCGGCCATTGTATACCGACGCTCGCTCAAAACGGATGGCACAGAGCGCCTGGCCAGAGTGGCGGCCATAGGCTCGCTCGCGTATTCTGCCGGATTCTCTCTGCTTCGCAATTCCGTTGCGCTCGACGGCAATCTTCGACCCACCAAGCTTCAGCCCGGACCATTCTATCCTCTCGACCCGGACGGGGGCGCGCGGGTGGCATGCTACGCTTTGCTTGCCAAGGGACTCCGGAATGCCTCAGGCCTCTCTCATGCGGCAGATAACCTCAAACGCTCCGATGCAACTGAGGCGGCGTGGTGGTTCGGACTGATGAACGGGAACAAACGGCGGCGAGCCACACGCGCCCTTAGGATCTTGCTTGAGGCAGTGAAATGAGCAACCGAAAAGCTCCACGGCTTCTGATTGAGGAATGGCTCCCGGCACCGGCAATCGGAATCGAGTGCACTCGTGAGCGGAGCACGGGTCAACAACCACCGGACAAACGGCTACATGTGTGGTGGGCGCGACGTCCGCTGACGGTTTCGCGTGCCGCGGTGTTGGCTTCCCTGCTGCCGGCGGACTTTCCGCGCGATGTGTTTGAGAGACTGCTCGGCTTCGGAATTTCCGGAAAGGAGCTCGTCAAACGGCGACAGATTATGGATAAGGGAGTTGTATTGGAAGGGGGATTTGGCTGCGATAGGGCGTTCAAACGACAGTTCAAACCGGATGATCTCAAACGGGCCTATGCGGCAGTTGAACAACTTTGGGGAAAAGATGTCGTCGTTCTCGACCCCATGGCAGGTGGGGGGTCGATCCCGCTTGAATCCGCTCGGCTTGGATTCAGGACCCTCGCGAACGAACTCAACCCTGTCGCATGCACTGTGCTTGAAGCGACCACGGACTACCCGTTTAGGTTTGGCAAACCTCTCGCCGAGAAGGCTAGGCATTGGGCCAGGATCTGGCTGAAGGCGGCAGAGAAGCGATTGAATGAATTCTTCCCAAAGAAGGCGAACGGACTT
>CAYIHQ010000162.1:0-5749 GCA_964362905.1 uncultured Ignavibacteriaceae bacterium
GCAGTTCTGCCGCGACCACAGAATGAGCGTGATCGCGGGAGAGTGCGTGCTGATGTTTGCCGAGCCCGCAGGATGGGCCCATCGCGCTCACCGGTGGGTCTGGAAGCATCTCGACAAGCTCCCCGCCTGACGCCCCCTATGGATCGATCATGACTTCCTTCGATACACTCGGATCGAGTAATCCCGACGCTCCGATGAACCCTCTATCACATCTGCTCCGGAATAACCGCTCCTGGGCCAAGCACCAGCTGGAGCGCGATCCTGAATTCTTCATGCGCCTCACGCATCAGCAAACGCCGATGTATCTCTGGATCGGATGCTCCGACAGCCGGGTGTCGGCGAACGAGATCGTCGGTCTGCTTCCGGGCGAGCTGTTCGTCCACCGTAATGTCGCCAACCTCGTCGTTCACAATGACTTGAATTGCCTCAGTGTCCTTCAGTATGCCGTGGACGTGCTGCACGTGGAACACGTTATCGTTTGCGGGCACTATGGTTGCGGAGGCGTTACGGCGGCGCTGAGTCAACGGCCCCTTGGACTCATCGACAACTGGCTGCGGCATTTGCATGACATTGCGGTCAAACATGCCGACCGCATGCCGGCCGACCCGCACGCACGCATCGACCGTTTGTGTGAGCTCAACGTCGTCGAGCAGGCCGTCAACACCTGCCGTACGACCATCGTGCAAGATGCATGGCAGCGCGGGCAATCGCTCCGCGTCCACGCCCTCATCTATGATGTGGCCGATGGATTGCTCCAAGAGTTGGGCTTTAGCCCATCCCGCGAGGAAGAAGTGCTTCCAATGCATGGATCGGCGCTACGGACGGGCGGCAGAAACACAGGCACACAATGAACCAACCGTCAATCCCCACCGCACGGCCGGTGACGTTCACCGAATCCGTCTACACGTTCCACATCGACTTCAACGGCCACGTCAGCAACATCGTGTACGTGGAGTGGATGGAAATCGCCCGTAATCGGTTGTTAGATGCGATCGGGATGTCCGTTCACCAGATCATGAAGAGCGGATTCGCTCCCGTGCTCATGGAGACCCATGTCACGTACCAGCACCCCGTCTTCTTGGGCGACACGGTCACCATACAGATTTGGCTCACAGAACTGAATGCCCTTCACGCCAGAATGGCGATCCGTATCACGCGTTCGGACGGCCTGATGGCAGCGCTCGGGCGACAGCGTGGGATCTTTGTCAGCACTGACACTGGGCGTCCGCGACGGCTCTCCGCCGAAGAACAGGGGCGATTTCGGCCCTACCTCCTCCCCGACCACCCAACGAGTTGAATGATGACACAATCCTCCCCTTCCGGGCCAGCCGTTCAGGATCACTATCCCGAAGATGTCGCCCACTGCTACGGATGCGGACACCTCAATCCGCTCGGACTCCAACTGAAGACCCGGGAAGAGGGTGATGAGACCGTCGGGCGCTTTGCTCCCCGGCCAGAACACACTTCGGTACCCGGATTCGTGTACGGCGGCCTGGTCGCTTCCCTGATAGATTGTCACAGCATGGCCACGGCAGCTGCAGCCGACATGCGACGCCAGGGCCGAGCCATCGGCGACGGTCCTGCGCCCAGGTTTGTGACGGCCGGATTGAATGTGCGCTACCTGAAACCGACGCCGATGGGAGTGGTTCTGGAAATTCGCGGACGAGTGAAAGAGGCGGGAGAGCGAAAGTTCGTGATCGAGACGACGGTATCGGCCGAGGGGGTGATTACGGCGACAGGTGAAGTGGTCGCCGTCCGGATGCCGGAGACCATGGCTCGGCCGGCGAAGTAGCTGATCCACGCCCACTCCTCTTGAAAACACCAAAGGCCCCAAATCGGGGCCTTTCGTATTTCTCGAATGAGGCGTGGCTATTTGGACGATGGTTCCGAATTCGACGGCGGAGACATGAACATGAGCTTTTTCCTCGCTTCCGGAGCGATCATGTTCGGATTCCATTGCGGTTGCCACACGATCCGTACGTCGCCGCTTACGACTCCCGGGATGTCGAGGATCTTCTCGCGCACCTGGTCCGCGATCTGATCGGCGAGCCCGCAACCGGGGCTTGTGAGCGTCATCTTCACCCCCACCCAGTCGTCGATGATCTTGACCTGGTAAATAAGGCCGAGGTCAACAACATTGACGGGGATCTCGGGGTCATACACGTCCTTGAGCGCGTCAAGAACGCGTTGTTCGTTCAGGGGAACTGGAAGCACTGATTCCATAGGAATCTCACTCGAAGGTGTGGTGATTCATGGTGTTCGCAGGAGCGGCCATGGGTTTTCAATGCAGCCATTCGACCGCCCGTTCCCGCCCCTTGTCGGTGATGACAATGGATTCCCGATGACCGTTGCGCCAGAGCGCGCTCCGGGAGTGGTCGATGAAAAGCGCTGTTGAGAGTGCATCGGCCTCGGTCGAGGTCGGCGCCACGACGCTGAGGCTCAGGACTCCTTCGGGATTCTTCCCTGTTCGAGGGTCGAGAATGTGCCCGACCGTGGCCTGCTTCAGCGTCCTTGTCGACCGACGGTTCGACGACGTCGAAATCGCGCAGTCCCGAAGCGTCAGATGCACCAACTGCTGCTCAGGATCCAGTGGATCCGGGACAGCCACAGGCCATCCGTCGGTGTCGGGAGGCGCTCCAATGGCGAGGATGTCTCCGCTGTGATTGATTAGGGCGGCTGAGACACCTTCGCGCCGCAGGATCTCACCCATCCGGTCAACGGTGAAACCGACCCCGATCCCACCGAGGTCGATCCGGCTTCTCGGGTGGGAGAGCGTCGCCCATCCGTCCTCGTTCACCTCAACACGCCACCATCCCACTACTTTCTGTGCATCCGCCAGCTCTTTGTCGGTCGGCCATGATCGGACTGAGCCCTCAGTTCGGAATCCCCACAGGTTCATCAGAGGTTCCACGGTGATGTCGAACGCTCCCCCCGTGAGCGCAGAGAACTCCGTTGCCGTTTGCAGGATCTCACCCGTCGCGTCACTGACACGGATAGGCTCGCGCCCTGCCGCCCGATTCAACACGGAGATCTCGCTCGTCTCGTGATACACGCTGAGCAGGCGATCCATGCGGGTGAGTTCGCTGAATGCCCGTGTCGTCGCAGTCATGAGATGCGCACGATCTTCGCCGTGGGCCGTGATACCGACCGTCGTACCCATCGCGAACACAGCACGCTCGACCGTGGCGGGCCCCGACCAATCAGCGGAACGCAACCACGGGGGTAACACGGAGCCGACAGCCGTCGCGGACACAGCCCGGCCCGCCTGGTGGAGAAATCTACGACGATCCATTCCCATCATCACGGTCCGAGGGATTCTGCCGAACGTGCAGCCGGGTCACGCTCATAAGCCCGGGCTCTGAGAAGGAAGGCGGCCAACGATCCCAGCAGGAACATGAGGCTCCCTTGGAGTCCGACAAAGCCAACCACCTTGACGATTGCAAGAGAGGGATGGACATACCGCACGAGCCAGCCACCCCCTTCGCTGAGAAGTCCGGATACAAATGCGGCAACGATAAAGGACACTTTTGCCCTTCGCGAGAATGGAGCGAACAACAGAAGATGGGTCAGCAAGAGCAGCACCAGGGCCATCGTGGCCATGTGTCCATGGGCCACTTCGAGCATCGACTGGAAGGACCTCGCCGGTCGAAACTCCTCATCCGATCCGTTGAAGTACGATACCACAGAGGCCGGATCCAGCGACATCCGGCTGAAATACAGTCCGAAGTTCGTGACGATGAAGATCATCAGGAAGACCAGCGAGAACCCGATCGTCAGACGCATCAATGCCTGGTTCTGGTAGCCGCCGTTCTGCAGATACTTCATCCGTTCACCTCTTGTGCGACCGCCACGATGTACACTGCCAGCCACCGGCGCACGCCATCCGAAATGGTCTGGGCTGACAGGGTGGCTCCGGAGATATTCTGGATTCCACGTTTCAGGAACAGATCGTCCTCTGAACTCCTGCCCCGATACTGTCCCAGCCATCGTTCAGACGGTAGGTAGTCCGTGGGCTCGTAAAATGCCATGATCTCGACAATCCAAACCGTAGTATCGGGATCGACGATGACCATGATTGTCGCAGGCATCGTCCGAACCGTCTGGGTCTCGAGGAACGCGACCCCGGCGAGCCGACCGAGCGCGCGAGCCACATAGTACGTCACGATCTTCGATTCGACCCGCGCTTTGGCCACGCGCTGGATCTCCCCTTGTTGCCCATCCGTCAGGAATAGCGTTTTTCGTTCAATGGTCGCCCCGGGAAAATACAGCTTCAAGGCTTCGTCCTTTGTAAGCCGGACCTGAGCCTCCGACGGTATCGCGCACGCTCCCAGGAGAAGACCCATGCAGAGTGCCTTTCCCGAACGACCTTTCACCCTTCCTGATCGCATGTCACGGTCCAGTTCACGAACCACGATTCACCATTCTCCCCACCACCCACCCATCACCTTTCACATTTCACGTTTCACTGCTTCAATACAGATACGTCACCGCCACGTTCCACTGATCTGTCCCTGTTCCGGCTCGATTGGCATTGTCCCGGTGGTCCAGCTTGAACGCCACATTCGGATGCGGTTTCCAGGTGAGGCCTACCACCGTTGTCGACCGGTCGTTCGCGGCGAGCGCCGAGTGTCCCGGCGGGACGGCGGCGTGCGTGTCGTACGTCTCATACACGACGTACGGAGCAAGATAGTACGGCGAGCCGGCGGCGAGCAAGGGCATCACGTCGTAGCCGGCGGACACGTACCATCCTGACATCATTGAACCGATCACCGGAGCCGTCGCCTGGCCGCTTGTCCAGCGGATGTAGCCGGCAACCCGGTCCACCTCGTCGACGGTGGTTCGTGCAAATAGTCCGCGCAATTCGAGGCCACGCCAAACGGCTTCGCCGTGCAGCGAAAGAACGGTCGTCCGGGCATTGATGGTGGAACCGAGTGAGTCCTTTGCTCCCTGGCCGGAATTGCCTGTGAAGAAGCTCGCGCCAATCGTCGCGCCCGGGATCGCGGCATACTCCAGTCGTCCGGTCACAGCAAGGTCCTCCGCAACTGCGCTGGAGCCGCTCTGGCGTCCGCCACGGACTCCATCAGTAGCGGCGAACTTCGCCATCACCAATCCCTCAACCACATACGCCCGATAATGAAGGCCGGAGACAGCTTCCCCATAGATGCCAGCTCCGTTCATCCGCCAGGTGCTGGGGATGATCAGTCGCTCGACGTTCGGGCGCAGCGTGCCGAAGAACGTCGGAGGTTCGTGCTTCTCGTTCACAATACCGACGGGCGCAAGGACCATGCCCACCCGCACGTTGCACGCCGGTGAAAAGAGCAGGTCGACGTACCCGAACTCGACCGAGACCTCGCCTCCTTTGCCCGTGCTGCCGTGCTCGATCTCCAGCTCTGAGTTGAAGACCACAAGGTCATTGAACCGGTAGCCTACGTAGAGGATGTTCCGCAGATAGTCCACCTTGTCTTTCGAGGTGGCGGCGGCTCGATCATCACGATCTCGGTTGTAGTTCTCGTACACCACCTCACCATACCCCGCCAGCGACACACCTGCCTTTTTGAGGGAGTACACCTTGGAAGCTGCCGGCCCGAGCCCCGTCATCGAGCGGTACGCCGTTTCGGCCACTTCGCCAAGCTTCAGGCGTTCGATCTCTTCTGAAAGGATCTCGATCTGCCGACGGCTCTCCGCAAGTGAGTCTGGAGGCGTTGCAGCGAGTGTCGGGATGGGGACGACAGACGACAGGAGCAAGACA
>CAYIHQ010000163.1:0-5712 GCA_964362905.1 uncultured Ignavibacteriaceae bacterium
CATGAACTGGACGAATATCACGCCAACGGGTTTTCCGAGCGACTTCAATCGAATTGTGGCAGCGGTGGCTCCATCGAACGAAAGCGTGGTTTATTTTGTCGGCGAGACGCCCACAATAGACATTCTGACCGACACCGACCATAGCATCTGGAAATACACCTATCTGGGAGGCGATGGAACGGGTGCAAACGGAGTCTGGGAGGATCGTTCGGCAAACCTTCCGAACGAAAGCGGGCTTTCCGGAAACGCGGTCTTCGGCACGCAGACATCGTACGACCTCGTTGCGGCCGTCCACCCGACCAATGCGAATATGTTGTTTGTGGGGGCCATCAATCTTTATCGGGCACCGGACGCATTTGCCACAGCGGGCAACTGGACCCGCGTCGGCGGCTACGCATCGGCGGGTACCTACAACCGGTACCCGAACAACCATCCGGACCATCATGCCCTCGTGTTCCACCCCACCGGGCCGAATGTACTCTACAACGGCAACGATGGCGGCGTCTTCCGCACCGACAACGCGCTGGCCACGCCCGTCACGTGGACCACTCTCAACGATGGATATCTGACGACGCAGTTCTACGCCATCGCCATCGACCCGACGACGGCAGGCAACCCGATGATCATGGGTGGAATGCAGGATAACGGAACGTGGTACATCGACAATCCCGACCCGTTCAATCCCTGGATCGAGGCCGCCGGCGGCGATGGGGGATTCTGCGCGATCGAACCCGGGGGCGCGAACTCGTACATCTCCCTCCAGAACGGAGTGATGTACCGCCTGACCCAAACGTCGAATGGGCGGATCGATCCCACGGGCGGATCAGGATATTTGTTCATCAATCCGTTCATACTGGACCCGTCTGATCCGAAGCGCATGTATCTCGCCGGCGGCTCCACGGTGTGGCGAAACAGCAATCTCGCCGGCATTCCGATGGGGTCCACGAATACGACCACCACCAACTGGAAGCAGCTCTCGCAGACGGGCCTCACCGGCGGGTCGATCACGGCCCTCGGAGCGTCGTATCGCCAGCCGAACGTCCTCTACTATGGAACATCGAACGGAAGGATCTATCGGCTCGCGAATGCGCACTTGGACAATGCGACCGTCACAGATGCGTGGAGCGGCAAGGGGCTTCCCGCAGCAGGGTATGTGAGCAGCATCGCGGTCGATCCGAACAATGAGAACCGCGCAATAATGGCAATGTCGAACTACGCCATTGTCAGCATCTTCTTCACGACGGACGGCGGAGACACATGGAAAGATGTGAGCGGAAACCTCGAGGAGTTTCGCAGTGGATCGGGGAACGGTCCATCGGTCCGCTGGGTCGCCATCCTTCCAGACTCGACGGCAACCTACTATTTTGCTGGAACGAGTACCGGCCTGTATAGCACGCGGTTGTTGGCCGACACGGCCACGGTGTGGGCGCAGGAGGGACCCAACGTGATCGGTTCGCACGTCGCGACGATGGTGCTTGCCCGGAACACGGACGGCCTGGTCGCGGTCGGTACGCACGGCGGCGGGACGTTCAGCGCTTCATTCCCCAACGTGACTCCCCAGCCCCCTCCGGTGATCGAGCCTCCCCGCACATTTGTCCTCTCACGGAATTATCCCAATCCGTTCAACGCTGGAACGAGCTTCACCGTCGGCGTGCCGACAGCCTCTCGGGTCCGCGTTCGGATCGTGGACATCGCGGGCCGGACCGTTGCGACCCCCTTTGACCGGTCCGTGACTCCGAATACGTACACGGTGACATGGGATGGACGGACGACGGATGGGCGTCCCGCCGCCTCCGGCATCTACTTCTATCTGTTGGACGCACCCAACGCGTTCGCCGCGGGCAAACTGACACTGTTGCGCTGACATGGATTCGCAGAAACAAGAACGCCGGGCCCTCAGTGCACGAGGACCCGGCGTTTGCGTTGTCAGAAGGAAATCTTAGAAGGGACTCTCCATCGCAGCGCGTTGAGCGCGCCGGACGGCCTTGGCGAGCTTCATCCGCTTCTTGACGGACGGCTTGGTGAAGAATGCACGGCGCTTGACCTCCTTGAGGATGCCGGAGCGTTCGTACTTCTTCTTGAACCGCCGCAAAGCGCGGTCGATCGGTTCGCGTTCGCCGATAATGATGCCGACCAAGAAATCACCTCCTTTGCTATGGTCTAGTATCCGGGTACTGGAGCGACCCGAGGGTCGTCCACCGGAAGATCGTGAGCGTTCTCCAACAGTTTTCTTTCTCCGGTCCGCTCGAACGAAACGACGATCGAGTGAATGCCGCCGGAA
Organism: uncultured Ignavibacteriaceae bacterium; assembly: GCA_964362905.1. GTDB lineage: Bacteria > Bacteroidota > Ignavibacteria > UBA10030 > UBA10030 > 2-02-FULL-55-14. The sequence continues at coordinate 2,282 of CAYIHQ010000163.1, forward strand.
GTCTTGTCCTTACGGACGACCCGACCGACATCGTCAAGGTCGGGATGGTAGATCTCTTGGCCGACGGAAAAGAGCTTGTCAGCGCTGTATTCCGTGCAACCGGCTCGGTCGATGGCGGGCAACACCGCCTTCTTGTCTTTTGCGAGCGAGGAGCCCTCAATGGAGGCGCTGTGTTTACAGCGGGTGCAACGGTACCAGAACTTCAACGGTTCCTTCTGCTCGCCCTCGGTGGTCATCCCCCCGACCAATTCCATCTTGGTCTGCTTGTGACAGTACGCGCAGTCGTGCAGGATGTACTTGGTCTTCGCCATGGTGTACCGTCCTTAACTCGTGACAGGAACGGACTGCGGGTGCAACCTGCGGAGGGAGGGTTCCAGGTTGGTCTGTACGGCAGTCGGTAATCTCTAATGTACCCATTCTCGGCAGGGAAGTCAAGGAAGCGTTTGGAACCGCCGCCCGCATAAGAACCCGCTGCCCGACATCGTTCGTTCCGTTGACATGGGGACAATTACATCGTATATTCAAAGCCATTGTTTTGAAGGACTTGCGGGGATTTCCAAGGCATGGCGGAACGAGACCACCATAAGTCGAAACGCCGGCACTTCACGGTCGTCCTCGTCCCCAACGAGGAGGCCTCGGAGTCGCGGAGCTATCGGTTCGCGCCGTGGCAGGTGCGTACCGCGCTGGCGGTGGCGGTGGCGGTGGTGATCGGGGCGTTTGTCGCCCTTCTCTATTGGACTCCCTTGTCCGCGTGGCTTGCGCTCCCGAACCCGGAACTCGAGAATCGGTACGGCAAAGAGATCATCGCACTGAACGAGCGGATGGTGACGATGATGGAGCAGCTGCTGGAGATGCGCTCGTACAACGTGCAACTCCGGAATGCCCTGGGCGACCGGGCCGTCGCCGACTCGATGCGACGTGCAGGAAGCCTGGGTGCCCTCGAACGTTCCGCGATCCGCGATGAGGAGTCCGTGTCTGGCCGCACGTCCTTTCCGTCGCCGAATGCCACGAATGGAGATGTTCGGTCCGTGATGGTCCAGGAGACCCCGTTGCCGGTGGCGTTCCCGGCGTCGTTTCCAACCACGGGCTACGTGACACGCGGGTTTGATCCGGGCAGAGGTCATATGGGCATGGATGTCGCGGGGAAAGCCGGCGCATCGATCACCGCCGCGGCCGACGGTTACGTGGTATACGCCGGATGGACACAGCAGGATGGCAACATGCTCATCCTCTCGCATGCCGGCGGATTCCTGACGTTCTACAAGCATGCGCTTTCGCTGTCCCGGGCCGCGGGGATGTATGTCCGGCGCGGCGAGCCCATCGCGACCCTCGGCAACACCGGCGAAACGAGCCAGGGGCCGCACCTGCACTTTGAAAGCTGGAAGGACGGATCGCCCCGCGATCCGGCCCTGTACCTCTTGAATGCAGCATCCTAACGCGCGCACATCGGACGGCTAGACGGAGGGCGACGTGGCCAAATCGGACCCTGTCAAAGAGTTGAACATTATCGGCGCCGGCACGGTCGTCGAGGGGAAGATCCGCAGCCAGGGAAGCGTGCGGGTCGACGGCAAAGTGTTGGGTGAGGTTGCCGCCAGCGAGTCGCTCGCCATCGGCGTGTCCGGCGAAGTGGAAGGCAATGTCTCCGCTCGCAACATCACCGTCGGCGGAAAGGTGCGTGGGAGCGTGACGGCTGCGGAGAAAGTCGTGTTCGAAGGCAAGTCCGTGATCCGTGGCGACATCCGCGCCACACGGCTGGTGATCGACGAAGGGTCTGTCTTTGACGGACGCGTGTCGATGACCGACAAACCGTCATCCGACATCCGCCACTGATGGCGCACCCGTCCGCGTCTGGTCCTGAGAGGCCTCCGGGCGGCTGGTGGGATGAGTCGCTCCGCGAGTTCGCCCCGTTTTTCGGGCTGGGTCTCCAACTCGCCCTGGCTGTTCTCCTGTTCTTCTTCCTCGGCTGGTGGTTCGACGCTGCCTACGAGACCTCTCCGTGGGGACAGCTCCTGGGTGTGCTGGTCGGAACAACGGGAGGGATGGTCAAGTTCTTCAGGACCGTGACCGGGCCGGAGTTTCGCGAGCGTGAAGACCGGAAACCACCGCATGCGCATTGATTGGAAAGAGTTGCGCTGGCCGCTCATCGTCTTTCCGGCTCTCCTTTTCGGAGTGTGGATCGCCGGGGATGCGGTGGCAGACAGCGAAGCACAACGAAGCCTGTTCGCCAGCGGCATCATGTGTCTCGGCCATGTGCTGGCGGGTGTGGTGATCCTGGACTGGGCCGCCGGACGGCCTCCGACGTCGTTCTTGAAACGGGTACTCGGAGGGATGGGCGTACGGCTCGCCGTGATGCTGGGCCTGGTCGCTCTTCTTCTGAGAGTCCACGCGTTCGAGGCGTCGTCGCTGATGCTGGGATTGCTGGGATGGTATGTGGTGGCCCTCGTGTTTGAGGTGGCTGCCCTCCAAAAGAAAGTAACGCTGCATCAAGAGCATTCCTGAGGTCCATGACTGAACCGACACAGCACGCTGATTCCCTGGCTGCTGCCGCGTACAGCGGAGGCCAGGGTGAGGCGTTCAATTTCGCGCATCTACTCGACCACATGAAGGATGGTCGCAGCATCGAGTTGCCGTGGGGTCATGTGGACCTGCCGCAGTTCCCGCCGGTCACAGTGGGCGGTCTCACGCTCGACCTGTCGCCGACGAAGCACGTCGCCTTCCTCGTGCTCGCGGCGATCCTGCTCTTCGTGTGGGCTGTACGGTCCTCGCGCGCCTATCGGAAGAATCCGGTCCCGCGTGGGATGAGAAACGTCCTTGAGACCATGGTCCTGTTTATTCGGGACGAGGTGGCCCTTCCGAACATGGGTCCTTCGGGCGTCCGCTACATTCCATACCTGCTCACGACCTTTTTCTTCATCCTCATCATGAATCTCCTCGGGCTTATACCGTTCGGCGCGACGGCCACGGGAAATATCATGGTAACAGCCGGCCTTGCCGTCATCGCGTTTCTCATGATCCAGTTGGCAGCCATTCGAGCCCAGGGCGTGGGCCGCTACCTCGCACACCTCACGGGCGGCGTTCATCCGATCCTATGGCCGATCATGGTGCCGATCGAGGTTCTCGGACTGTTCACGAAGCCGTTCGCACTCTGCATTCGTCTCTTCGCCAACATGATAGGAGGCCACATCGTCATCCTGTCGCTGCTCGGCCTCATCTTCCTGTTCCGGTCGATCTTCGTCGGGATCGGTTCCGTCGCGTTCACGGTCGCCATCATGCTGCTCGAGATCATGGTCGCGTTCATCCAGGCCTACATCTTCACCATGTTGACTTCGTTGTTCATGGGCCTGGGCATACTGGCGGGCCACAGCGAAGCGCATGCCGCGGACGGCGAACACTCGCATTGATCGTTCAAGTACTTCTACTCAATCCCCACA
>CAYIHQ010000164.1:0-4704 GCA_964362905.1 uncultured Ignavibacteriaceae bacterium
CGCCGCAGCGACGGTGAAGAAGAGTGTTCGGTTCATGATGGTCTTGGAGGTGCGCGTCTAAAAAGCGTTACACAGAGGTCCACAGAGTGAAGAGTAGATCGTTTCTCTGTGTATCTCTGTGAGATCTCAGTGGAACCCTGCCTGCCGGCAGGCAGGTCTGTGCAATCTACTTCCTCTCGAACCTTATCCGGTCCCCCTCTTGTATCCCATGCCGCTCACAGAACCCCGCATTCACTTCCACCACATATAGTCCCTCTTTGGCGGCGGGATAGCTCTCGGTGGAGAAGGGGGTCGTGCGGGCATGGATCGTCACGATCTCCTTCTGGACATTCACGAACACCATGTCGAGGGAGATCATCGTGTTCATCATCCAGAAGGCGAGCGGCTGTGTCTGTTCGAAAATGAACAGCATGCCATTGTCTTCGCCGAGCGTCGGGCGGCCCATCAGGCCGGTCTCGCGTTGTTTCTGGTCGTCCGCGATCTCGATGGCGATGGTGGCCAGCTTCGTGCCGTCGGCCTTTTCGAATGTCAGGGTGCCTTCGTTCTGGAACATGCTTGTGATCGGTCGTTCTTGTGCCCTGGGTCTGTCACCGCACCCCGCCGCAAGCAGAGCCGCCAGGAGGGCGAGGGAGATCGTTCGGGTCAGATGACGCATGGAGAGAGGGTCCTTCGACTCAGGCGTGTGCCCATAATATAGCCAGAACTCCATTTAGAAGCGGGACACAGCCGAAGGCCCATAAATCTATCGCGAAGCGATAATCAACTCCCTACCGTGGAAAGAAGGCATGGACGGTTGGGGAAGTAGTTTGTCGCTACGCGACATCTTTGATGGGCCTCCGGCTCTGTGTAATGCCTTTTCAAAAGGGTTGTTGATCCCAGTTCGCTTCACAGGACCGCGCTGATCAACGTGAACGCCGCCGTGGCGATCACGACCGCGCAGATCAGGTTCATCCAGATACCGGCGCGCATCATGTCGCGAATGGGGAGCCGTTCCGATCCGAAGACGATCGTGTTCGGCGGCGTCGCCACGGGCAGCATGAACGCGCAGGAAGCGCTGATGACCACCGGGATGAAGATGAGCACGGCGTCGGTCCGGACGGAGCTGACGAACGAGGCGAGGATGGGGAGGATGAGGATGGTCACGGCAGAATTGGACATCAGTTCGGTCAGGAACGTCACGAACAAACACAGGAGCAGTACGACGAGATACGGGTGGAGGGATCCGATGCCTCCCAGCCCCTCGGCCATCCACCGCGACAGGCCGGAGGATTCGAAGCCGTCCGCGAGTGCGAACCCTCCTCCGAAGAGAAAGATGATGCCTACCGGAAGGCGCTGCACTTCCTTCCAGCGGATCAGTCCGCCGGACTCCGTCCGCGCCGGGATCGCATACAGCACGCCTGCCATGACCATCGCGACGGTACTTTCCTTGATGTAATCGCTGTAGGCGGAGAACGGGGGAAAGCTGGTCCATCCGGGAATGGTGAAGACCCCGAAGGAGAGGTCCTTCATGAAGAACCACAACAGGACAGTGACGCCAAAGACCACGCTGACTGCCTTCTCCTGGTATGTGAACCGGCCGAGCTGATGGTACTCCCGGCGGCAGTATTCTATGTCGATGTGCGCTCCCCGGAAGGCCCGCTGAAACAGCAGGCGGAGGACAAGGAGACACACGACCAGAAGAAGCAGACTGAGCGGGACACCGAACGCCATCCAGTTTGCGAATGTGATCTGCGGATCCCCGAATCGCTCATTGAAGAACGACATGAAGATGAGATTTGGGGGCGTCCCCACGATCGTGGCCATTCCCCCGATCGAAGCCCCATAGGCCAGGCCCAGGAGCAGCGGTGGCGCAAGTGCACTCGGTTGTCCCCCGCGCTGGTCATCGAGTTGGCTGATCACGGCCATCAACGCCGGGAGGAGCATCGTCACCGTGGCGGTGTTCGAGATCCACATGGAGAGCAGATAACTGGCGAGCACGAAACCCGTGAGAATTCCGGTCGGCGTGGCGCCTACCAGGAGAATAAGCCGCAGGGCAATCCGTTTGTGCAGGTTCCAGCGCTCGAGCCCGAATGCGATCAGGAACCCGCCGATGAACAGGAAGATGATCTCCTTCGTGTACTGCGGAGCGACGGTGGTCATCGAAGCGATGCCAAGGAGGGGGAACAGCATCAGCGGCAGAAGCGCGGTGAAGTAGATGTTGACCGCTTCGGTCATCCACCAGATGGCCATCCAAACCGCGACGCCGGCCACCAGCGCGATCGATCCCGAGCCGGGGAAGATCGCGTACGCGAGGATCCCCAGGAGCGGACCGGCCAGGACCTTTACGCTCGCCGCGTTCATCGCGCGTTCAATCTCTTCCAAGAGATACCATCGGTTGATCGATCCTTCTGTTTGAATTGCCCCAAATCCTCCCGAATATTCGACTCCCTTGACGGAAAAGCAATTCCCCATCCTTGATAATCGACAATACCACCCTGAGCGAGCGGAGCGAGTCGAAGGGTCGACATTCGCAAATCCCGACGTCCTCATCCTCGGCGCCGGAGCCGCAGGCCTCTTCTGTGCTGCCCGCGCCGGCCAACGGGGGCGTTCTGTGGTCGTGCTCGAACGCAATCCCGTGGTCGCCGAGAAGGTGCGCATCTCCGGCGGTGGGCGGTGCAACTTCACCAACCGCGACGCCGGGCCGTCTGCGTTCCTCTCGGAGAATCCCGATTTCTGCCGCTCGGCACTTGCGCGCTACACGGCCTCGGACTTCATTCACCTGGTCGAAAAACACGGGATTCCCTACCACGAAAAGAAGCTCGGGCAGTTGTTCTGCGACGATTCCTCGAGGCGTATCATCGACCTGCTGCTCGCGGAATGCCGGGAGGGGAATGTGCAGGTGAAAACGGGGGTTGAGGTCACCGCGGTTCGCCGAACGACGGATTTCGAGGTGGAGACTTCCGCGGGCACGTTCCATGCTCCTGCACTGGTCGTCGCCACCGGCGGTCTCTCCATTCCCAAGCTCGGCGCCACAGATCTTGGCTATCGGATCGCGGAGCAGTTCGGAGTGAGGATCGTTCCGCCGCGTCCGGGGCTTGTGCCGTTCCGGCTGGAGACGGACGGAGGGCGAAAGTTTTCCGAGTTGGCGGGCGTGTCTCTCGATGCGCGCGTGGAGTGCGGAGGCGGTTCCTTCCGCGAGAACATATTGTTCACCCACCGCGGCCTGAGTGGTCCAGCCATCCTCCAGGCATCGTCGTATTGGAGGGAAGGAGAGCCCATAACCATTGACCTGATACCCGATGTCAAGTCCCTCATACCTGATACCAGATACCTAATACCATCTCCTCCTTCCCCTACCCCCAATCCCCTTCTTTCCTCTTCTCTCTCAACTCTCTTTCCCTCCCGCTTCGTCTCCTGGTGGCTTCCGCAGGAACTTCAGCGCACACCGATCCGTTCTCTGAGTCCTCGTCAGGTGAGCGAATTGGAGCAATCGTTGCGGTCGTGGACATTGCGGCCGTCGGAGACGGAGGGATTCGCCAAAGCCGAGGTCACGGTGGGGGGCGTGGACACGCGCGACGTGTCATCGAAGACGATGGAAGCCCGCAATGTGCGGGGTCTCTTCTTTATAGGTGAGGTGTTGGATGTGACCGGATGGCTCGGGGGCTACAACTTCCAGTGGGCTTGGTCGAGCGCGTGGGCAGCGGGAGAGGCGGTGTGAGAAGCGGGGAGATGAAGAAAGGGAGAGGGGAAAGGGGAGAGGGGAGCCGGAAAAGCACCTACGACCGCTGACGCTGCGCACCACTCCACTTTGACCCTCACGCCCCACTCCGCTCTCCGTCACCCTAGCGGAACATGTAAGGTTGAAGAAGGTAGAATGTAGATTGCCTTGAAGCACTCAATGTTCTTCATGGTTCAATCTTCAATCTGAAATCTTCCATCTACAATGATTACGGCGAGCGACGTGTCAGGCAGTCGGGCGACGAGAATTGACATTATCAGGTAAATGATAGTATATTGCTATCGATTGATTGGAGGATGCAATGCCAGTGATTAGGTCCATTTCTGACTTGCGGAACAAGGCCAACGAGATTTCGGACCTGGCCCACAAGACCGATGCACCGATCTTCATCACCCGAAACGGTGAAGGAGACATGGTCGTCATGTCCATGGCACACTACAGCAAACTGCAGCTGAAAATCGACCTCTTCAACAAGCTGGCAGTGGCTCAGGGCCAGCGAGGGGCTGGTGACAGAGGTCGGTCGCTGTCCCAGGTCATGAAAGACCTCCGAAAACGTATCCGTGAAGCGGCCTGAATACGATATTCGGCTCCTCCGGATAGCCGAGGACGACCTCACCGAAATTGTGAGTTACATCGCCGCAGACCGCCCGTCTGCTGCAGATGCCGTTGCTTCAAAGATCGAAAAGAACCTCGCCCTTCTCGCGAAACACCCCCATCTGGGTCGTATTCCGAAGGAAGAAGATCTCGCCCGCCTCGGATACCGCTACCTCGTCATAGACAATTACCTCGTATTCTACATCATTGAGGGAGAGGCGATCTTTGTGCATCGCATCCTCCATGGTGCCAGGGACTACCTGCGCCTCTTCTGATTCTCTCCGATTGCACTGGCTCTTCGCGCCCGGCCGCCTAACGGCCGGAGTCCGGATGCACACCGAGCATCAAACCACAATTTTCAATCTACTAGTTCCATTCATCAATGCTAACGG
>CAYIHQ010000164.1:4714-5705 GCA_964362905.1 uncultured Ignavibacteriaceae bacterium
CTAACGGGGAGCGCCGTGTTAGGCAGCAGCAAATCTAGAGTGAAGCGGTTTGCGGCCAGCTGTGCGCGAATTACTGACCCCGTTCATGCTGAAATTGCGCCCCCACTACTGATGGCGAATGCCGCGTCCAACTAGTGCTCAGTGTCCCCTTCGACGATGCGAATTTCATCGTCAGACAGTTCGTATAGCGTGTAGACAATGCTATCAATCTCGGAATCAGTCGAAGCGATTCGCCTGCTTAGCACTTCCTTTTCCGCGTCTGAGGTCGCTTCGTCAATCTGAACTTGCAGGAAGGTCATAGCATTGACGAGAGCAACGAGTTTGGCGTGTGATTCGGCCTCGTGCTTGTTGCTGAGGTCCAGGATGCGAATGGGGAGCAGAGAGAGGAATTGGCGATTGGCCGATCTCCAGTTGCCACGAAACGGAGCACTCACTTGGGGAAAATACCACCGAAGGAGGCGGGAATTGAGGAGTGCCAACGAGTATTCAAGAGAATGATTGGCGAAGTGCGGCTTTGGGGTGACACCACCGACATCGACGTTGTCGAGGAAGTGGCTTCCATCTTGGTCAAAGGCTGCGTGAAGTTGTTCGACAAGCCGGGGGACGCAGAGCTTGACGTGCGATTGGCGAGACATGTTCTTCAAGTAAATGTATCCGTGCCAGTTTGGGCCCTTCATTCGACCCTTTTCACGGTCCTCCAAGCGTTTCTTGTTCTGCAACAAATACTCAGCAGTCTTGGGGTACTGGCTTTGTATCCTCTTGAAGGCGACCAAGGAAGCACGGTTGTCCTTGACGACGTATGGGAACAATATGTATTGACGATTCGGTAGAGAACCGTACCGACGAACATCTGTCCCGCTGACAAGTGGGAAAAAGAGGTCTCTCTCAAGGCTATGTTCGCCCCCGAGCGCCTTGGATCTCAGTCGGTACGAACGGCTAGAAGCGGTCTCATTGACCAAATCCATTATGTACACATCATCTGCGCTTGTTT
>CAYIHQ010000165.1:0-796 GCA_964362905.1 uncultured Ignavibacteriaceae bacterium
ATCGTGAGCAGGAGTCCGCCGTGAAACGTCAGCCCGCCCGGCGAGAGGGCCATCCGCAAAGGGTCGGAGATGAACTCGGACCAGTTCTCGATCAGGTGGAGTAATTTCGAGCCCGCCACGCCGAGGACGAGCGCCAGGAACGTGAATGTGCTTGCGATCTCGGGGTCCAGCTTGCGCCGCTTGAACTCGGCCGTCAGCAGGTAACTTGCGGTCAGGAACGCGAGGGCCAGCATCAGGCCGAAGCTATAGATGGGAAGGGGGCCGATCTGAAACAGTTTGGGACACATGGCTCAGCAAGAGTCTGAATGGATTTGCAGTGGCGATGTTGGCGTCGCGGACCGGCACGGCATGCCGTTCCGTCCGTCGACAGCCCGCTCTCCGACACGCGTCCGGGTCTCCAGGAAACCCCCGGTGGCGCGTGATCACGTCCTCACGACAACTCCACGGGATCGGTGGAGGGGAGGATGAATGGATGTTCGGGAGATTTGAGGAGGGTCACGCCGTCGTCCGCAATGTCCACGTCGCACTCATTGACAGACTTGTCCTGTTTTGTGACGGCCACGTTGTAGTGGCCGAACAGGCCCTCGAACATCCTCCACCCGCGGGCAGGTCCGCTGCCGGGCATAAGGAGTTCGGGCGCATGGAGCCCTTGAATCTTGATCCGTACGGTCCGATCCTCCTGCGCGGCTTGCAGCAGGATGTCGTAGCGGAAACTGACAAAGACCTTCGTCGTTTGCACCATGAACGCCACGGACCGTTTGCCGGTCTCTGCGTCCTGGTGAAGGAACACATTCAG
>CAYIHQ010000165.1:806-5691 GCA_964362905.1 uncultured Ignavibacteriaceae bacterium
CAGTGTGTAGTCGGGGTCCTTCGGTTTGGAGGACATCTCAGTCGCTGTCGCACGAATCTTCTTCGTTGAAGCGGTCATAGTTCTCGAATGGTCGCCAGGGGAAGCTGGTCGAGCGGCGCTTCGATCTCTTCGCCGGTCGCCATGTTCTTCAGACGGACCCTGCCCGATGCGAGTTCCGCTTCTCCCACCACGATGACGTGCTGGGCCTGCACCCGATTGGCGTCGCGCATCTGTGCTTTGACGCTTCGTTCGAGGTAGTCGACCTCCACGGCAACGCCACGGGAACGCAGCGACGCAGCCGTCTCGAACGCCCACGTGCGCGACGGTTCGTCGAGGGCAACGATGTACAGAACAGGTCCCGGGTCGGTGAACGTTGCTCCGCCCTTTTCCAGTACCATGAGGAGTCGTTCGATGCCGGCGGCGAATCCTACGCCGGGCGTCGGCTTGCCGCCGAGTTCTTCGACAAGCAGGTCATAGCGCCCCCCGCCGGCCAAAGCATCCTGGGAGCCGAGCGCCGTGCTCGTGATCTCGAAGGCGGTTTTCGTGTAGTAGTCGAGCCCTCGCACAAGCCGTGGGTCCTCCTCGTATCGGATCCCGAGGGTCTGGAGCAGCGACCCGACACGGGTGGCATGGGTCCGGCACTCGTCACACAAATGGTCGCGGAGCAACGGCATGTTCGCAGTTGCCAAATGGTCTTGTTCGTCCTTGGAATCCAACACCCGCAGCGGGTTGTTGTCGATTCGGGCCTGGCTGTCCGAGGTCAATCGCTCCCGGATCTTGTTGAGCTCTGCCCGCAGCAGTTCCTTGTACCGGGGGCGACAGTTCTGGCATCCGACGGAATTGACCTTGACGGCACATTCCATTACTCTAAAACTTTTGTAGATCTCGAGGGGGAGGAGGATCATCTCCACATCGAGCGCCGGGGAAGGGGCGCCCAGGGCTTCGGCGCCGAACTGGTGAAACTGGCGCAGGCGTCCCGCTTGGGGGCGTTCCTGCCGGAACATCGGTCCGATGTAGTACACCTTGGCGAGCGGGTTCTGCTCCCCGAGGTTGTTCTGGACATACGCACGGAGCACCGCCGCAGTTCCCTCGGGTCGAAGGGTGAGGCTGTCTCCGCTTCGATCGGGGAACGTGTACATCTCCTTGCTGACGATATCCGTCAGTTCGCCGATGCTGCGTGAAAAGAGTGCTGTCGGCTCGAAGATCGGCGTCCGAATCTCGCGGTAATGGAAATCCTGCATCACCCGGCGCACGGTCCGTTCAATCGCCTGCCAAGCCGGCGCATCCGCGGGGAGGATATCCCGGGTGCCTTTGACGCTGCGAAACTTCATCGAGAACGAAAAATGGGATCAGGCGTCGGCATAAGCGGCTTCTTCGTCCCGGAAGAGTCCGAGGACGGACGCCGTGTCAGGTGCCTCGAGGAGCTTCTTGCGGAACTCCTCCTTGTTCATCAGGCGGGAAATGCGACTCAGCAACTTGATATGCGGTCCGACCATTGTGTCCCGGCCGACGAGCAGGAACACGAGCCGTACGGGCTGGTCGTCGAGCGACTGATAGTCGATCGGCTGAGCGGTGACGGCGAACGCGGCGACGATGTCGGAGACGGCGTCGGTTTTGCCGTGGGGAATGGCGAACCCGGACCCGACGCCCGTCGACATGATCTTCTCTCTCTCGAAGATGGCCGTCCGCATCCGCTCCTTGTCTACCACACGCTCCGACGAGGCGGCCAGCTCGATCATGCCGTTGATGATCTCTTCTTTTGCGGACCCATCCAGATTGACCCGGACCGACCGCTCGGTCAGGATGTCGGTGATCTTCATTCCTACTCCATATCAGCAAGGCCCCGCAAACACGGGAATTCTAAAATAGTGCGCAAAAATTGCCGCAGAAACAACCGTCTCCGCGAACCCCGCTATTCGGCCTCGATCCACGCCCGGACCTTTGCCTCATACTCATTGCTGAGCCGCTGAGCTGTCGCGAGGTCGGTGGATTCCGCATTGATGTGGAAGACGGGACGTGCTCGGTCGGGATTGAGGAGGACGGAGGTATGCGCGCCGAGGTTCGGGGGGAAGATCTTGACGCCCTCCACCAACTGCCGCGGCAGAGCCTCCGTGTCCTTCATGATCAGACGCATGACGCGTCCCTTCGCGTGCCATGGACACGGAATGTTCTTCTTCACAAAGGTCAGTCGCGGCACGAGGCCATCCAATTCGCCGAGCTTCTTCTTGGTGAGAGCCATGCATTCCATCAACTTCGCGATGGAGTACATCGCGTCGGAGGCAAACAGGAATTCGGGAAAGATGAACCCGCCTTTCGTGCCGCCGACGAAGAGATGGGTCTTCAAGGATGCCGCATCCATCAGGGCCAGGTGGCTGTCGGGAGTACGTACGGCCTCGAACTTGTGTTCGGCGGCCACCAGGTCGATCTCGCCGGACGCGGAGATGGGCACGGCGGCGCTCTTCATCTCCGGATGGCTCATGGCGACGTATTTCGTGACAAGCGTGAGCAACCGGTCGCTGTCGATGGACACACCATGCTCGTCCACGACGAAGATCTTCTCCGCCCCGGCGTCAAGCATGATACCCACGTCGTACCGCAGCGAGGTCACGACGTACGACAGCTGGCGCAATGACTCGTCGAACTGCTCCTTCGTGCGCGTCAGTTTGGCGGCGTCGAGATAGGCGTTGAGCGCCACCACCTGGACGTTCATATCACCGAGAATATTCGGGAAGACAGTGGAGGCGATGCCGTATGAGTAGTCGATCACGAGCTTCAGGCCCGAGTTCCGGATGACGCTGGTATTGACCGCCGCCAGGAAGCGTTCGATGTACGCTTCCGTAGCGCGCTCGGGGAAGTGGATGGTCCCCACCTGCTGGTACGGGGCACGGGGAAAATCTTCGCCGAAGAATAACCGTTCGACCGACTTGATCTTGCTGACGGGGAGATCCTTCCCTCCGGCATCCAGAAAGATGATGTCCGTATAGTTCTTGTCGAACGGCGATTTCCGGACGTGAATGCCGCCCCGTTCCTTGCCGGACATGAGCTCGTGCCGGACGACTGGGATCGACGTGGCGCGCAGGTCCGTGACATGAACGCCCGCGGACATGAGGCCCGTCATGAGCGAGCGGTTGATCATGCGCGATACGTTGTCGGCGTCGCGCGACGTCGCGACCGATGCACCGGAACCGACAAGAGCGCCGAAAGCAGCGCCCAGCTTGGCCCCGAACTCGGGATTCATTTCGATGTTGGACAATCCAGTGACACGGGAATAGGTGAATAGATCGCGGAGCCACCGTTCCTCCCACACCAGGCTGCGCGTGACGGTCGACCCCTCCTCGACGGCCTTCTCCGGCCAGATCTTGATGTTTGACATCAGCTTGCTGCGGCGGCCGATAATGCATTGATCGCCCACGAACACGTTCTCGAGCACCGTCACTTCGTCGCCGATAATGCTCTTGAAGCCGATCACATCGGACGACAATTCGGAGCGTGCGCCGATCTGTGTCCCCCGCCAGATGATGCTGTTCCGGATGGTGGCGCCCGTTTGCACCTCGCAGTCGTCACCGATCACGGAGTTGCTGATGCGGACGTTCGGATGGATGCGGGTGTTGCGGCCGATGAGGTTCACGCCCGACAAGTTGGCCGGGTCGGTCTCGATGATGGTGTGCTCGCCGATGTTTGAGTCCGCGACCTTCGTTCCTTGCACAGGGAGGAGTACCCGTCCCCGCAGGACGTCCATGTGTGCTTCCTGATACTCGTTCAGGTTGCCGATGTCCCGCCAGTAGCCTTCGGCAACAAAGCCAAACAGCCCCATGTCCTGCTCCAGGAGGAGCGGGAAGAGGTTCTTTGAAAAATCGAATTCTTCTTTCTCCGGCACGAGGTCCATCACCCCCGGCTCGAGGATATAGATGCCGGTATTGATTGTGTCGCTGAACACCTCGCCCCACGCCGGCTTCTCAAGGAACCGGATGATCTTTCCGTCGTCGCGTGTAATGACCACACCGAATTGCAGTGGATCCGGGACGTGGGTCAGGAGGATCGTCGCCTTCGCCTTCTTCTGTTCATGGTAGCGAATGGCCGCGGTGAGGTCGAAGTCGGTCAGGACGTCGCCGCTGATGATGATGAAGCGTTCGTCGAGAAAATCCTTGGCGTTGCGAACACTGCCGGCGGTTCCGTAGTCGGCGTCAGCTCGGCGATACTGCATGTGCACGCCGTGTCCGGATCCGTCGCCGAAGTGACCGGCGATTATATCGGGTTGATAAAAAAGCGTGGCGACGATGTTGGTGATGCCGTGCCGTTTCAGGAGCGTGACGATATGCTCCATCATGGGCCGATTCGCCATCGGCACCATCGGCTTGGGAAGATTGCAGGTCAGAGGTCGGAGGCGGGTCCCAAATCCCCCCGCCATGATGACGGCTTTCATTGACGTTCGGTAGGTCAGAAGTGGGTTCATGAATCTATCGAAAACCCATTCTCGCCGCAAGTGATTGAGACTCAAGGAATTGTAAGATATGAGCGCGCGCGATCAATGGCGATGGTGGTCAAGAATCCGCTTGAACGGATCGAGTCCAAGTGCCCACCAGAGGGGAGGACGTACCCGACCACCGCACGCGACCTTGACTCCGCCCGCTTAAATGCCTATATTTTCAATGGCTTAGTGGAATCACACCGATCCCCAAAGGACAGATGACCGACGCCCGAGGGCTGAGCACAATCCGTTCCTGGATCAACTCCCTAACGCTCGTGCAGGAACTGAGTGTGCTGGCGGGCGTTTTTTTTTTTTTTTGCGGATTGGCGGTGGACCCGACGCTCGTACGGCTGGCGCTTCTGGCGCTGGCGGCGGCGTGCATTTGCAATGCCCGCGGGTGGTTGCGCCCGAAGCGGT
>CAYIHQ010000166.1:0-5676 GCA_964362905.1 uncultured Ignavibacteriaceae bacterium
ACATGTGGTCAAAAGCGTGAATTTTCTGTTCCGCAGAATTGATGTTGGGCCGTACTGAATGCATTTTGTCTTTCCAGCCATTGAGCAGAGCGTTGCACTCAGCCTCATTCGCGACAATAATAGTCAAGCAGAAACGGCGAAAGCCCACCCCAACGGTCATTGACCGCCAGGATGGGCTTTCGGAAAGGGGAATACCAAGACATCCGATATCCTAGGTTCCCCCCTTGAATGATCGGTTGTGGTGATACAGGCTGATGGGCGCGAGAGGAAGTTGGGGAAGTGCGGAGTGAGAGTCAAGTTAAAAAGAGACCGCAGAGGATTCTCGACTCCGATTGTGTTCTCATTCTTGCGATGCCTCTCAGTAAAGAGACGAGAACGCCCAAGCTTATCTCTCAACATTGATGATTGTAGAATGTAGACTGAAGATTGAAAAAGACCTCGCGGTTGCCGCGATGCAAAGTCACGGCGTGTCCACATCGAACAGCGAAGCCAACCCTGAACATTGGAGATTGAAGAATGTAGATTGAAGATTGAAAAGACACCGCGGATCACCTCGTGCCAAGTTCTGGTTGGCCGACCCGCAACAAGAAAGCCGACCCGGAACATTGACAATTGTGAATTGCACATTGAACATTGAAGAGATCTCGCGGCTGTCAGGTTGCGAAGTCGGAGCGCTTTCGCAGAAAACAACAAAGCCGATCCTTGCGGAATCGGCTTAGCATTGAACATTGGAGAATGGCAATTGTAAATTGACCGGTTGAGTCTTCTCAGCTCATCCTCCTCAATCCTCCAAGATCCGCTTCTCGTTCAATTTTCCCTATTCCCCGCCCAACAACGGCGGGGCGCAAACAACGCGCAATTTGCAATTTACAATGATTGGTACCCCCAACGAGAATCGAACTCGTATACCGGGCTTGAAAAGCCCGTGTCCTAACCGTTAGACGATGGGGGCGGAACATTGAAAATGGAAAAATGCAAATTGAAAATTGAGAGGTCAGGGGATGCCGCGGGAGGTCTTGAGCGAGGCCATGAAGATGGCTGTAAGTTCTCGAGCCTCCTGATGGAGGGCGCTAAACCTTACCCCTTCGTCGAGTCCCGCCTCTGAGAGGATCTCAAGCCACAACTGCGATTCATCCGCTTCCTCAAGCGCGATTTGGAGTTTCGCGTTGAACTCCGCCTTCGATCGAGCAAGACATGCGGCCCGATAATTGGCCGCTACGGATGTCGACGAACGGATTGCCTGACGCACGATCACGTCGCCCGCTCGCCCCCGAGCGATCCCATCGAGAACCTTCACCATGCCGACGGCAAAGGCTTTCGTACGACGCTTCATTTCTTCCGGCGTCATACCGCCCCCCTCAATTTTCAATTTACATTTTACAATTTACAATGCTTCGGGTGACCAGTGGGATTTGAACCCACGACCTCCAGGGCCACAACCTGGCGTTCTAACCGACTGAACTATGGCCACCGTGAACATTGAAAATTGAACATTGGAAAGGGAAAATTGTGAAGTGCCGCTTCCACCTCCAACGCCAATGTTTCAACGAATGCTACCTCTGCAACTGAATGGAGGGCTGCTGAACCTCCAGAGACAGCAATAGCCTGTTTCTCAACAGGCCATCGTTAAGATACCGCAAAACCGAAGGAAATGCAACACTCGATGCGTCACATCGACTTTGGTGTGTCCACCAACGTGAAGCCCTCCCCCTGCACAGTCTTCAGCGGACCTTCCGATGCGTCCATGTGAGTCGCCTTGCGAAGACGGCTCACAGCCACGTCCACGACATTCGTCTGGGGATCGAAACTCAATCCCCACAGGTCCTGCAACAACTGCTCGCGCTTGATCACTATGTTCTTTCGACGCAGAAAATACTCGAGGAGCACCGACTCCTTGGGCGTCAGGACGACCGCCTCTCCTTCGTGCGTGACGGTGCGTGTCATGATGTCGAGGCGAAATCCCGCTCCTTCAAGATACCGGCCTCGCAACCCCTGGGACCGCTGCCACACCGACCGGACTCTCGCCGCCAGCTCGCGATGGTCGAACGGCTTGACGATATAGTCGTCCGCACCATGTTCCAATCCGCGAATGCGGTCCTCTGTCTGGTCGCGTGCCGACAGAATGATCACCGGAGCCGCAAACCCCGACGTACGCAAATCTCGCAGGACATCGAGCCCGTCTTTCAGCGGAAGCCCGAGGTCGAGGATGACGAGGTCCGGTTGCTGTTCCATCGCCATTCGCTGGGCCTCAACCCCGTCGGTGGCGACATCCACCTGCACACCCTCACGCGTGAGAACCGTCTTGAGCACCGAGACGACGGACGGCTCATCCTCCACCACAAGGATGCGTGCAGGAAGGGAAAGGGGATCGGTAGACATGGTTTCCTTAAACATCCGTCAGGTTCGGGTCAGATGCAACTCCTCCAATAGGCCAAATCGTCCGATTTCCCTTTCCTGCGAACGTGGCCCTTCCCTGGCGTTGTTCCGGCACGATTCGATTGATATATTGACACGATTCCGATGTCGACCGCATGACCACCGACCTTCTGCTGCTCCCCGCCTTCTACCTTCTCGGTTGCTTGACCTCCGGGTACTATCTCGTCCGGGTGTTCAAGCGCACTGATATACGAGATCACGCTTCGGGATCCACCGGTGCACGCGATGTCGGCCGTGTCCTCGGCCCATGGGGACTCGTGATCACGAGTGGTCTGGATTTCATCAAGGGAGCAATTGCCGTTTGGTTGGCCATGAAGTACGGAACGGGAGATTGGATCGTCCCGGCTGGCATCGTGACTGTGGTGATCGGCCACATCTGGCCGGTGCAACTCGGATTCCGCGGCGGTCGCGGCGTTATGCCGGCAATCGGAGGGGTCGTGCTGTTCGACCCGATCCTGATGCTCGTGTTCGTTGCACTCCTGGCGACGGTGTATGCTGTCCTTCGACGCCTCACGTTGAGCGGAATGATCGTCGTGGCATTCGCACCGGTGATCGCGTTCGTCCTCGGAAGACCCCTTCCTGTTCTTCTTCTCTTGTGCGCGGTAACCCCCCTCATTCTCATCGCCCATCGCAAAAGCCGCCGCGCGGAGCTTGGATGGACGTCCGACACGGGCTCATTCCTGAGTTCTTGAAGGTCCTTCCGGTCCCAGTGACTGGCCTTCGATGACCATGACATCCCGGTAATGTCTGTGCACGTGGTCACATCAGGCACGTAAGGACTTGCATCCCTGTCAGTATCTTCGTACTTGTAGGCATGCGATTTCTCGAAGACCTGTGGTCCGGCATGACTCTCTTGTCGCCGCGTAGTCATTCTCGAGATGGTACTTTGAGCCGTTGACCTGTCGAGGAGAACAATCTATGCGCCCGCACGTGACACACTACCTGCTCATTCTGGGCCTCGCGTTCTGGGTGGGTTGCGACCGGAACACTGATCCGGGACAGCCGGAACCTGACCAGACCGACGGTCGCATGACGATCGTCAATGATGAAGCTCGGCTTGCAGCCCGGCTGACGGTCAGGAGCGACAACATCAGCATCGACCCCTCGCTTCGCAAGTCCTCCGCGCGTCAGGCATTTACCCTGAAGCTCGTCGCGGATATCGCTCCACCGAGCGTCGGGGGTACCACCCTTCAGGCGACGAGTGTGGCTCTCGACGGCAACTTCGCATTCATCAGCTATGCTGTTGCCGGTTCTCAGGCGATCGGAGGGGTCGATGTGGTCCAGGTGAAAGGCGGCAAGAACGCCAGCATCAAATCCAGTGTCACATTCACCGACACCGACGTGAACGCAGTGTCCACGGATGGTACATCCATTTTCCTGGCTGAGGCGACGAACAATCCAGCCTTCGATCCTCTGACCGCGGTTGCAGAAAAGATCCCTTCCAATGGTGGAAAGCTCTCGCTCTCCGGGAGCATCCGGCGCCCCGTCTCCAGCTTTGTGGCAACCTCATCCACGGTCAATACGGGTACGCTGTATTTCACGACGGGGAATACTGGCCATTTCTACCGGTTCAACGCCACCACAATGGCGGTGACGGACTCGTTCGCGCTCACGGATGCTCGATGGGTCGATGTCGACAACACTTCCATCGTGGTGGTACAGGGAACACCCGGCCGCCTCTCCGTCTTCAACAAATCTAGCGGTGCGCTAACGGCAACCTACAACTTCCTCGGAGGGACCATACCCGAGTCGAAATCGACCGTACGGATCATCGGTGGAAAGGCGCTCGTTGCTGCGGGCGACGGTGGCGTAGGCCTTATCAATCTGGCAACCGGAAGCTCCGTCGGTTCTCTTCCTCGCGTCACCGTGACGGGGCTCGACCCGTCCGTGACCGTCACCAACGCCGTGGACGCATCTGGCACATACGTCTTCATGTCCAACGGTGAGGCCGGGATCTACGTCGCCCAAGCTTCGCAGAACCTGGCAGACATGTCCGGTGACACACCCCTAACATTGACCACACTCGGGAAGCTTCAGTTCTCCAGCCTCCAATCGGTCAACCATGTCGCATACGATGGGTCAACTCTTGTGATCGCCTCAGGCCTCGGAGGAGTGAAGGTGGTGGACGTCACCTTTTGACGGTTCACGGCAACACTCACCTTCCTTCCTCGCCTCCAACGACGAGGCCGGCCTGCACGCGGCATCCGCCTCCCAAGCGATCGCATCCCCTTTCGGCGATACCCAGATCATACTCTCGATTTGAGTGATTCTGCCGTTCGCAGACCTCCAGTCCGTCAGTCCAGCGAGCCAGATCGGTTCTTCTTTGTGATAGCTTTCGAACTGGGCGGGGAAATGCACGGGCCACCACACAGTCTCAATCTTGCATTTCGCCTTCCCTCTCAGTATTCTTCTACAACTTCGCAGGTTCCCCCACCGGCCTACGTTGACAACCCACTTCCCACGCACTGTAGGAGACAGTTCCTCATGAAACGTGCGCTCTTCATTGCCGGCTTCGTCGCCTTGGCCTTCGCCATCGCCGCCGGTCAACCCATGGCCGAGCAGGTCGATACGACGGCCATCCAAAAGATCAAGGATGAGGGCTTCCAGCGCTCCAGGGTCATGGAGTATGCCTCGTACCTGACCGACGTCTACGGTCCGCGCCTGACCTGGTCGCCGGAGTATCGTCGCGGCGCCGACTGGGTCAGCGCTGAACTGAAAAAGCTCGGGCTCGAGAACGTCCGTTACGACTACTGGAAGCCGGTCGGCAAGGGCTGGACCCTCAAGCGATTCAGCGCCAACATGCTGGCCCCTGTCTCGACGCCGCTGATTGCGTACCCGAAGGCCTGGTCGCCCGCAACACGCGGCGCAGTGAAAGGCCCTGTTGTGGTCCTGAAGGTCCAGGCCCTCGCGGACCTCGACCAGTACAAGGGCAAGCTTAAGAACGCGTTCGTGTTCCTCAGCGACCCTCGTGAGATCAAAGCCCACTTTGAGCCGTTGGGCGATCGTCTTTCCGATTCAGCGCTGCTTGCGATGGCCAACGCCTCCGCCGCGGCCGGACGCATGGGCCGCATGATGCGCGACTCGTCCGCACTCAAGCGCTTCCTGGAAAGCGCGACGCTGACGGCGAAGAAACTGGAGTTCTGCCAGAAGGAAGGCGCATCGGTGCTTGTCGACGCCGGACGCGGCGACGGCGGAACGATCTTTGTTGCCGGAGCATCGGTCCCGCGCAAGGTGGAGAGC
>CAYIHQ010000167.1:0-5673 GCA_964362905.1 uncultured Ignavibacteriaceae bacterium
TGCGTGTCGACTCCCATGTCATGCACACCGGTGAGGCCGAGCGACAGGCATTCCTGCTGGGCGAGGAGCATCGCCTCTTCCACTTCTTTCTGCGACAGCGGCGGGACATGGACTGCGACCAGTTGTTCCGCATTGTCGACGAGGACGCCGGTCGGCTCTCCGTTGGCGTCGCGCACGATGCGGCCTCCCGACGGGTCGGGTGTTGCGCGTGTGATCCCGGCGATCTCCAGCGCGCGCTTGTTCACCCAGAGTGCATGTCCGTCGACGCGTCCCAGGACCACTGGGTTATCGGGCGCAACCCGGTCGAGGGTTCGATGATGGGGAAATTGCTTCGACGGCCACAGGTTTTGGTTCCAGCCGCGTCCCCGTACCCACTGGCCCGGTTCCGAGCGGCGGACCCGCTCCTGCACCCGGGCGGCGGCCTGATCCGGACTGAGAGATCCGAGAAGATCGACGGTCATTCGAGCGATGCCCAGAGAGACGAAATGGGCGTGCGCGTCGATGAGTCCGGGCAGAACTGTCTTGCCCCCCAAGTCGACCTCTTGCGGTGCGGAAAACTTCCTGCGCATCTCAGCGGTTGACCCGACACCCGCGATCCTGTCGCCGCGCACGGCGAACGCTTGGGCCGCAGAGAACCCTTCATCCATGGTCAGGACGTGACCATTCACATACAGCACGTCGGCCGGCCGCGGCACGAACCACCGATACAGGAGGAAGCCGATGACCGCAAGAGCGAGCAAGATCGAAATGAGGGCGCTTTTTCGCATGGGATGACCTTCCTTTCGAAGCGTGGATTCAGGATACCAGGGCCGAGAAACCGATGCGGCTCATGCTTCGGTTGATCCACCACGCCGACACGGCGACAGCAAGGGCGTAGAACGCGGTGTCGACCAGCTCGCCAAAGATCAACGATCCGATGCCGAACAACGCGGCGTACACCAGCACGATGCCGGCGAGCCAGCATGACCAGAGAATACGGAAATCGCTGTCGCCCTTGACAGCGGGCAAGAGGCTTTGAATGTGACGCCAACCAGGTCCTCCGGGATGCACGCGGCGGTAAAATGTGATGAGTTGCTCCTGAGGCACCGGAGGTGTCATCATCGTCACGGCGAGCCAGACGAACGTGGTCACGCCGACGATGACGAACAGCGACTCCGGGAACACCATCGGGAACAACGCCTTCATCAGGCTGTAGACGACGAGAGGTGTGATCATGGCGGCGATCTCACTCCAGGCGTTGATGCGCCACCAGAACCACCGAAGAATAAGCACCAGGCCGAGTCCGGCGCCCGATTCGATGATGAAGGTCCATGCTCCGGAGATCGTGTCGATGAACTGAGTCACGACAACGGAGACCACCATCATGAGAAGCGTTGTAACCCGTGACACAGCCACGAGCGACCGCTGCGAAGCATTCGGACGAATGAACCGTTTGTAGAAGTCATTGATGACGTACGACGTACCCCAATTCAACTGTGTCGCGAGTGTGGACATGTAGGCCGCGAAGAACGACGCGACCAGCAATCCCTTGAGCCCCGGGGGCAAGTGATCCCGCATCGCATACACGTACCCCAGCTTCTTGTCCTCCAGCGCGAGTTCGGGGTACAAGACGAGAGATGCCAACCCCACCAGGATCCAAGGCCACGGTCGAATGCAATAGTGCGCCACTGTGAACCACAACGTTGCAAACAGCGAGTGTTTCTCATCCTTGGCCGACATCATCCGCTGCGCCACATAGCCACCGCCGCCGGGTTCGGCACCGGGATACCACGCCGCCCACCATTGAACTCCGATGAACGCCACGAACGCCCCGGCACTCAAAGCGAATGCCCCTGCCACTCCCTCTTGCAAGCCGATATCGCCGATGGTTGGCGTGAACCGCAGGGCCCACTCCGGCAGCTGCGCCTTCAATCCCTCAACTCCGCCCACCTCAGGAAGGTTGAGAACCACAACGGCAAGTGCGATCGTCCCCGCCATAGCTAGGACGAACTGGAGCGCGTCCGTCACGGCCACCCCCCACATGCCCGAGGTGGCAGAATAGGCGGCCGTTACCAGCATCGCCCCGACGACATAGTACGTGACCTGCTCCCGAGGGATCCCGAACATCCCTTCCAGGATCGCCCCCATCGCCACATTCACCCAAGCCATGATGACGCAATTCAGGAAGATGCCGAGATACAGTGAGCGGAATCCCCTCAGGAAAGCAGCGCCTTTCCCCGCGTAGCGCAACTCGACGAACTCCACATCTGTGAGGATCCCTGCGCGACGCCAGAGACGAGCAAAGAAGAAGACGGTGAATACTGACCCGAAGACGAAGTTCCACCACAGCCAGTTTCCGGCGATACCGTTCTTTGCGACCAGTTCTGTGACCGCCAACGGCGTATCGGCGGCAAACGTCGTCGCGACCATGGAGGTGCCGGCAAGCCACCAAGGAAGATTCCGGCCCGAAAGGAGAATTCGTGGAGATCCTTCCCCGCCCTCTTCGCATAATACAATCCCACTCCGGCGCTGAGGATGAAATACGCTCCGATGATCGTCCAATCGATGATATGCATGGCAATGCGGGGGTGTGGGGTGCTAATTCGTCAGGGAAGGCGACCGGTGGGGCGCACTGCGAGCTTGTGAGCGGCCGTCTGGGATCAGAAACGGGGCCAATGTACACGATGCCGTTGGAATATGCAATGCATCGATGTGCTCAAGTTCTTTCTTGCCCATCAGTTGTGATTTCCCTATCTTCCACACACTTTTTTGGAATCGACCCTTTGCACTGACAAAATGGCAATCGAACTTCTCGATCAGATACTCGGGCATGTCCGTGACGCCATCTTCCCCCGGCGGTTTCCGTTGCTGGATTGGAGGATGAAAGAAGGGACGATCCCCGGTGCCGAACGGTCGGACTTCAAGGAGAAGGGCTGGGCCGACATTCGCGTGCCATTCGAGTGGGGTCGGTTTGACAGGACCGTCTGGTTCCGATCGTCCGTCGCCGCTCCCGAGGTCTCCGTCGGCAAGTCGCTCGGCCTGCGCCTCTCTTTTCCGGAAGGCCAGCTGTATCTCAACGGCGAACCGCACCACGGTCTGGATAGCAACCACTGCGATGTCTTCCTCACGGACAAGGCGCGCCGGAATCAGCGATTTCAGCTCGCGGTCGAAGCCTATGGCGGACGGTCGGACAAACATCATCAATTTTCGACGGCGGAACTGGTCGAGATCGACCCCACCGCGCGGACCCTCTACTACGGCCTGCGCCTCCTGCAGGAACTGACCAAGACACTCGACCACAACAGTCAGGAACTCGCTCAGGTCCGCGAGCTGATCCGTCGAACGCTCATCTTCCTCAAGTATTTTGCGCCGGAGGGCGAAGAATATCCGAATGCCATAGCCCGCGCCCTCACCTTTCTCCGTTCAGCGCTCGGAACGGAATTCCAGACCACGATCCCGGGTCTCGTGCACCTCGTCGGCCAGTCACACATCGACGTGGTGTGGCTGTGGAAGATCGCTGAAACCGAACGCAAGAACGGACGGACATTTTCCACCGCGCTTCGCATGCTCGAGCAGTATCCGGAGTTCTCGTACGCTCAGAGCCAGGCCCTTCTCTACCACCAGACCAAACAGCGATTCCCGGGCCTCTACCGCTCGATCAAATCCCAGATCGCCGCCGGCAGATGGGAACCGGTGGGTGCGTTGTGGGTGGAACCCGACTGCAATATCCCCTCCGGTGAATCCCTCGTTCGGCAAGTTCTGCACGGCACGCGGTTCTACCAGGAGGAATTCGGACGTTCATCGGAGATCCTGTGGCTCCCCGACACGTTCGGCTATACGTGGTCGCTTCCGCAGATCCTCAAGAAGTCCGGCATCAACTACTTCTTCACGACGAAGCTTCGTTGGAACGACACGACCGCGTTTCCCCACACCTCGTTCTGGTGGCAGGGCATCGACGGGAGCCGCGTCCTTTCTCACATCCCGCCGCTTGGACTCGAGGCTCAGATCACGCCGAAAGACCTCCGAAAGACGGCGAAGTTCTTCGGAGACGACGAACAGCCCCTCCCCTTGATGCAGACCTTTGGTTTTGGGGACGGAGGCGGAGGACCAACCGTTGAGCACGTTGAAACGGCGCGGTTTCTCGGTGCCATGCCCGGCTTGCCGGCGGCGCGACTCTCCACGCCGACGGCGTTCTTCAAGGATCTCGAATCTCGAGAACCCGACCTTCCGGTCTGGGACAAGGAACTGTACCTCCAGAAGCACCGAGGGACGTTTACAACGCATGGTCACGTGAAGCAGGCGAATCGGGCCGCCGAACGGGCGCTGTACATTGCCGAACTCCTCGCCTCCTTGCGCACGGTCCTTCCGAGGGTCAAACCCGCGCCCTACCCTGTCCGCGAACTTGATGGATCCTGGAAGACGCTGTTGACGAATCAGTTCCACGACATCATCCCCGGCACCTCCATCAAGGACGCGATGGACGAGGCCAAGGCCGACCTGGCCTCCGTCCGAACCGCCGCCGACGCGATCGCTGCGAAAGCGCTGGGAGCCCTCCTCCTGAAACCGGCGGCGAAAGGCCCGGCGCATTGGACGGCCTTCAATCCGCTCGCCTTTGAACGGCCCGTCTATGCGGAAGTAGAGGTTGCGGGGTCAAACACCCACTGGATGGCAGAAGATCAGGATGGCGCCGGATTGACAACGCAGGTCGTCGAGCACACCAAAGGACACACGAAACTGCTGGTCTTCGTGCCCGCCATCCCGCCCCTGGGATTCCGGAGCTTCGTCGTTCGACCGGGACAGATCGCGCCCGCCATTGATCAGGCGCAGTGGAGATTCGCCGTGCGAACGGCGGAGACACCACGCCTTCGCATCCGGTTCGACAACAAGGGAGGCCTTAGTTCGATCTACGACAAGTCGACCCGGCGGGAGTACGTGCAGAAGGGGAAGCGAGCCAACGCGTTCATGACCTTCCGCGACACTCCGAAAGAGTGGGAAGCCTGGGATATCGAGGGAGATTTCGACCGCCACCGCACGGACCTCTTCGCCTTTAGGGGCTCCAAGGTTATCGAACAGGGGCCGCTGCGGGCCACACTCCGCCAGGAGTACCGGACGGAGAATGGATCGGTCCTGACGCAGTTGATCCGCCTGTATCACGAATCACCCCGCATCGATTTTGAGACCTCGGTGCGGTGGAAGGAACACCACACGCTTCTCAAAGTTGCATTCCCGCTCGGGACCCGAGTAACGACCGCGACATACGAGATCCAATTCGGCGCCGTGGAACGGTCGACCCGATCCAAGGAACCCGCCGACAAGGCGAAATTCGAGGTCCCCGCCCAGCAGTGGGCGGCGGTCGGCGATGGGAAGATCGGCGGCGCGCTCCTCAACGATTCGAAGTATGGGTATGATTGCCGGGACAACAACCTTCGCCTGACGCTTCTTCGTTCGCCGCGCTACCCGCACCCGATCGAACCGATCCACCAAACGGCCCCTGAGTTCACAGACGTCGGCGACCACCACTTTACGTACGCCTATTTCCCGTACACGGGTGATTGGAGGTCGGCAGGCGTTGTCGGCGAAGCGCGCAGCTTCAATGTTCCCGCCCTGATCGTTCCGGGCACTCCCGTCCGCGCGTTCCCGTCCCTGCTGACGATCTCTCGCCCGAACATCGCCGTCTCAAGCATCAAGCAAGCC
>CAYIHQ010000168.1:0-5665 GCA_964362905.1 uncultured Ignavibacteriaceae bacterium
CGCATACGGCCAGCCGCGTGAGCATTCAGGACTTCGCCGACACGAACCTGACGGTCCTCTACCATCGATACGATGCTCTGCGGATGCAGTGGCAGGCGGCGACCGACTCGACGCAGCGGGGATGGGTGCTTCTGAATGGCGACCATCGCGGGACAGTGGAATTGACCGACCCGGTCATTCCGTTCCAGCGCCTGTATGTGGGGACGTTGAACCTCATGCCCGAGGACATCGAAAAGAAGCAGCGGAAGCCGGACGAGATGCAGTACGGGGACCTGAAGGAGTTCATCCAGAGCCAGCAGCGGGCGGGGCAGGATGTGTCCCGTTGGCTTGTGGACTACCACAGCAAGCTCGCCTTTCCGTTCGCGAGCATCATTATGGTCCTGTTCGGCGTGCCATTCGCCGCCGGACGCGCCCGCACGGGGACCGCGCTCGGGTTCGGCATTGCCGTCGCGGTCACGTTCATCTACCTCGCCTTCATGAAGATCAGCCAGGTCTTCGGCTACAACGGCGACCTGAACCCGCTGCTGACCGCGTGGCTGGCGAACGGGATCTTCCTGGTGGCGGCGGTGGGGAATCTGCTGCGGGTGCAGAAGTAGCAAAGACTCCAAATGTTCCAAACATCCCCGCCTGACCGGGGCCGTTCAATCCCAGTCGGACAGGCAAACGTCCCAAACGAACGTCCAAACCGGCAAAGAGCCAAACCGCAGCGCGGAGAACGGCGGAGATAGGTCCGTGGCGTTCGGATGGTCATTCACAGAGTTCCACTGAGAAATAGAAGAGGTCCACGGAGCAGCTTTTCTCTGTGGACCTCTACGGATCCCGGTGAGACCGCCTTATTTCAACTTTTTGATATTACGTATCTAACTTTCTTCACTTCACCAGCATCAGCCTCTTCATTCCCGCCTTCCCCGCACTTTCCAATCGCGCAAAATACATGCCGCTCGGCATGCCCGAGGCATCCCACGTGGTGCGATACACGCGTCCCGCTTCTGCAGCGCCATTGAACAACGTCGCCACTTCCTGGCCGAGCACGGTGTAGACCTTCAGCGAAGCCACGCCCGCATCGGCCAGCGAGAACTCGATCGCCGTCGCCGGATTGAACGGATTCGGATACGCCTCTGATAATTCACAATTGGCAATTCGCGATTCGCAATCGCTCTCCTCTCCACCTCGAATCCATAATTGTCGCTCTCTGTGCTCGTTCTCCACGCCAATCGCACGCTCCCAGTGGCCGCGTCGGACATGGACCCCACATAGACCGTCACGCTGCCCCATGCGAGGGGAAAGACAATGTCCGCATGGTCGGCGGGGCGACGCAGAACGAGCTGACCGGCAGTCGTCGCCATGCCGGATGTCCACGGCTCGTCCCGGATCGCCGCGACGGACCCGACGGACACTGTTTCCCGTGATGCCGCAAGGAGGTACGAGCGTGCAGGCCGCAGGGCATCATGAGAAAACAGAAGAACAACCGCCTGAGGCCACTCAGGCTAGAAGCCAGCTCAAGAATGTTCCTCGGAGCGACCTGTCTCGCCGATGGCTCGCCGAGGCGGACACAGCGAAGGCAGCGGACGCCGTTTGATTTTGAATTGAGACGAGTTCTGCAAATGTGCACAGGCCGATTCACATGCCTCTTGTGCCCCCGCACCGACGTGACTGCCCCGGCAAGCTGAAAGCCGGGCCTTCTGGTCGGGGTCTTTGTGGCGATCCGTTCCCTGGATGGACTGGATGAAACGCGGACAAACGGAACTTGGAGGACATAGTATCCCCCGGATGGATGTGTCATGACAACCCCCTCAGGTTGGTGATTCTTCGGCCACGTGCAAAAACTGAATCGAATTGTCAAGTCCCAATGGGTTGGTACATAATCAGCCTATCACCAATTCACAATTCGTTGAGGCGATGTGACGCTGAGTCCCACGGAGAATAGAAAGAGGCCCACAGAGAACGAAGGATCGCTTCTCTCTGTGGACCTCAGTGTAGAGTTTCTTTAATACTTCTTGCCTCTTGCTCCTTGCTCCCTACGGCTTCCCTACAACCGGCTTCTTCCATCTGGTATACGCGACTGCCAACATGCCTACGATCACCACGAAGATCAGCGCATATGTAAACGGGGATGTGCCGGCGAACGATTCGCGCCACTCCTCCACCTTCCCCTCAACCAGTTTCTTCTGGTCGGCCGTCAGATCGCCGCGGCTCTCCATGAGCGGCACCCAGCCATTCACCATCTCGGCGGTCCACATGGCATCGAAGGCCTGGAATTCCTTCGCCTTCTCATCTTTGGGGGTCTCCGCCGCCATCCGCCCATTGACGTAGGCCGTGAGGTTTGACACAAAGTCGTTCCCCGACGCGATCGGCTTCACCGCCATCTGGCGGCTCGTGAACGCAACGTTGACCCCGCGCCAGTAGGCGTCCGTGGCCGTCGTGGACCACTTCGCCAGCAGCGTATCCACCGCCGCCAGCTCCTTCGCCCGCTGCTTGTTGCTAAGGTAGAGCGACGTCAGTTTAGGACCGATCCCCTTCCACTGCGACGAGAACTTCTGTTGCTGCTGCAGGATCGCCGCCAAGTCGCCGCCCTTCAACTGAGCCCGCTCGAGAAAACGCAGGTTGTTCTCGATGGACGCCTTCACGGACGAGACGACGTTGTTCCGGTCCATGCGAATACCCAGGCCGCGCTTCTCGGTGTCGGCCATCTGGTCCACTTCCTTGTTGTACTGCATAAAGAGACTGTCGACCAGGGCAAAGATCATCTGGTCGCTTTCCTTAAGCCCCTTCTGCAGCTGCGAGATGACGCCCTTGAGCGAATCAATGAGGGCGCCCGCCTCGGCGCTCGACTCGCCCATCGCCTTCACGTTCCCCGACAACCGGTCTACGTCCCCCAACAACTTGTTGTTCTCGCCCGTCAGGCGCGCCACTTCACCGGCGAGCTGCCGCACCTGCTCTTCCAGTTCGACGATTCGGACCACCTGGGTCTCGATGATGCCGAGCTTGTCCTGCGCCAGCTTCAACTGGAACCGCAGGTGGGCGACGCGTTCCTCGAACTTCCCGCCGTAGAGGGCCTTGTCGAGCAGTGCCTTGCTCGGCGTGAATTCCTTCTCGATGTCGTCGATCGTCAGCGCCACGTCGGCGCATTCCTGCACGGTCTGGACGTCGTCGGTAGCCTTCGCGGCCGCCTTTGTCTGCTGTTCAAACGCCTTAACGGTCTGGAAGTCGGACCGTTCCTGGCCCGTCGCCACGGCGACGGCCAGTGCGAGCAACAGGATGAGGTTCTTCATTTTCCACCTCCTGGCGCCGGCGCGGGTGTCGGCGGTGTAAAGACGCCGCTGCGGGTGAGGAGCACCGTCTTGTCGCGCCCGTTCAGCAGCTGGATGTGCGGCGGCCGCTGGTTGAACTCAGGGTTCGCAAGTCCCGTCGGATGGACGTTGAACGAGCTCACAAGGGCCAGTCCTTCGGCGGCGTGCTGGAACACGTAGACATTCTTGAATTTCGGTCCGGTGACGAAATAGAATCCCTGCCGGTCGCGGATGACGCTGACGCTCTTTCCCGCGACGTTGACGGAATCTTGCAGCTCCTCCTGCATCAACGGCTTGATGTTGAAGGAGAGATGGTACCGGTCTTCGCTGACGGTCCCGGCCTTGTCGGCGGTCAATTCGGACATGACCGGCCAGGCAAAATCGGACGGAGCAAGGGTGAGTGTGGAGCAGCCCGCCAAGGCGAGCAGCGCCACTACGACGATGAACGATCTCATGGGGAGGATCCTTGTGAATGGGAAGAGTGAGAAGGTAAGGATTATCGTACGAAAGACAAATGAGGGAAGGCAAACAGATCAAACGGTTCAAACATTCCAAACAGAGCTCAAATTCGCACAAGGCTGCAGGGTGAATTCCACCCGACAGGGGCCCTCGCGCCCCACAGGACCTCCGTCACCCCGGTATGCTGCTAGCCGGGGTCGCCTCCAGTGCGCCGTGAGCGGAGATCTCTGATGTGCAATGGTGCCTCATGAGGCGATCCCCGCCAGAAGCGTGCGGGGATGACGGAGAGCTGAGCGGGCTTGCCAGCCAGAAGGGTCGCGCCTACCCTTCTTGTGCCATTTGTGCTCGTTTTGTGCTTTTTGTGTCCCGCTTCTTCCCACCATTTCCACAGTCGGTAACCGAGCAGCACCGCCACAACGCCGCCGTAGATCAGCGGCCGCTGAATATCGAACTTGACGAGCCACAGGTAGTGGATCACGCCCAGGATCCCGACGGCATAGACCGCCCGGTGCAGCCGCTTCCAATTCTTTCCCCCCATCCATCGCGTCATGAACGTAGGCGACGTAATGGCGAGGGACAGCATGATGAGCCAGGCCGAGAATCCGGCGATGATGAACCGGCGTGTGGTCAGGTCCGGAATGATCTCCGGCCACTCGAAGAACTTGTCGAAATACAGGTAGGTGCAGAAGTGCAGCGTGCCGTAGAAGAAGGCGTACAGGCCGGACATCCGCCTGAAGCGCGCCAGCGCCCCCCAGCCCGTCAGGTCCCGCAGCGGCGTGATCGCGAGCGTGAGGACGACAAAGCGCAACGTCCACGTCCCTGTCTCGTCTGTGATGTCGTCCAGCGGATTGACGGAGAGCTGGTCGGTGGAGAAACGGTAGGCAAGGAGGAGAAACGGCGTGAGGCCGAGGATGAAAGCAAGAATTTTGAGTTCAACTTTCAAACGACAACCTCCAAGAAGTCAAGAAAAAGGAAAAACGTAACTCTCAAACAGTCAATGCGCCCGAAAGTCCAACGGCCCAGTAAGGACCTCAAACTTGCCTTCTCACGATTTCGTCCCTTTCCGTTTTCTTGGAAGTTGAGAGTTTCGGTTTTCCTTTTCGGCTCAAAAGTTCTTCTTCAGATCCATCCCCGCATACAGTCCCGCCACTTGCTCCGCATAGCCATTGAACATCAGCGATTTCCGCTTTCCAAACTCTCCAATGCGTCGCTCGGTCTTCTGGCTCCAGCGTGGATGGTCCACCTCCGGATTGACATTGCTGTAGAACCCGTACTCGTTCGGGGCCGAGAGGTTCCAGGTCGTCGGCGGCTCCGTGGCCGTCAGGGTGATGCGCACGATGGACTTGATCGACTTGAAGCCGTACTTCCACGGGACGACGAGACGGAACGGCGCTCCATTCTGGTTCGGCAGGTCCTTTCCGTACAGCCCCGTCGCCATGAACGTGAGAGGATGCTGCGCCTCGTCCAGCCGCAATCCTTCCACGTACGGCCAGTCGAGCACCGAACGGCGCTGGCCGGGCATTTCTTCGGGCCGCTGGACGGTCTGGAAGGCGACGTATTTCGCCTTCGACGTCGGCTCGGCGCGTTTGAGGATGTCGGCGAGCCGAATGCCGCGCCACGGAATGACCATCGACCATCCCTCCACGCACCGCATGCGGTAGATGCGATCCTCGACCGTAGACGGTCTGAGCAGATCCTCCAGCCGGTAGTCAGCCGGTTTCTTCACGTGTCCGTCGACCCGCACCGTCCAGGGGGCCGGTTTGAAACTGTCGGAGTATTCCGCCGGGTCCGACTTGTCCGTCCCGAACTCATAGAAATTGTTGTACGTCGTGGTCTCCCGGAAGGTGTTCGGCTTCTCGTCCGTGTCGAAAACACCCTTCTTCCCTTGCGGCCCGCCTGCCTCACTGATGTCCGTG
>CAYIHQ010000169.1:0-5609 GCA_964362905.1 uncultured Ignavibacteriaceae bacterium
TTGAGCGGTCATGAAAAAGTTCGGAAACGTCGTAAAAATCGTAGCCGTCGGGCGTCGGAAAGGTCTCCTCGGTGGGTCGTTGCGTCAACGCGACGCTGTCGGTGAACATCGGCGCTGTGAACCAGAGCCAGCCGAACGCGTGCATGAGCCAGAATGCGCCGTTGTGGTGGAAGTCGTCCCCGACGAACGTGTCCGCCATGGGGGCTTGCGGCGAAGCGGCCTTCAACGCGGGATGCGCATCCACGAGACCCATCGCCACCTGGAATCCCGGATACGAGATCCCCCACATCCCTGCTCGTCCGTTGTGTCCATGGACGTTTCGGATGAGCCACTCGATCGTATCGTAGGTATCGGAACTTTCGTCCGTGTCGGCAGGACCACTCTTGGAGGGACGATGCGGCCTCATGAACTCGAACGTTCCCTCCGACATGAATTTGCCCCGGACATCCTGATAGACGAAGATGTATCCGTCCTGCTGAAGCAGGGTGGACGGTCCAAGGGAGGTGCGATACGCATCCGGACCATAGGGCCGTATGCTGTATGGCGTGCGGACGAAAAGGATCGGGTACGTGCGGGAGGTGTCGCGTGGCCGATAGACCTGTGTGAACAACCGAACGCCGTCGCGCATGGGCACCCGATGTTCTTCCTTCGCGTACGAGGCACGGACCAGCTCCTCGTTCGATTGGGCCGCCACTTCGTGGGGAAGAACGATGGTGGCCAGGACAAGCGCGGCAAGCCGGGCCGCCTCCCTCATCCCTTGACTCCCTGGGCGGCCTCTGCGGTCACGGGCGCGTCTCCCGTAAGCTCGACGTGCTTCAATGCCTGGTCGATGTCCCAGATCAGGTCGTCCGGATCCTCAACGCCGACGGACAGGCGCACGAGCTTCTCCGTGATGCCGATGTGCTTCTTGACCGTGTCGTCGACGCCGCAGTGCGTCATGGAGTACGGATGTTCGGCCAACGATTCCGTGCTTCCCAGACTGACCGCCAGCTTGATGAGTTTAAGGGAATTGAGGAACCGGAACGCTTCCCGCTCCCCCCCTTTGATGTCAAAGCTGATCATCGCTCCCGGCGCCAGGCACTGCCGCTGGTAGATGTCATATTGCGCGTTCCCCGGCTTCAGCAGGCCGGGGTAGTACACCTTACTCACCTTGGGATGAGATACGAGCCAAGCGGCGACGCGTTTGGCGTTCTCGCATTGCAGCAGCATACGCGGCTTCAGCGTTTCGAGCGAGCGCATCAACAACCAGCCTGTATGCGCGCCGACCATGGAACCGAGCATGGACCGGAGTGCTTTTACCCTCATGATGTGCTCGGCGGATCCGAGCGTCGCACCAGCAATTACGTCGCTGTGGCCGCCGATGTACTTGGTGGCAGAGTAGATGACCAGATCGACACCCAGCTTCAACGGCTGGGAGAATAGAGGGCCCAAAAACGTGTTGTCGATGACCGTCAACACGCGTCGATCCTTTGCAGAGTATTCTTTCGCCAGTTGCACCACCATGGCGATGTCGATAAGGTCGTTCGTCGGGTTGGCCGGGGACTCGAAGTAGATCATGGCCAGCTTGTCGGCCTTGCCGCTTTGCTTCAAGATGGCTCGGAGATCAGGCGCGGTCTGTCCAGGCAGGAAACTCACCGCTTCGACTCCCATCTTCGGCAGAAATTCCCGGAGGAAATGCTCTGTTCCGCCATAAAGAGGCTCGCTGAAGAGAACCAGGTCGCCGGGGTTGAGGAACTCCATCAGCGTCGTGGAGATCGCGGCCATCCCACTGGCGAACGCGGCGCACGCCTCCGCGCCGTCCCAGAGGCACAGCCGGTCTTCCAGGATCTCGATGTCCGGGTTGTTGATGCGCGTGTAGACCAGGCCGGGCTCTTCACCCGGGCCAAGCGTTCGCTTGCCGTAGGCGAGTTCAAAATGCGCCTTGCCGATCTCTGCGGACTTGAACGTGAACGTCGAGGTCTGGAAAATGGGGGACTTCACCGAGCCCTCGGACCATTCCGGCTTGTAGCCGTAGGACATCATCAGGCTCTCGGGCTTCAGATTCTTAAGATATTCGCGTTTCTCTTTCATGTGTGGCCTCGGGGGTGAGGATGGGTTCTTAGGTGCGTTCGATGATCGTGGCAATGCCCTGTCCGACACCGATGCACATGGTCGCAAGGCCGTATCGGCCCCGGCGCCGTGTCAATTCGTGGACAAGGGTGGTCATAATGCGTGCGCCGCTGCACCCGAGCGGATGGCCCAGGGCGATGGCGCCGCCGTTTACATTCGTCAATTCGGGATCGAGTTCCAGTTCGCGCATGACCGCCAGCGCCTGGACGGCAAATGCTTCATTCAGTTCAGTCAGGTCCATGTGGCGGGCCGTCAAACCGGCCTTCGCAAACGCCGCTCGAGTTGCGGGAACAGGTCCCATTCCCATCGTTCGGGGATCGACGCCACTCACTCCTGTGGAGACGATGCGGGCTTTCGGAGTGAGTCCGAGGTCCTTGACAGCCTGCTCGGAGGCCAGCAGGACCGCGGACGCGCCATCGTTGAGGGACGAAGAGTTCCCGGCCGTCACCGATCCATTCTTCCGAAAGGCAGGGGAGAGCCTGGCCAACTGTTCGAGCGAGGTGTCCGCACGCGGACCTTCATCTTCCGCGACGACGACTGCTTCGCCGCGTTTCTCCTTCACTTCCACGTTCACGATCTCTTCGGCAAATCGTTCATCGATCGTGGCTTGCACTGCGCGCTCGTGGCTGCGGAGCGCAAACTGGTCCTGTGCTTCGCGCGAGATCTTCGTCCGCTCGTAAATGTTCTCGGCAGTCTCTCCCATCGATTCCAGAGGCATCAGTTTTTCCAGAACCGGATTAGGGAATCGCCATCCGAGGGCTGTATCATAGGCCGTCAGGTTTCCAAAGAGCGCTCGTCCGGAGACGTTCTTAGGAGTGACGTACGGCGCCCGGCTCATCGATTCCACCCCACCGGCGATGACCAGCCCGGCGTCGCCGCTCCAGATTGCGCGGGCCCCCATGTTGATGGCGTCGAGGCTGGACCCGCACAGTCGGTTGATCGTCGTCGCCGGCACCGAATGGGCGAATCCGGCCAAGAGCACGGCCATCCGCCCAACGTTTCGGTTGTCTTCACCCGCCTGATTGGCGCAACCCCAAAGGACGTCGTCCACGAGGGCTGGGTCGATCCCAGTGCGAGCGGCGAGCGCCTTGAGCACGAGTGCGCTCAGGTCGTCCGGCCGGACGGACGCAAGTGCGCCTCCGTATCTGCCGACGGGTGTGCGAACGGCTTCAATGATATACGCCTCAGAGGGCGTCCGAGCGGCCATGGGAATACGGAACGGTGCAGGGAATGGAACGAACGAGGGCGGGAGGGGAAGCGAACAAAGAGAGGAGCGGAACCGAAACGGCGTCAGTTCACTGCGCCCTCCTTCCCGGTGCGGCTGGAAAGCCAAGCCTCCAGCGTGTACCGAGTGCCGGTGGAATATACCAGAAAAAGGAACAAAACAAGAAGTCCCGTGTTTTCAACCACTTTGCGCCAACCGATTCGGCCCACGTCCGGATCCAGCGTATAGCAGCCGCAGGAAATGTCCAGTCCCCGAAGGACGCCCGAGATGACCGCTGCCGTGAAGCCCACCGTCAATAAGCCAAGAACCAGCGCCCCTCCGCGCACACCCCAGCCGAAAAGAATAGCGAATCCACATACCAACTCGACCCAGGGAAGCGTGCTGGCGACGAGCAACGAAAGCTGGGGAGACAGGATCTTGTAATTTTCGATGAGGGTGGTGAATGCCGCCGGGTCGGCCGCCTTCTCGATACTGGCGGCGATGAAAATGGTGCCAGCGACAAATCGAGTGGCGAGTTCGAGCCATGGATTCGAGAGAAGCGATTTCATCGCGCGCCCTCCGTCACCGGAAGTCCGGCCTGCTTCCACGCCGACCAGCCCGCGAAGAAGACGAGGACCTTTCCGTATCCAGCCGCCGTTAACTTCGAGCCGACATCAAGTCTGGATTTGCACTCTTTGCCATCACAATAGACGACGATGGTTCGGCCTTTCGGCTGTGCGAGCACGGCGATTGCGGCGTCGGACTCTTGCAGGGGTATGTTGATGGCGCCTACGATGTGGCCGAGTCGAAAGTCGAAGGCGTGACGGGAATCGACAAAGAGAGCTGCACCCGACCGCTGCAAATCTGCCGCGGTCTCAAGGGAAATGATCTCCGGAGCCGCCGCTGCGAGCGGGGACTTCGACGGGCGGGACCAGTCTCCGGCAAAGACCCCTTTCCCGGTCACCCCGTTATAGAAGAGCGCGAGGACGAGGGAAAGGGCTGAAAGGACGATCCCTTCTCGAATGGCGGTGCGGATGATGGGCGTGGCAGGCATGACAGGAGGGGTGTGCGGTGGTGCTACGATGCCTTCTGCCCGATGAACATGACGCTCACGGAGACCGTCGGCTGATTCTTGCTGTCCGTCTCGATATCGATGTGGTCGGACGTGTATCCTTCCCGGTCCGGTGTCAGTACGATTGTGATCTCTACAGAATCCTGCGGTGCGAGGCGCGCTTTGATCCATTTGGCGGTCGCGCGACCGGTTGGACTCTTGAAGCCCTTGATCGTGATGGCCCGGCCGGTGATGTTCTGGAAGGTGATCTTGTATTCAACGGTCTTCCCTAGCGGAACCGCGCCGAACCACGCGAGACACGAACCCTGCACGGGGGCAAGTTCCTCCCGGACATCGGCAGACAACAGCACGGTGGCATACTCCGCCGTGGGGTCGTTGGACTGGATGTCGACCCTCTTCGACTCGACACGTCCGCGGAAGGTGGCGCTGCTGAATTCAACCTCCACAATGTCCGATTCGCCCGGATCGAGAATGTCCTTGGGCCGCTTCAGGGCTGTGCACCCACAGGAGGGGACCATCTGCAGGATCTTCAGCGGCTGGTTGCCGATGTTCTTGATGCTGAAGCTGGCTTTCTTGACCGCGCCGCGATACACGATCCCCAGATCGATCTCCTGCTTGTCAATCGACAGCTTGGGCTGACTCATGGCAACCGTGGCGGCCAAGGCGATCAACAGTCCGAGTGCTCTCTTCATGATCATGCGTCCTTTGTGCTGGTCTCATTCCTGCGATGCCACCATTCTCCGCCCAGAGCCATGTGTTTCAACAACGGCGCGAGCCGATAACGCTCTTCCTGATACTCCGCGTGCAACGCCTGGAGGACTGCGACGACGTTCCGCACGCCGAGGATCTCGGCCCACGCGAACGGGCCATGGGGATAATGTACTCCCAGTTTCATGGCGGTGTCAACGTCCTCCGGGCGCGCCACGTCGTCCTGGAGCGCGAAGGCCGCTTCGTTGATCAATTGACAGATGATCCGCGCAGACACCAGGCCCACGCGGTCCTGCACGAGTTCCATGCGCTGCCCGATCGACGAGAAGAATGTCGCAGCGGCATCGAGCGTCTGCCGTGGCGTGAACACGGTCGGAGCCGCCTCCACCGCGGGCTTGGTCGCGTACGTCGGCAGAGCCGCGAATCCGACGAGACGGTGTTTGCCCGAGATCCAGGAGGCCTGTTCGGTGGCTGAAACGGTGAGAGAGGACGAGAGGATCGGTGCCGTGGGAAGCA
>CAYIHQ010000170.1:0-5608 GCA_964362905.1 uncultured Ignavibacteriaceae bacterium
AAGGGATCATCCAATTCCTGACGGAGCATGGATTTGACATCCATCGCTCCACAGGTGTCCAGCATACCGTCATCGGCGCGATCGGTGTGCAGCCCGACTTTGATCACCGGCAAGTAGAACTACTGCCGGGTGTTGCCGAGGTCGTGCGGATCTCAGACCCGTACAAACTGGCCAGCCGGGCGTTCCGAAACGAAGGCACTCTGATCAAGCTCGGCTCAGTCCAGCTGGGAGGTGATCCCGTGGTCGTGATGGCAGGACCATGTGCAGTGGAGAGCGAAGAGCAGATCCACACCGTCGCTGCCAGAGTGAAGAAGGCTGGGGCGACAGTTCTTCGGGGTGGGGCGTTCAAGCCGCGCACGTCGCCGTACGCATTCCAGGGACTCGGTGAGAAAGGACTGCAGTTGCTGCGCCAAGCCGCCGATGCGAACGGCCTGCAGGTCATTACGGAGGTGATGGACCGGAGCCAGATCGACCTGGTCGAGCGGTATACCGACATCCTGCAGGTGGGGGCGCGGAACATGCAGAACTACACTTTCCTGCGCGACCTGGGAAAGGCCTCCAAGCCGGTCATGTTGAAGCGCGGTATCTCGGCGACCATCGAGGAATGGCTGATGTCGGCCGAATACATCTTGTCGGGCGGCAATCACTCGGTCATGTTGTGCGAGCGCGGCATCCGCACCTTTGAACCGTCCACGCGCAACACCATGGATATCGGCGCCATTCCGCTGGTCAAGAAACGAAGTCACCTTCCCATTGTGGCAGACCCCTCCCACGGCATCGGCCTTCGGGACAAGGTCATACCGATGGCCCGTGCCGCCGTGGCCGCAGGGGCTGACGGTATCATGGTCGAGGTACACAACGACCCCGACCACGCGAAATCGGACGGCGCGCAGTCCCTGTTCCCGGACCAGTTCGACCAACTCATGCGTGAGGTCCGGATCATCGCGGAGGCGATCGGGAGAAGCATTGCGTGAGAGAGCGGTGAATAGTGAAGTGTGAATAGACAATCGAAGAGCGGGGGCGAAGGTGGATTCCGATTCTCGGCGATTATGAGTTCGGTTCTCGACTTCGCGATTCAGTCCGGGATCTGTCGTCTGACATCTGAAGTCTCCAGTCTACCAACCTCCATCTTCGTACTTTCATCTCGCATCCCCATGGCACGCCACACCTCTTCTCCTTCCCCCTTTCCTTCGGTCCTGATCGTCGGAGTGGGACTGATCGGCGGCTCCTTCGGTCTCGCCCTCCGGCGGACCTTTCGCGATGTCCATGTGGTCGGTTTCGACCGGCCATCCGTTCTGCGAAAGGCTCTGGCCCTCGGCGCCATCAACCATATGGCGCATGACCTCCACGCCGCCGTCGGTATTGCTGACCTGGTCGTCGTTGCCGTTCCTTCCAAGGCCATCCGGCAGGTTCTGAGTTCCATCGCCCCACACGTTCCATCCACCACGTTGGTCACCGATACCGGCTCGGTCAAGCAGGCCATTCTGGCTCATGCTGAGCGGCTGTTCCCGCGCGGGAATTTCATCGGAGGCCACCCTATGACGGGTGCCGAACGGTCCGGGATCACGGCCGCACAACCGTTGCTCTTTGAGAATGCGCTTTATGTGCTCTCTCCGTTGGCCAACACTCCGGGCCGAACGATGCGGAAGTGTGCGACCTTCTTCCATCGCCTCGGCGCGCGCGTGGTGCAGATGGATGCAGCACGCCACGACGCCGCAGTGGCGGCCGTCAGTCATCTGCCGCAGTTGGCGGCGGTGGCATTGATGCGGACGGCAGGATGGAGACATCCCGTCGCCCGAAAGTACCTCGCCTTGGGGGCCGGCGGCTTCCGGGACATGACCCGGATCGCGTCGAGTCCATTCGGGATGTGGGGTGACATTCTGGAGGAAAATCGTCGGGAGATCCGCTCGGCGTTGCGCCTCTATCGGATGGAGTTGGAACAGATCGATCGCGCCCTGCGCCATGCGCCGCGCCGTCTTCGCCACACGTTTGACGAAGCACGAAGTATCCGCTCGCAGATCCCGGCAGGTATGAAGGGATTTCTGCATACGCTGACAGGCATTCAGGTATTCCTCGAGGACAAGCCCGGAACGCTCTTGGCCGTGATCCGTGCACTGAGCCGTGCGCGGATCAACATCAAGGACATCGAATTGATCAAGGTGCGCGAAGGACTGGGCGGGACGTTTCGATTGTGGTTTGAGTCCGCAGCCGACGCTCGGCGCGCCTCTGCTGCCCTTCGAAAAGCAAACATCATACTGTCCTCAGGCGCTAGCCGCGGGCCTGCCCGCCGAGGATGATTCGATCACGGCTGGCGGGCTTTAGCCTGCGCACACCGGCCGTGACTACAGACAGAAGTTCCGTTGTCTTTCTTGAATTGAGGCCGTTTGTTGTTCACAAAGACGCCCAAGTGATGAGCTTGGGCGTTTGTGTCTCTTTGTTGAGTCATGTCGCAAAAACGAGAACGTGACGCAGGATTCTTGACCACCCTCGTATTTCCCCTTGACACTCACTCCGCACTTCGCCAACTTTCTCTTGCGCCCGTCAGCCTGTAACCTCACAACCGATCATTAAGGGGGGAACCTAGGATATCGGATGTCTAGCAGGTTGCGGAAGAATGGTTATGTAGAGTCAAATTGAGGCGTCCCTCGAGATCAATGATCGTGATACATCATGTCGTGGGAGCGGGAGTCTCAATGGTTTGTCGCTTTGTTGTGTTGATCGATTGGTTCATCCAGCAATGGATCGATGATCATCCAACCAGGTTGTTGATTCTGACCAAATTGAACGCCGACATCGTGAACACATACACCCAAGCGACTCTCTCTCTACCCCGATGATGCAGCTTCCTCAACAGCCCGACCGTCTTGCCCCAACCAAAGGCCTCCTCGATCAACTTGCGTTTGACCTGGCTGATCAAATAGCCCAAATGACGCGTCGTGCGAACATCGATGGCTGTACCCTTGGCCTTCTGGGCAACATGCGGCGTAATGTCAAGCTTTCGTAGCCCTTCAACAACAGCCTGCTGGTCATACAACTTGTCTCCACCGATCGTGCGGGGGTGAAGGTTCTTCCGTTTCAGCTCCCGAGCCATGACCACGGCCTGTTCGGCTTCGGCTGTCCCGGAGGCAATCGTTACGGATGCGGCGACAACCAACCCATGGC
Source organism: uncultured Ignavibacteriaceae bacterium (assembly GCA_964362905.1). GTDB lineage: Bacteria > Bacteroidota > Ignavibacteria > UBA10030 > UBA10030 > 2-02-FULL-55-14. The sequence goes on from CAYIHQ010000170.1 coordinate 3,163, forward strand.
GATTTTCCGTGGTGGCATGTCCCATGTAGACGAGCTTGGCTTCTTTGCCTGCCCCTTTGCGGAACAAGCGTGTCTCAGGGTCGGTCGTCGATTCATGTGTGGCATTGCTGCGTTTCTGATCATGGAAGTCGACCGTCGGGTTACCGGGGTCATCCGGCGGAGGGGTCTTGTCCTCGCCCTTGGGTTTGAAGCTCTTCAGGCTCGCCCAGCCTTCAAGCAGCGTTCCATCGACGGTGAAGTGCTGCTGGCTGATCAGGTCCTTGCTGCGAGCAATAAGCAATACCTTGTCAAAGAACGCCGTGGCAATGTCTCCTTCCAGCAGACGGTCCCGGTTCTTGGTATACACAGTCACATCCCAGACCTCGTCGTCCATCGTCAGACCAACAAACCAGCGGTACAGCAGGTTGTAATCCAGCTGCTCCATCAGTTGCCGCTCGCTTCGGATCGTATACAGCACCTGAAGCAACAGCGCTCGCAACAACTGTTCTGGAGGGATCGACGGACGGCCCACCTCCGAATACATCCGATCAAACCGCGGAGACAGGCTCTTCAATATCTCCTCGACAAGCTTGCGAATCCCTCGCAATGGATGGTCCGCAGGGATCCGGTCCTCCATCGAAACATAGCTGAACATCGTATCTTGACGTCGTTCGCGGCCTCGCATTGCAGTGCTCCCAATAATAGATTGATGACAATGCGAAGAACGTACGAATCACAAAAAGGTTTCAACCAAATGGCCCCGCTAGGGGGTTCTTCCGCAACCTGCTAGGTATTCCCCATTCCGAAAGCCCATCCTGGCGGTCATTGACCGGTGAGGTGGGCTTTTGTGCATCTGACATGTGGCTGCTGTGTGAATTTGGTCTGCCGACAAGGTTTTCGACAAGGCCGAATCATCTGCCTTCACATTGCACGGAAGGAAGATTTCAAAATGAGAGCAAAGTTCAGTTCAATTGGGTTCTTGGTCCTCTTTTGCCTTCAGAATTGCCTTCCGCAAGAACAACCTGGACCTCGGCAGTCAGGAGCAGTAGGACTCCGAATAGGACTTGGTATTTCCCGCACGCTGTTCGTCTCGGGCGAATACTACGTTTCTAGAGCCATTTGTGTTGGACTAGGCGTGGGAGTTCCTCCGTTTCTCGGGCTGGCGGGAAGAAAGAGTGTCGCCGCGTCTGTCGGCGTAGAATATTTTCTTATCCCGGAAATTGATGTGTCGCCCAGCATGATGATGGCGTTCACGCATGCCTCTGTCACGGGGGATGATTCGAGAGAGAGAATATCTCTCATCTCTGGCATGATCGGATTGGAGAAGGCCTGGGGAAATCATCTCCGAAGTTCCATGCACGCGGGTCCACTTCTCAGGTTGTCTGATACAAAGGGGACCAGAATCTTGTTGGATGTGCAACTCGATCTTGCCGTCTTCATTTGATAGAACCACCTCAAGGAATAGTCCAATGAATGCACGCCGGATAGCTCTATGCATGACATTCCTTTCCCTTTCGTCTCTTTGCTTTGCACACAAAGAGCCCGCTCATCAGCACATTGCCCGCGAGGCATACAAGCTCCTTCGTGCTCATGTGGGAGAAATAGCTCCGATTGCCAATCGCATCGGGACAAATGAGATCGGCTCTCGACCGTGGGAGACGGGAAAGGTAGTAACGGGGGCTTGGAGAGAAGACCTCGAAGATGTAGTCTACAACATTTCTCTTCATGAAGAACTGATGGAAATGTATCCCGCTCCTGTTGTCCCGGGCATACTGCAAGCGATAGTGACGGTCTATTCTGGTGATCAGAATCCCCTAGTTAGCATCAGTCACTTCTGGCGAGCTGATCTCGGAACTCAGAATCAGTTTTGGGTTCCAATCGACGGCGGACCGTTCGGATTAATCACTTTCGGTCCTTTCCCAAATGCATTTCAAAAACTGAAAGCGCTTCAGGGAGGTCGTCAATGGATAATGAAGTACTCGAACGGGTATAGCGGCGGTCAGTCAATGTTCTATCGACCTGACGGAAGCACGTTCTTCTACAACTGGCTCGGTGTAATCGGCTTTGAATACGGATCGTTGATAGAACTCCAAACGACTGGGAGGGCGTGGATTGTAGGAACATACTCAGAGGATGGCGAGTGGCAGAGCTGTAACTATGAAATTCGAATGACTCCTTCTTGGAGAGATCAGTTTGTATGGGAAATCCTCGGAAGAATGATTCACTTGCTTGGAGATATGAGCGTGCCAGCTCACGCACACAATGACGAGCATGTAACAAAACACGACCGATATGAAGATTGGGCGGGAGAGCACTACACTGAATGGACTGCAGAGAGGCTATTGTCTGAGCAGAAGGGGATGTTGGATCCAATGGCAAATGAGGATCCCCTCTATCTTCTGGCCTACGTCGCCAATCAAGTGGCTGATCATTTCGCTAGCGAAGACCGCGATGGTAATGGAACATT
>CAYIHQ010000171.1:0-5602 GCA_964362905.1 uncultured Ignavibacteriaceae bacterium
GTTGGGAAGGTCTTCAGTGTGGAATATCCTGACCATAGGCAAGGGTCCAAGATCCGCAGCTTAAACGGCGAGAACGACACGAGCACCGTTTGGATCGTCACTGAATTCTCCGATTCTGCGGTGACGATTGTCGGCGTTGATGCGGTCGGCAGGGGCTGGGACCCAGATTTTGTCAGCATTGACGGGCGTCGCGGCGCCATTCAACTGCGTTCTCGTCTCACTGCGCGAGGCATCGACTATGCGACCGACAATTGACACCCGTGTAACCGCGCGACAACTGCCCGGCCGCGCCCTTGCGACCCTTGCGGCCATAGCGCTTGTCGTACTCCTGTTCGCGATCATCGGGGCAGCAATCAAGGACTACGGCTCGGCTGATGATCCCGGGTTTTCTTGGATCATGGTGAGTCGGGGGACCATTCAATACCCCCATGTTTTGGCGGGAGATTTAACCATCACGAACGGACTCAAGGAGTTCTCGGGGAAACCGCCCGAAGGAATGTCTCCGAGGATGGCCTCCCTTGTCCTTCTTGGGGTTCTGCTCACGTACGTCCTGGGCCCGGCTCTTATGTTCTTCGCCTTTCGTCGCCGCGCCTTGGGTGACAAGGGTGCCATCCTGCGTCCGGCAGCCATCGTCGGGTTCACCCTCAGCGGGTTCTGGATGGTCAGTATCGTGCCGGCTGTTGTGACCCAATTCCAGGTTCGCCAAAGTCTGCGCTCCGCCCAGAGCGTACAGCAGGTCAGGGACGAAATAATCAACGACCTCAATGAGATCGCAATGTGGGCGCACACGTACTATGTCCTTCCCGTTACGCGGGGCGGGGGTGGCCGCAACTTTCGGGGAATCTCTGTGCCTACCCGATTCATGGAAACGAATTGGGGCACGTACACCATCTCCGCCAACCAACGGTCGCTGAAAGTTCTGGGCCGACCCACCTTCAACCCTTATGCCGTTTATACGTCCGCCGCTCGGACACCGATCCCTGAAGCTTCCGTTTCAGTCGTCGTGGACTCAACGGGGCAGATGAGAGATTGGGAGTATACTGGCCTGTTCCAATGAATTCCATCAGCAATCGAGCAGAGACCTCCATGACCTCCAATTCGTCACCACTTCTTCGGCCGACCTCGTGGCAGTGGCCGTTGTTCATGTACTCCACATTGGTGATCCTTCATTTTTCGCCGACCCTTGCACTGGCCTTCCTGCACGCAAGCAACGACATTACCGGGGCTCTCATCGTGGTGCCTGTGTGTGTCTATGCCGGCTGGAGGGCGCGCGAATTCGTCGGAATGGATGCCGCGCTTGCCAGTATGGCGTACATCGCCACATCGGAGATAATTAACGGGCTCCGCGCGCACTCGCCGTGGGAGCCAGCCGACGTGCTGCGGGGATTTGTTGCTCTGGCCATCGCCGGACTTGCAGGCTACACGTGCGCACTGGCGGGTACCGTGCTTCATGCCCGCAGGCTTCGTAAGGCGGGGGTATCTGTGTAGTCCTGTCCTCCCTCAATAGAAACACGAACGCTCCGGCATCCCCTTACGGGACGCCGGAGCGTTGTTTTGTACAGCGGTCAGTCCGCTAGTCCATAATCTTCCTGAGGAAGGCAGGCTTCTCCGTATCGCTCTTGTCGATCCTCTCCTCCCGTTGCGTCGCATCCCGTAATGTGCTTCCGGAGATATCGATCGCACGACGAACGAACGCCGGTTCGTCATTCTGCTGCAGTTGCGCCGGACCGCTCGGAATGCTCGTCGCGCGGCTGATGAGGTTCGCCGACGGACGCACCACCGGACGCTGCGCGGCCGCCTTCTTGTTAAAGCCCGTGGCCACGACCGTCACATAGAGTTCCTCGTCGATCTCCTCGTTCACGACCGTTCCAAAGATGATCTCCGCCTCGTCTCCGGCGGCGGTGTGAATGACACCCATCGCCTCTTCCACCTCCCACATCGTCAGATTCGGTCCGCCCGTGATATTGATGAGGATGCCCTGCGCACCTGCGATCGACACGCCCTCCAGTAATGGGCTGGAAATGGCACTATTCGCCGCCTCGATGGCCCGATTGTCGCCGCGGGCAACGCCCGTACCCATGAGAGCGTCCCCCATCTCCCGCATCACGCGGCGCACATCCGCGAAGTCGACGTTGATGAGCCCCGACACGGTGATGATCTCGGAGATGCCGCGCGCCGCTTTCTGCAACACGTCGTTGCAGATCTCGAACGCCTGTCCGACCGTCGTCTTCCGGTCGATGATCTCGAGCAGCTTCTGATTCGGAATGACGATGAGCGTATCGACCTGCTTCTTCAATTCCTCCAACCCGGATTCCGCCTGCGTCGCCCGCTTCTTACCCTCGCTCAGGAACGGCTTCGTGACGATACCGACCACGAGCGCGCCGAGCGACTTCGCGATACCCGCGACGACCGGCGCTCCCCCCGTGCCCGTGCCACCGCCCATCCCTGCCGTAATGAAAACCATGTCGCTCCCGGAGAGCGCCTGCGCGATCTCCTCACGGTCCTCTTCGACCGCCCGGAAGCCGATATTGGGATCCGCGCCGGCACCGAGCCCGCGCGTGAGATTTTTTCCGACCTGGATCTTGTGCGGAGCCTTGTTCCGTAGCAACGCCTGCACGTCGGTGTTGATCGCCACATAGTCGACGCCGATGAGCCCTTTGTCGATCATGCTGTTGACGGCGTTGTTGCCGCCGCCTCCCACACCTACTACACGGATCTTCGCGCCGCGCGCGGACGGGGAGTCGAGTTCAATAGGCACTGGTGGCCTCCTTAGGAAACGAGATGGGGTGGATGGATTGTTGGTGTTTTCATTTCGTGTCTGTCCGGGGCAACGAACCCGGTGCTGATTTCAAAGGACTTACCGCCAAGGCCGCCAAGGTCATGGGAAAACCTTGGCGAATTCAACCAGGGTAAGGGCGGTCTCTCATCGCCACTACAGCTCATCGAACCAATGCTTCATCCGGGAGAGGATCGACTTCCCTTTCCCGTCCTTGATGGTCATCGCGATCGTCGAACGGTCGCGATGACGCAACTCGTGCATCACCAAGCCCACGCCGGTGGCGAAGATGGGGTTTTCGATCTCGCGCACCAGCCCGGCGCCGAAGCCGCTGGGGATGCCGATCTTCACGGGCATTCCCATGACCTCCTTCGCCAGCTCGGCCGTTCCCTTGATGAGCGACCCGCCACCGGTGAGGACGATGCCCGCCGAGAGATGGCGTGAATACCCCGACCGCTTGATCTCCATGGCCACGAATTCCAGGATCTCTTCCATCCGCGGCTGAATGACCTTGCACAGCAGATGCTTGTCGATCTCCTGCGGCGCGCGACCACCGATGCCCGGAAGAAGGATCGGTTGATTGTCCACCACGGCCGGCTCGTAGGCGAAGCCATGCTCGATCTTGATACGTTCGGCCTGATCGGTGAGCAGGCCCAAACCTTTTCGAATATCGTCCGTCACCTTCTTGCCGGCGATGCCGATGACCGCGGTGTGACGGATGGTCCGTTCCTCGAACACGGCGAGGTCCGTGGTGCCGCCGCCGATATCCAGCAACGCCACGCCGACCTCTTTTTCCTGTTCGTCCAGCACGGCGTAACTTGACGCCAGCGGTTCGAGCACCATGTCGTTCACCCGCAGGCCGGCGCGTTGCACACATTTATAGATGTTTTGCGCAGCCGTCACGAGGCCCGTCACGATGTGCACGACCGCCTCCATCCGTACGCCCGACATCCCGACCGGGTCGTAGATACCGTCCTGTCCGTCCACGATGAACTGTTGCGGAATGACATGGATGATCTTCCGGTCCAACGGCAACGCGACCCGACGCGTATCCTCAATGAGCCGGTCGACGTCTTCCTTGATGATCTCGTTGTCCGGACGGCTGATCGCGATGACGCCGCGGCTTTGGAAGCTTTGAATGTGGTCTCCGGCGATGCCCACCGTCACGGCATTGATCTTGACGCCCGACTGCGCTTCCGCATCCGCCACCGCCGCACGGATGGATTGCACTGTCTTCTCGATGTTCGTCACGACGCCGCGGGTCAAACCTTCAGACGGGCTGCGCCCAATCCCGAGAATCTTCAGCATGCCGGGATGCGCTTGATCCGGCGAAGCGACGATCGCACACACCTTGGTGGTGCCAATATCCAAACCAACTGCAATGTCCTGTTCCATGTTCGTCCTTGGTCCCGCCGCGAGGCGGGTGATTCGTCTGAATTCAACTAGCCACAAAGAGGCACAAAAATCACAAAATGTAGAGATCTAATGATCTTGTGCTTCTTGCCTGCCCGCCGGTGTTGTGACACCGTCGGTGTGGCGGGTGCTTTTTCGTGGCTCACGATTTCGCTTTGCCTTTGAGCCTCTTCTTCTGATCCTGGGGCGTCCACCGGACCACCACCTGTTCACGGAACCGAAGGTCGACGTATTCCAGGTTCTGCGCGCCGCGCTCGGCGACCTCAGAGGCCCAGAACGCTTCGAGGCGCGCCACTTTCTCCGCAATGCCTCCCCGGCCGAAGATGATCGGGACTCCCGATTCCGCCGAGGTCAGCACCATGTCGCCGGTGTTCCGCACCCTCACCTCCGAGATGCGATGAAACATCTCGCGGTTGACTTCCTTCAGAACCGAAAGCAGAACGAGCGCTTCCTGTACATCCTCGCGTTGCACCGTCGTCCCCGGCGCCAGCTTCACGTCCGCCGGAAGACCGCTCAGCACCGGCAGGTCGTAGATGGCCTTTGAGAGGGACGACGGCAGCACCACTCCGTCCCCGTCCACATACGACAACGAGGCGCCCGTGACCACGGCCAACGGCGTCCGTTCCTCCACTGTGATGCGAATGCCCCCCGCCAGGTCCCGCTCCACCGTCGCCCGCCGGATGAAGTAGTGGCTCTGCACGTTGCGTTGCACACGCGTCAGGTCCACATCGTAGAGCGGCATTCCCGCCGGGATCTGTGCCAGTTGGATGATCTGGTTCGCTTCCACGTTGACCGCCCCCACCACCGCGACCCGTTTGACGCGCAGGTTCGACTTCCACAGATTCCCGCCGACGACCAGAGCGATCGCCAGTACGACCAGCGCCGCCACGCCGCCCCATCGGACGCGCTCTGTGCTCATGTCGCCGCCTCCGTCCGCCGGAAACCGATGAGCTTCACTTCCAGCTCCAGTGGCACGCCAGCGTGCTGATAGACCGTGCGCTGCACGAGCTCGATCAACCGCATCACATCATCGGCTGTGGCACCCCCGAGATTCACCATGAAGTTGGCGTGCTTCTCGGACACTTGGGCCGCCCCCACACGTTTTCCTTTCAGTCCCGCCTCTTCGATCAACCGGGCAGCGAATTGGTTCGGAGGATTCTTGAACATCGACCCGAGATTCGGCAGGTCGAGCGGCTGCGTCGCATTCCGCTTTTGGATCAATTCTTTGCGTCGTTGCACCAAGGCTTCCGGGTCGCCCACCGGCAGTCGAAAGCGCGCGCCGAGCACCACGTCCCCTTCGAACGCCGAATGCCGGTACCGAAACCCGCACGCCGACCTTGGCACGCCCACCGGCGCTCCGTATCGCAACACCTCCACCTCCACACAATGATCCGCGATCTCTCCCCCATGAGC
>CAYIHQ010000172.1:0-5542 GCA_964362905.1 uncultured Ignavibacteriaceae bacterium
AGATGTTTGTCGTTCTGCTCGTCAGCGGGCTCGCCGCGCAGTTCCGAAAGAACGAGCTGACCGACCTGGACGACATCACACCGGCGTTCGCCCGGCACATCACCGAGCGGGAGCGGCTGCAGCACGAGCTGGAGATCGCCCGGTCGGTGCAAATGTCGTTCCTCCCGAAAGCAAATCCCAACATTCCTCGGCTCGACGTTGCATCCCGGTGCGAACCGGCGTTGGAGGTCGGAGGGGATTACTACGACTTCATTCCATTGCCGGACGGCCGGTGGGGCATTGCCGTGGGGGACGTGTCGGGCAAGGGGACGCAGGCGGCCTTCTTTATGACGCTCACCAAGGGATTCCTGCGGGCGCTGGCGCAGATTTCGGTGTCTCCCGCTTCGGTCGTGACGAATGTGAACAAGCATTTCTACGAGAACGTCGAGCGCGGGGTGTTCATCAGTCTCGTCTACGGCGTCTTCGACCCGGCGAAGGCCACCATGACCCTCGCCCGCGCGGGACACAATCCGGTCATGCTCCACCGCAGCGCCACGGGACGGGCGGAAGTGGTGAGCCCCACCGGACTCGCGCTCGGCATGGACCCCGGACCAGCATTCGAGCGCTCGATCCAGGAGATGTCCATCTCCTGCAGTGCGTCCGACGTCTTCGTGTTCTACACGGACGGCATCTCCGAAGCGATGAACAAGGTGAAGTCGGAATACGGAGAGGAGCGGCTTGCCGACTCGATCGCCCGGTTCGCCCACGGCTCAGCGCAGGAGATCCTCGACGGCATCTTTGCGGATGTGGAGGAGTTTGTGGGGAAGGCGGCGGCGCATGATGATAAGACGCTGGTGGTGGTGAAGTTGTTGTAGAACGACAAGCGAGATGGAAGTAGGAAGATAGAAGACATAAGACTGAAGATGGCTCATGTTTGGCGCGCATTCCATTTTGAATTCACTCGCGCTTCAGTCTTTCTACTTATTACCTACATCTTACATCTATCACAGACCTTCTCAGAATCCCCCATGCGCCTCCTGATCCTCAACGGTCCCAACCTGAACCTTCTCGGCAAACGCGAACCCGACATCTACGGCCGTGAATCCCTTTGGGACCTCGAGAACGGGCTCAAGGCCAAGTTTCCGTCGCTCAAGCTGGAGTTCTTCCAGTCGAACCACGAAGGGGCGCTCATCGATGCGTTGAATAAATGCATGGACGGAATGACGGACGGAGTCGTGATCAATCCAGCCGCGTACACGCATTACTCGTACGCCATTCGTGACGCCATCGCAGCGTTGAAGATCCCGGTGGTGGAGGTGCACATTTCGAACATCCACGCCCGCGAAGAATTCAGGAGCCATTCCGTGACAGCGCCGGCGTGCAAGGCAATGATAACCGGTGCAGGGCTGAAGGGATATGAGCTTGCAATTCGGTATCTGAGTGAGAACAAGTGACGCGCGGGCGAAACGGCAAACAACAACCATCAAAGAGCAATGCACTGAAGATCAACAGCGCCCAACTTCGCTTTGTCGTTTTCGGTTTTCGCTTTGCTGTTTTCTTGCTGTTTGTAAGTTGCCTTTTGCCTTTTCCCACCATCTCATGTCTTCTGCCCGCAGAGAGTCTCTCATGATTTCCGCTGTCATATTTGACCTGGATAACACCCTTGTCGACTTCATGAAAATGAAGGCCGACGCTGTTACGGCCGCCGTGCATGCCATGCGGGACGCCGGGATGCCGTTGAGCGCAGAGGAGATCCGCATCCGCATCGACGCCATCTATAAAGAGCGCGGTATCGAGTTTCAGAGCGTGTTCGACCAGCTGCTGTACGACCATTTCAAGAAGATCGACCACAAGATCTTGTCTGCCGGCGTGGTTGCATATCGCCGCGCGCGGGAGGCGGCGTTGGTCACGTATCCGCATGTCACCATGACGCTCATGGAACTTGTGAAGATGGACATTAAGTTGGGCGTCGTGTCGGATGCACCGTCGAAGGAGGCGTGGCTGCGGCTGTCGTATTTGAATCTGCACCACATGTTCGACGCCGTCGTCACGTTCGACGACACGAAGAAGAGAAAGCCGAGTCCTGTCCCCTTTCGGCGCGCCCTGTCGCTCCTGAAGGTCAAGGCCGAGAATGCACTTATGGTGGGCGACTGGCCGGAGAGGGACGTAGTTGGAGCGAAGAAGTTGGGAATGAAGACCGTGTTTGCACGCTACGGCGACACGTTCGGTACGGTCGTATCGCATGCGGATTACGACATCGACGACGTGGCGGAGGTGGTGAAGATCGTCCGGAAGGAGAACGCGAGATGAGCCAGAGGCCCATCACAACTGTCGCGTAGCGACAAACTACTTTTCTGGTTGCGGAACTCTCATTAGTGAACTGGCGTAGATCGAGGAATTCTTGCGATGATCTTAGGAATCGGAGTTGATGTTGTCGATGTTCAACGGATGAAGGAACTCCTCGTGGACCAGGGCGAGGCCTTTGTGCACAAGGTCTTCACCGAAGCGGAGCAGGACTACTGCGAGCGCAAGCCGCGTCCATATGAACACTTTGCTGCGCGCTTCGCAGCCAAAGAAGCGGTGAGCAAAGCGGTGCAGACCGGCTGGACTGGAGCCTTCAGATGGCGAGATGTTGAAGTGTCGAATGATCCCAATGGCGCTCCTCGGGTCACAGTCAAGAATGATATGGCTGTATTGCTGGAAGGCCACAAGATACATCTGACCCTATCGCATTCAGAGAACACGGTTGTAGCGTTTGTCGTGATAGAGAAGCTCTGAGGAGCCCCCTCCGCCCTCGTCATTGCGAGGCTCGTCCCGCACCATGGACATTCTGTCCCGGCGGGACGTGGCCGAAGCAATCCGCTAAGTTTGCTTTCTCAGAGAACCCCTCTGCCATCCCTCCCTGCGGCTGATTGGCCCTCCCCCCCTCCTGTCCACGCCTTGGACATGTACGCAAAACGTGTCCAAATTGGTTGACTTTTTGGACACGTCATTTCTTTGTGAAGTATTGACTATCGCTTCGCGATAAGGTAGTGGGCCTCTGGCTGTGTAAAGCCCGCTTTTCACAAATCTGTTTGTGTAAAGGTTTCGGCGATTTGCTTTACACAAAGAAAACCCCGTTCTTAGGGGCATGATGCCCACCCCCGCCCGGCTCCAGACCCTTCCCATTGCCGCCATCGACTGGGAACGCTTGATCCCGATGATAGGCAGGTCCAATCGTGCACTCGCGCGCTACGAGGGGATCCTCACGGCACTGCCGAATCCAGCATTGCTCCTCTCTGCCCTTACGACCCGAGAGGCAGTCCTTTCATCGCGCATCGAGGGTACCAGGGCAACGATGGGCGACGTACTCAAGTTCGAGGCAGGCGATTCACCTGAGCAGGAATCGCGCGTTCTTGATATCCAGGAGATCCAGAACTATCGAACGACTCTGCAAAAAGCCGAGCGTGAGTTGGCAAAGAAACCGTTCGGGCTCAACCTGCTCCGCGATCTTCACGCCAATCTGATGGACTCTGTCCGGGGTCGCACCAGGGCGCCCGGAGAGTTTCGACGTACGCAGAACTGGGTCGGCCCTCCGGGTTCGACGATCGAGACGGCGGCGTACGTACCTCCTTCGCCCGACCGTTTGATGGGGTATCTCGACAACTGGGAACGGTACTACCATGCGGACCAGCCGGATCCGTTGGTGCAACTTGCATTACTTAACGCCCAGTTTGAACTGATTCATCCGTTCCTCGACGGGAACGGGCGCCTGGGGCGGCTCATCATTCCACTCTATCTCCACGAGAAACAATTGTTGTCGCGGCCCATGTTCTACCTCTCAGATTGGCTTGAGAGGCATCGGGATGCCTACTACGATCACCTGCAGGCGCTTTCTGTTCGGACGGGAGCCTGGAATGACTGGATTGTATTCTTCCTCCAAGGCGTCGAGGAGCAGGCGCTCGCCAATGTCAAGACGGCATCGTCCATCCTGGCCCTGTATGAGAAGCTGAAGGTTCGGATCATTGAAGTTTCTCACTCACAGTGGAGTGTTCCGCTGTTGGATGCCATGTTCAGGCGTCCGGTGTTCACGTCGAGCACACTCAATTTGAAAAGGCCCTCGCCGACGCGTCCTTCACTGGCGAATCTTCTGCGCGCATTGCGTGCAGACGGCATACTCAAGGTTGTTGCAGAGGGTTCCGGCCGACGGGCGACGGTGTATGTCCTGGCGGAACTTGTGAATTTGAGTGAAGGCAGGAAGGTCTTCTGATCTGGCGATAATCCGAGATGTTCGCCAGCGGAGAGCCGAGGGTGACGGTGATGATGGAGGGCGGATGGGTTGACAAGAAGGTGGAAAGCCCGATGAGGCTCACAAACGCCCCCGCAATGCGGGTGTTTCTGCTTATCCCACCTCAGATCGTATTAAATCCAATCCTCCGAAGATATTCATAGGTCGAGTCGTAGAACTCCGGTTTGCGTGTTGGGTCAATAGCATCTCCCTCGGGAACCACAATCACCATCCCTTGTCTGGCACGCGTGAGAAGAACTCTGTAAGCGTTCTTCTGATAGACCTGTCGCTCTGGCTTGTGAATCTTGTTCCACTTGCTGCCGACAAATGAGCGATGAATCCAGCCATCTGCACTATGTCGGAAATCCGCATCCCACGTCAGACAGACCCAATCGAGCTCCAGGCCCTGGATGCTAAACTCAGTGGCGACATCTTCGAGATAGTAGGCGGAGCGAACATCTTCCTTCCCGTCAAGAAACCAATGAATGGGGTTCATGGGCGCCTTGACGTGGATCGCATGTGGCTTTAGCCGTTCTGCTTGCGAAGACGCCACAATTCCGAATCGCTCGCTTCCCCTTGCGCGCTCGCGTAACCACGATTTAGCCTTCTGCAAATCTCTCGTCAATACAATGGGATACTTCTTCTGGAGGCTCAAGAGCGTCCCTTTCGCCTGCTCGCCCTCAAGATCCAACAGCTGTTTCACGAGCAATGAAACGTTTTCTGCTCGAAATGATCTCATGGAAACCGCCAGGTGAAGATCGTTCATTTGACTCACTCCACGTCGCCCCTCAAGCGCCTTCAGAGCACTACCTGTGCCATATTCTGAATCGATCAGCTGAGGGGAAATGAACACGTCCCAATGAGGATAAGCACGCTTCAACGAATCAATCCACTCGCCGATACCCGCCTCGCCGGAGTGTATCTCCTGACCTCCGCCCACAAGGCAAATCACGACAGCCCAGTCATCGAATCGATCCAAGCACGAAATGAGGAACTCCGGTTCGGATTGCGAGAATCCCGCCTTCCCCTTCCTTCGCTTCATGAAATCTGCGGTCTTCGCCAACGTCCATGCCCGCTGTGCTTCATCAAACAGGACTACGTGTTCTGCCGGCGGATTGACTGCGTCCTTGAGATACTCATCACGGAAATTATGAACGTTTTGTATAAAGGCTTTTACATCATTCATTGCCTCCGACTTTTTTATCTTCCGTCCCTTTTGGCGCTCGTAACGAACCTTGTCCCTAGTGATTTGTGTCTTAAATATATTTACTAAGTCATAGGGATTTCGTATCATGG
>CAYIHQ010000173.1:0-5521 GCA_964362905.1 uncultured Ignavibacteriaceae bacterium
TTTCCCTCCCAGGTTTCTCACCAGCACCACAACGACGAACGTCGTCACATTCTGCTGGGTCTTGCCGAGCGGAGCGATCCGCTCCACCTGTCCCACGAACCGGTCATCCGGAAATGCGTCCGCGATCACGGTCGCCCGCTGTCCCACGGAGACTTTTCCAATGTCGACCTCGTCCACGCTCGTCTCCACAAAGACCTCCTGCATGTCCGCGATGCTCGCGAGGAGCGTGCCGCCGCCGACGTTTGAGGTGCCCGAGGAGATGATCTGGCCAAGTTCGACGTTCTTTGTGAGGATGGTGCCAGAGATCGGCGCAACGATCCGCGTGTCCGCGAGCCGCTCTTCGGCCGACGACAGGCTGGCCTTCGCCTTCACCAACTGCGCCTGCGCCCGAACGAATTCGAGATTCGCCGCATCGCGCTCCTGTTCCGACACGAGACTCTTCGCAAAAAGCTCCCTGCTCCGAACGGCATTGTTCTCCGCCTGCTTCAGGTTCGCCTCACCGACCGCAAGGTCCGCCCTCGCCTGATCGACATCGTTCTTCGTCGTCCGTTGGTCGAGCTTTAACAGCAAATGGTCCTTCTCCACCACCTGGCCCTCGATGAACGTCAGTTCTTCGATCCGCCCGCTCGCCTTCGATTTGATCTCCACTTTGTTGATCGGCTGCACGACGCCGTTCGCCGACACGACGAGGTTCAGATCGCCGCGCCCGATCTTCTCGACTCGCGTGAACTGGCCGATCGGGGCGCTCTCCTCAGCGCTGGCCCCGCCCCAAATGACATACGCAGCTCCGGTGACAACCACAGCCGCAGCTGCGAGGATCGCGATCTTTTTCATACTGTTCCGTTATGCTCAGAAGGGAATGTGATCACCGAATGCTGTCGCGGCGGCCCATGCCGTAGCGTCCATCCATTTCGCGCATCATGGCCTCATGCAACTCGAGTTGACGGGGCAACAAGAGTCGACGGATCTCCGACCGCAACGTGTCCCGTTCGCGCATCATCGCGTCACGCTGCACGTTCATCCGCTCACGATATGCGTCGAGCAGTGAATCGACGCTTCGCACCTGGGTCGAGTCAAGCTCGAGCCGCCGATGAAATTGCTGGCGATAGTCCTTCGTCGAATAATGGGCTCCGCGTCCACGGCCAAAGAGACCCGCCTCGTCGGCCAGATATCCTGCGGCGCCGCCCAATACAAAACTCACAAGGATGAACAACAACGTCTTGGTCTTTGGTTTCATGGACTACCTCATTCACCGGCCATCGCGGCCAACAATACGTCGTCTGTGGAGAGTTCGGAAGCTGACAAGAGCAACTGGGACGTGGTGTCACCGACGCCGAGAGCCAGATACCGCTCGGGAACAGTCGGCGGTGTGTCCGTCCGAAGGACGAGCCCCAGGACGAGTCCAGCGACGAGAAGCGCCAATCCCACCACCGCCCGCGCCGCCACCCGCTCCGGACCAAGCCATAGGAGGTCGACCCGTTCCTCACCCATGGCCAACGCCTCCATCCGGTCCGCGAACCACGGATCAGGATCGGCCACTGGGAGGGAGCGGATCAGGCCTCGCATGGTGTGCAGCTGACGGACCGCGGCGCTGCAGGTCGTGCAATCCACGACATGACCCGCCGCCGATTGTCGTTCTTCGATCGTCATCGCTCCGTCGACATATGCGGAGATGCGTTCTTCGGTGAGATGCGTCATGATCATTCTCCCAGCAAAGGGGTCAATCGCTGTTTCAATTCGTGCCGCGCGCGAAACAAACGCGACTTCACGGCTGGCACACTGATCCGCAGGATGTCGGAGATCTCATCATAGGTCAGGTCCTCATATTCGCGCAACAGAAGGACCATGCGATGGTCAGGGCTCAGACGCTGTAACGCCGTACGGACCGCTTCGTGTCGTTCGGACCGTTCCGCCTTTTCCGACGGATCATCCTGTCCCCCATCGACGAGGACCTGATCCCCGGTCTCATCGGCCAGGAACTCCAATGACAAGACCTTGCGGATCCGCCTGCGTCGCGCTTCATCGATGACCACGTTCGATGCAATGCGGTAGATCCACGAGAAGAGCGACCGTTGTGGCTTCAGCCGGGGGAGCGCGTGGAAAACACGGAGGAACACCTCTTGACTGAGGTCCTGCACGTCTTCTTGTCGTCCCAAAGCAAGATAGATCAGGTGCGCCACTTGTCGCTCGTAGCGACGAACGAGTTCACGGAAGGCGCCATGCTGGCCGGCTCGGATCGCTTCAACCAACACCCAATCGTCCGGGTTATCGACCTTCGTGGCCACGGCGTAAAACGCTCAGGAGGAGAGAAAGTTTCCGGTGGGTGGGGATGGGTCTGGATGGACCGGCGAGAATCATTGGGAGCCCGAAATACTCTGAAAAGGGGCCCTAGGGATGGACTGTATCAATAATGCCGCCTCCGACCAGATCGTCGCCGTGGTAGAAGACAACGGATTGACCGGGAGTGATAGCTCGCTTGGGCTCGGTGAACCGCACCTCGGCTGAATCCCCATCGGTCATCGTCACCACCGCCTCCGTTGCCTCGTCGGAGTAGCGGACCCGGGCAGTGACTGTCACAGGCGCATTCGGACGCGCCCAACCGCTCCAGTACACGCTGCGGGCGTTGAGGGCAGATCGCCAGAGATCGGCGTCCGGTCCGATCCGAACGGTGTTGCTGTCCGCATCCAGTCCCGTGACGTACATCTTTCCTCCATGGGCTCCGATACCCTTCCGCTGCCCGATCGTATAGAACGGCGTTCCCCGATGCTGGCCGACCACCTGCCCATTCCGCTGCAATGGGCCGCCGGCGACGCGTTGCGCGAGAGACGGATCACGCTCCGTCAGGAATCGCGTGTAGTCGTTGTCCTCAACGAAACAGATATCAAAACTCTCCTGCTTGTCCGCCGTCCGGAGTCCCAGGCCTGTCGCTGCGGTGCGCACCTCCGGCTTGGTCATCTCCCCCAACGGAAACAGGGTCCGGGCGAGCGCTTCCTGCGGAACGGACCAGAGAGCGTAGGATTGGTCTTTCGGATGATAGCGTGCGCGACTGATCACCATGCGTCCGGATCCGGGATCGTGGCGGATCCGTGCATAATGACCGGTGGCAAGGTACGAGGCACCGAGTGACTCTGCCTTTCCAAGCAACGCACCCCACTTGATCTCGCGATTGCAGGCGATGCATGGGTTGGGTGTTCTCCCCCTCATGTATTCGGACACAAACACGTCGATGACCTCGTGTTCGAATTCCTTCCGGAGATCGAGCGTGTAGTGCGGAATGGCGAGACCGGCGGCGACCATTTTCGCGTCATGCACGGCCCCGAGTCCACAACAACTGGTTTCGTTGCGCGGGCGTCTGTGCTGATCCTCGAAGTCGTACGTCTTCATCGTGACACCGATGACACGCATGCCTTGCTGGAGCAAGAACGCGGCGGCGACGGAGGAATCCACTCCACCACTCATCGCCACGACGACCGTGGTTCCGGGTTTGAGGTCTCGCATGTCCTAAAAATACGGAAAATCCGGAGAGGGCTCAACGCCCCTCAGCGGCGTGCGGGGGTCCGTTGGAGGGCCTTGTCGGCCGCCTCCTGAAACACCTCGAGTGACCGCTTGCCGACGACGTACGTCACCAGTGTGCCCGTGCGGTCATAGAAAAACGTCGCCGGGATGGCACCCGACCATTCGGCCTGCAGGGCGTTGATCAAGTCGGAAGGGGTGGGAAAAGCATTCACATACGCGGGCATGGCAGCGCGCATGCGACGGAGGAAGGGGCGGACCTTTTCGTCGACCTCGTCCTCGAAGTCGATGGAAACCGTGACAACGTCCAGCCCTCGCGATCGGTAAAGGGAATCCAGGCGAACCAGTTCGGGGAACTCCTCGACGCACGGCAGACACCATATGGCCCACACATTCAGGACGAGGGCGCGTCCCTTGCGAATTGTGAGCAGCTCCTGCAATCCACGCTCATCGAGCGGACGCACCTCCGGGGAACGCCCGGTCGCCGCTTGAGCCGGGGAAAAGGATGGCGCCCCGACAACGAGCGCCATCAAGCCGCAGAACGCACGCATGCGGTAAGCGAAAGAGAACATCAGTCGACCCGCTTGATCGTGCAGCCGAAGGACTTGGTCGTGGCGGTCGAGACCGGCTTGCCAGCGAGGATCTCCTCGAGGGCCGTCCGCAGGTCTTTGGAAGAGACCTTCGGTTCGCGCTGCGAATCGTCGATACGCCCATGGTACAATACATCCAGAGATCCGTTCAACACGTAGATCTCGGGTGTCACCGACGCTTCGAGTTTGTCCGCGACGATGTTCTTGTGATCCTTGAGGATGGGGAACCGGAAGCCATTCTTCTCGGCATGCTCCTTGATCTCTTCGACACTCTCCTGTTTGTTCGAATTGATGCCGATGAAGACGATGTCCTTCGAAGCGTAGTCGCGTTCCAATGCCGCCATCCGCTCATTGTACGCGTTGGACACCGGGCACTGCGTAGCAATGAACATCAGGACGATCGCCTTCGCGTCCTTGTGGTCCGTCAGCGAGTGCTTCTTCCCGTGGACATCGTCCAGCGAAAAGTTGTCGACTTTCTTGATCTCACCGGCAAAGGCGCCTGGAACGATGAAGGCCGCTGCGATGAGAAAGAGAAGGATGCGTGCCATGGATGCTCCTTTCATGAATGAATGTCCGCGAGAGCGGGACTGACCCTTCCGAACGAGCCGGACCCCAGAAGGGTTCCCTCAGGTCCTGAGAATAATCCCACCCCGGGTGCACAACGGCGCGGCTATTCGGCGGCATTATAGTCGAAATTCCAGAAGGATGCTCGCGGAACGATCATCGGGGCGCCGTTCCTTCCCAGCCGCCGCCCAACTACCCACCAGCGCCAGCTGCAGACGGTCGAACGTCGCGGACTGGAGACCCAGTTGGAGAAGAGAGGCGTTGCCTGACAGGACCCGCAGGAGGCCCAATGCCGCTGGGCCTGGCCCCACATTCCAGAAGCGAATGTCCGACGAGCCTCGCACGCCGGTCCACCGAAACGTGATGGAGGAAGGTCCTGAGTTCCACCGCACCTGGGCGGAGACCGAACGGGCCATCTCGGGCTTCGTCCCCTGCTTCCTTTCATTCCGGATGCTCACCGACCACCGACAGTCGAGGTTTTTGGTTGGACGATGTTGCCACTCCGCCGTTGTCCGTCGCGCAGTACCCTCATAACGTCTTGTCCAACCCCCTTCAAGGGAGAGGCGCGATGCACGTTGCCATTGGAACGAGGAAAACAACGACACGCCGCGCGTCAGGCCCCATGAGGCTTCCCGCGGCGTTCCCGGCACCCGTTCGCGGCCCACATCCGCCATCCATTGCATTCGCCATCCCTGTGAGAGCCTGGCCGCCCACGCAATAGCGGCGGCATCTTCCGCATCCGATGCCGTCCCCCATCGTGGAATGCCGGGTGCTGCGATACTTCGCAAATGCCGGACGAGGATTTGTCCCATGAGGTCGGTCTGCGGCTCCCACTGGACATGAAACACCGCTGA
>CAYIHQ010000174.1:0-5499 GCA_964362905.1 uncultured Ignavibacteriaceae bacterium
CCTTATGAAATTCAAAGCCCGGTGCAAAATAGATTTTAGGGACCAAAACACCCGGTTCTTTATTTTTTTCGGCCGATTTAAGAAGTTCCCTGATTAAACCTTTATCAACCAGTGTGTCGTTATTAAGAAGCAGGACATATTCGGCTCCGTCTTCCATGGCCGATTTAATACCGATATTGTTTCCGCCGACAAAGCCCGTGTTTTCTTTGAGTGGAATAAGCCTAAAAACCAAGTTGGTTGTTTTATTAAAAGCTTCAACGCTACCGTCGGTCGAACCGTTGTCAACGACAATTACGGACAGCTCATATCCATAGGTCGAGACCCGCCGGAGCGACTTTAAACAATCAATGGTATCGTCTTTGCGATTCCAGTTTACGATTATTACACTAACCTTCGGATTAGCCATTTTTTAGAAATAGTTTTCTATATATCCTTAACGGGAGAGAACCGATAAATCCTTTTTGTTTTATTTTTGCATCAAGTACCCACCATTTAATTTCTTTTTCCGATTTTTTAACCTCTTCCGAGAATTCTTTAATTCCGATAGTGCTTTCCGGAAAATCTTTCAGCTGCCATAGTTTTAAATAGACGGCCGCTTCGGAAAAGGCTTGCAAAAGGGAGAGCGCCAAACCATGGACACCGTCTTTATAACCTTCTCCGGAAAAGAAACGGCTTAAAAATTCCGCCAACGGTTTTGATATTAAGTCGCTCCAAATAAATTTATAGCCCGTCTCTTTTAAAACCCCCGCTTGGATATCCGAATAGCGGTTCATTCTTTCGATGTATTTAGACACGGTCGGATAATTGTTATGAACTATGGCAAAGCGCTCTTCGGCGGGCAGGTCCAGCCCTTTACCGACCGTCATCGGAACCGAATGAATGAGTTCATTCCAGGACACAGCCCCTTTTTTAAAGAAACGGATATTATAGTCCGGCCACCAACGCGAATTTTTAATCCAACGCCCGAAATTAATATTTTTCCTGGGAACGCGGTAGTAGTCTGCTTTGGGTTTTAAGGACAGCTCTTTTAACTTCTTTGATAGCTCACTACCGATCTCCTCATCGGCATCCAATACTAAAATGAAATCCCCCGTAGCCTTTCCGATGGCAAAATTTCTGGCCGGTTCAACATAACCCACCCGTTTATGGCTAAAGACTTTCGCCCCCGCTTTTTTGGCAAGCTCTACCGTTTGATCCTCCGACTGCATATCCACAACCACGATTTCGTCGGCCAGACTGGTTATTGAAGCAAGAGCCCGGGGAAGATTGGCCTCCTCATTAAGGGTATTAATAACAACCGATATTTTTCCCACTAGCTTATTGTAGCATCATTCACGGCTAAAAAGCGTCTTTAAGCAATGCTCTTACCCGATACCCCTTTTACAAGCTCTTCTGTCAGGTTGTTTCCGATAAAACCTCCAGCTCCTGTAACTAATATTAATCTTTTCTTCATAATTAATATCCCAAAAACTTTCTCGCTCTTAATTTAAGAATTAATGCTTCTGCTGTTTGATCTTCTGAATTGTAATATTTAACAGAGAATCTGTCATTCCAGAAAACCTTAAGGTAGTTATTATCCGAAAGAACGACTTTCAATATACCTGATGGGCTCCAGGGTAACCCCTTATCCTCCTCTGTATCATAAAAAACTATGGTTTCATATTTCCCAAGTGCCAATTCATTTTCGATTAAGTAATTATGAACTCTTCTTGCTGTTTCTTGTCCCTTTGTAATCCAGTTAGTCTTCACTGTCAGAGTCAAAGTTAGAATCGAAAGAGAAAACCAAGTCGCCAAAAACAAAATAGTAATCGGCTTCTTGTTATTGGAAACCAGCAAATACGACACGGCAACTGAAATACTCACCAAAGGCATTGTTAAATAAAAGGTAAATTTATGTACGGGCAAAAACAAAACCGGAACAAGTGCTAAAACAAACCATGCACCGCCAAATAGAATAATGAATAATGGGTAATGGGTAATGAGCAATTTTCCGGGTTTGTGGTTTCTGAATATGTTAATTATGACCTTAATAAAAGCATATAGAAGAATTACTAACTCTAAAGCAAACAAGATAAGTATCGGGATAATTTCTTTAGAATAATATTTCAATAAATTCGGGTTTAACTTTAAACCTGGGCCGACAAAATCAACCAACATTTCCGGAAGATTTAATGACCATAAGCCATACCAACCGAGAGTATTAACCGCCCTTTCAATCGAAAAATTCCAGATATAGCTGTCGCCCGTTGCAAAACCGTAGCTTGAAAAACGAAAGAAGAAATATATAAATAGTATAAGAAAATAAGGAATTAGCGAGTAAATAAATTTCTTGGCACTTAATTTGCTCCGCCTTTGAAAACTAACAAAAAGATAAAGAAGAATTATTAAAAAAGGTGCCATCACCGCAGTTTCTTTGGACAAAAGACTTAAAAGAAAAAACAGAAAACTTAAAAGCCATTTTCCGAATCTTTGTTTGTTCAAATACTCTAAGAAGAAAAGACAAGAAAGTAGAGTAAATAGCGTCATCCCCAACTCCTGATAAGTCGCTAAATAATAAAGGTGTCCAAAATGGGTAGCCGAGGTAGCATATAAAAAAGCAGCAATTAGGGAAACGTTTTCGCTATGAGTAACGATCTTTGCTAATTTATAAACAAGATAAATTATTCCCGCGAAAGTCATGAAAGATATGATATGAAGGCATATTGGATTTAAGTTAAAAAACTTCCAAGACAATGAATAAAAAACCTGTGTTGTGAGCGGTCTATACATACCCAATCCGTCAGTCCCTTTGGTCAGATTAAAGAAATTTATGAATTCACCTATGTTTTCAATTTTAGATATCTTAAGAAGAAAAAAGTCATCGTTGGTAAAAAAAGTATTAAAAGCCGGAAAGAAAATGATAAACGAAAGAACGATAATTCCCAAGAGCCACTGCCAAGTTTTTATTTTTTTAAATATTTTATTCATTCATTACTAAGGCGATTGCTGCGCGGGCGATATTGTGCAGCCAGTGCGTCCTAAAATTAAAACATTGTCGGTGTATCCTTGCACAATTTTATCGTCGGCTTTAAGTAAATTTATGCTCATTAGTACATTGTTGTCAAAAATTTCAGCAGGATGAGAGTCTAGACAATCTATTCCTCAAATATTAGCTGCTAAATGAACAATCACATCAATATTTTTTGTATCTTTCAGACAATCTTCATATGACCTTAGGTCACTTTGTTTTCTCGAAGGTACTCGAATTTCCCAGGATCTAAAATTTTAAGTATTTCTACTAATTGACTCCCAAAAAGACCTTTTCCGCCAGTTACTAATACTTTTTTATTTGTCCAGTATTTTTTAAGCCACCATACATCTCTATAAAAATACCCCATTCTCAAGTTGAGAATATTTTTAAACTAAAAAATCTAAAATGGCGAATGGATTTAATTTAACACACCATCAATAGCTTTTAAATATGATTGAAGTATCTCTTTTTTATCTAATTTTTTTCTTAGGTTATCACTGACTTTTTTACTAGTTTTTTTCGTTTTGAATACTTCATATACAGATTGTGCTATTGCTAACTCTGATTTTGGTTCGATGAAAATACAGTCTGGATTTATTTCAGGGATAGCACCAACCCTAGTTGAAATTACAGTTTTATTCAACATGCTCGCCTCAATTGCACAATACCCAAAACCCTCGGTAAGTGAAGGCACCACGACACAATTCGCTGCAAGAATATAGTTTGGAAGTTCCACTCTTTTCTTTGATCCTAAAAAAACAATGTTCTTTTCTATTTTTAATTTTTTAATCATTTTTTTTATCACATTAAACCTGTTTCGGGGATCTTCAGAAAGAATCAAAATCAATTTGCTGTCCGGAATAAGTTTTTTAATAATTGGTACCGCCTCAACAAGGTATTCAACTCCTTTTGTAATACCCGGCCGGCCGTAAAATAAATATGAAAAAATATTATTAAGACCTAGAGCTTTTTTCACTTTATCCCCGTTATACTTCCTTGGATTCCAAAAATCTAAATCCATCATGCAATAAATTACGCACACTTTCTTTCTTGGAATTTCAAAATTTTTAAGTAAGTTTTGTTTTGTCGAGTTAGAAATTGTAATAAATAAATCAAAATTTAACCTTAAAATTATCTGCTCATAAATATAAAATAAAGCTGAATATAATATATTTTTTTCACTTAATCCAAACCAATTTTTTCCAAAAACCTCTTGAATAGTAATTACTACCTTTTTGTTTTATTTTTGCATCAAGTACCCACCATTTAATTTCTTTTTCCGATTTTTTAACCTCTTCCGAGAATTCTTTAATTCCGATAGTGCTTTCCGGAAAATCTTTCAGCTGCCATAGTTTTAAATAGACGGCCGCTTCGGAAAAGGCTTGCAAAAGGGAGAGCGCCAAACCATGGACACCGTCTTTATAACCTTCTCCGGAAAAGAAACGGCTTAAAAATTCCGCCAACGGTTTTGATATTAAGTCGCTCCAAATAAATTTATAGCCCGTCTCTTTTAAAACCCCCGCTTGGATATCCGAATAGCGGTTCATTCTTTCGATGTATTTAGACACGGTCGGATAATTGTTATGAACTATGGCAAAGCGCTCTTCGGCGGGCAGGTCCAGCCCTTTACCGACCGTCATCGGAACCGAATGAATGAGTTCATTCCAGGACACAGCCCCTTTTTTAAAGAAACGGATATTATAGTCCGGCCACCAACGCGAATTTTTAATCCAACGCCCGAAATTAATATTTTTCCTGGGAACGCGGTAGTAGTCTGCTTTGGGTTTTAAGGACAGCTCTTTTAACTTCTTTGATAGCTCACTACCGATCTCCTCATCGGCATCCAATACTAAAATGAAATCCCCCGTAGCCTTTCCGATGGCAAAATTTCTGGCCGGTTCAACATAACCCACCCGTTTATGGCTAAAGACTTTCGCCCCCGCTTTTTTGGCAAGCTCTACCGTTTGATCCTCCGACTGCATATCCACAACCACGATTTCGTCGGCCAGACTGGTTATTGAAGCAAGAGCCCGGGGAAGATTGGCCTCCTCATTAAGGGTATTAATAACAACCGATATTTTTCCCACTAGCTTATTGTAGCATCATTCACGGCTAAAAAGCGTCTTTAAGCTTCTTTTTACGTCGTGGGTAAGCGATTGCCCAACCAAGAGGTAAATAAAAATAAAATATGTGATAAGCCCCAAAAAGATAAGAATTCCGACCGAAAGAAGCCTTACCGGCAGGAAGTTTCGGGCAATCAGAAGCACTATGCCCATAACAATACTGGCAAGAAGCGGTTTAAAGGTGCTCTCCTTAAGGGAAAACTTAATTTTTCTTCTAACGATGTATATCGCAATAAGCGAGCTGGCTCCAACCAACGCATAACCGGCCGCAGCACCAACAACCCCCATTTTAATGGCCAAAATCGGCACAAAAAGCCAGGTAAGGACAGTCCACATAATCATCAGCTTAAAGGTGGTTTTAATTTG
>CAYIHQ010000175.1:0-5490 GCA_964362905.1 uncultured Ignavibacteriaceae bacterium
TAGCTGGCGAGCTGGTTCTGCACGGGCCCCGTGGTGGCCATTACGGGCAGCAACGGCAAGACGACGACCACGACACTCGCCGGACGGATCCTCGGGGACGCTCGCGTGCCGCACGTGGTGGCGGGCAACATCGGCACAGCATTTTCGGGCGTCGTGCGGGAGATGCGTCCCGACCAGACCGCCGTTCTCGAGGTGAGTTCGTTTCAGTTGGACCATTGTGAATCGTTTCGGCCGCGGGTGTCTGTCATCTTGAACATCACGCAAGACCATATGGACCGTTACGGGCATTCGATGGAAGCGTATGCGGCCTCGAAAGCCCGAATCTTCCGCCAGCAGACGGAGGGAGACGTCCTCATCTATTGCGCGGACGACCCGTGGACCTCTCGAGTCGCCAGCCAGGCACGTTGCCGCACGCTCGCATATGGCGCAACGCCGCACGCCGGCGACGGCGCGTGGCTGGAGAACGGCATGCTGGTCACGTCGGTGGACGGCGAGCGCCACGAGATCATTCCGTCGGGCGAGATCACCATCAAGGGAAGTCACAACGTCTTGAACGCGATGGCGGCGTCGCTCGTCGGCCGGATGTGCGGTGTGGGACCAGCCTCATTGCGGGCGACGCTTCGCAACTTCAAGGGCGTCGAGCATCGGCTGGAATTCGTGCGCGAGCATCAGGGTGTGCGGTACTACAATGATTCCAAGGCGACGAACGTCGATTCCGTGTGGTATGCGCTCCAGGCCTTCACGGCCCCGATCGTCCTGCTGCTGGGGGGGCGCGACAAGGGGAATGACTACCGCCGGTTGCATGAGCTCGTCCGGAAGCGCGTGAAGGCTGTCGTGGCTATCGGCGAGTCGGCGGACACGGTAGCGGCCGCATTCAATGGAATGGCTGTGATCAAAAGATCGTCTTCGATGGATGAAGCCGTGGCGACGGCGCGGTTTCTCGCGGATCCCGGCGACGTGGTGCTCCTCTCGCCGGCGTGCGCGTCGTTCGATTGGTTCCAAAGCTATGAGCACCGGGGTCGCGTCTTCAAAGAGCTGGTGAGCGCGCTGTGAACGAACGGCAACGCAACCATATCGACCTTTCGCTGCTGACGGCGGTGCTGCTGCTGATGGTGCTCAGCCTCGGAGTCGTGTACAGCGCCTCCGCCACGTGGGCGTATGAGAAATTCGGCGAGTCCGACCGGTTGTTGAATTCGCACCTCCTGAAGGTCTTGCTCGGCATCGGGGCCATCTTCGTCGGGATGTTCATTCCCTACACGAAGTATCGGAAACTCACGAAGCCGGCGCTGCTCGCGGCTGTGGGCCTTCTTGTCGTCACCCTTGTTCTGGGCGGGGAGACGAAAGGCGCCACGCGCTGGCTGCATCTGGGAGGATTCAGCTTCCAACCGTCGGAGTTCGCCAAGTTCGCGCTCCTGTTCCACCTCTGTGCGCTCATCGCAGCGAAAGGCGAACTTATCCGTGATTTCAAACGTGGCTACGTGCCGATGATGATCTGGGTTGGTGCCGTGGTCGGCCTGGTGATGCTCCAGCCGAACTTCAGCGCCGGCGCCATGATCGCGGGCCTGAGCCTCGTGATGCTCTTCGTCAGCCGCGCCCGGATCACGCACATTCTGGGGACGATCGCGATGGGGCTTCCGGCGATCGCCGTGTATGCCGTGAGCGCTCCGTACCGCATGGAGCGCATTCAATCGTTCATCACCGGTTCCTCCGGAGGCCGGCACAATTATCAATTGCTCCAGGGCATCATCGGGTTCGCGAACGGCGGCGTGTTCGGCGTCGGACCGGGCGAAAGCCGCCAACGGGACCTGTTCCTGCCCGAATCGTACGGCGACTTTGTGTTCTCGATCGTGGGAGAAGAATACGGCCTCGTTGGGACGCTCTTCTTCCTGTTCTTGTTCCTGGTCATCATGCTGCGGGGATTCAAGATCGCCCGGGTCGCGCGGGATGAGTTCGGGCAGTTGCTGGCCATCGCCATCACCAGCACCGTGACGCTGTACGCGCTCGTGAATGCGGGCGTGACCATCGGCGTCCTTCCCACGACCGGACAACCGATGCCGTTCGTATCGTACGGCGGATCGGCGCTTCTTTTCTCATCGTTTGCTGTGGGTGTGTTGCTGAACATTTCGGCCCACACCGATCTGCACCCGCGCATGAGCACCGTGAATACTGCGACGACGCCCGCAGACACGGTGGCGGGCGCCGTGGCCTGAGCGCCATGGCGAACACCCTGCGCGTGGCGCTGGCAGGAGGCGGAACCGGCGGACACTTGTATCCCGCGCTGGCGATTGCGGAACAACTGGCCGAGCAGCTCCCGGCCGTCGAGTTCTTGTTCTTTGGCACATCGGGAAAGATCGAAGCGCGCGTGGTGCCGCAGCGCGGCTATCCGTTCGCGTCGATCTGGATCAGCGGATTCCACCGGAGCTTCCGGCCCGAGAATCTCCTGTTCCCGGTCAAGGTGATCGTGTCTCTCTGGCAATCGTGGACGGTCTTGCGGCGGTTTCGACCGCACGTGGTCGTCGGAACCGGCGGGTATGTCTGCGGCCCGGTACTGTTCGCCGCGTCGGCAATGGGCATACCGACGGTGATTCATGAGTCGAACAGTTATCCCGGTGTCACGACGCGGATGCTCGCATCACGCGTCGACCGCGTGCTGATCGCGTTCGACGACTCCAAGCGGTGGTTGCGACGCACAGACCATGTGACGCTGGTCGGTACGCCGGTCCGAAGGGGCCTTGGAACAGCGCAACGGGATGCTTCGTGCAAGAAATTTGGGCTTGACCCACTGCGGCGGGTGGTGATGATCCTGGGCGGGAGTCTCGGCGCTGCGTCGATCAATCGCGCGGTGGCACATCATGCTGCGGCGTTTCGCGGTGCGGAACTCCAGTTGCTCTGGCAGATCGGCCGAACGGAAGAAGCGGCGTACGTGAAGGAATTCGGCAATGCCGGCGTCGGACACGTGACTGGGTTCATCGATGATATGGATGCCGCGTATGCCGCGTCGGATCTGGTCGTCTGCCGGGCGGGAGCGTCGACGCTGGCGGAATTGACGGCCATCGGCAAGGCATCGGTGCTCGTGCCATATCCGCACGCGGCCGCGGACCACCAGACAAAGAACGCCCGCACGCTGGAATCAGCCGGAGCGGCAGAGATGGTGGCCGATAAGGACGTAATGGATCACTTGGCAGCAAACGTCCTGCGGATCGCGCAGGACCCTGAGGCATGTCGTCGGATGGCGGCGGCAGCTCGCACGCTGGGCCGGCCGGATGCGGCCGGGGAGATCGCGCACATCATCCGGACCATGGTGCAGCCATGAGCACGCAGGGAATGGTCTTCAAATACAAACTGGACTTTGTGTATCAGCAGACGCTGCTGTATCTCATGACGCTCGTGCTGTATGCGGGTATTCGCGGGAGCTTTGTGGAGGACACGTTCACGTTCGTCCTTCGCGACCCGATCGTTGCCATCATCTTCTTCTTTTTTTTGATGGCGTTGGGAACGCTCCTCCTCAACCTCTGGCGCGGACGCACGTTGACGGTGGGACACGATCGCCTTGTGTTCCATGCGCGCCACCGGGAACGCGTCGTCACGCTCGACGATATCGAATGGATCCACATCGGCCGAGAGCTCACGGTGCAAACCGCCGGACGCTTTCAGCAGATCTTGATCAAGACAAAAGGCCGGCGGTGGGCGTACCGCATTCGTGTCGGGCGGTATGAGCGGCAGCGGGAGCTGGTGGCGGAGATGGAGCGGATGGCAGAGCGAGTCCCATCGAGACCCCAGCGAAGAGCAAGGATGTAACATTTTGAAATGCGTCTGCCTGCGTGCCGTGCATCGTGACAATGGATTATCGCTTCGCCACAACGTGGCCGCCTTGTGGCGATAAGAGTAATGGGCCTCCGGCTGGCAGGCAGGAATTGTCAATTGCCCCGAAGGGGCCGCTTCGCGGCGAATTATCGGTGTGAAGACAGATGTTCTCTTCGATTAAAAAGATCCACTTCATCGGTATCGGCGGCATCGGCATGAGCGGCATTGCGGAGATCTTGTTGGACCAGGGATTTGCCGTGTCAGGGTCGGACCGTGCACTCTCCGAGGTGACTGAACGGTTGCAGCAGCTGGGTGCTGTCGTGCTCGAAGGTCACAAGACCGGCAACATCGCGGCGGATGTCGATACGGTCGTCTATTAGTCCGCGGTGGCCCCGGACAATCCGGAGGTCCAGGAAGCCTACCTCCGGAAGATCCCCGTGGTCCGCCGAGCAGAAATGCTGGCGGAGGTCATGCGCCTGAAGTACGGCATCGGCATCGCCGGCACGCACGGCAAGACGACGACGACGTCGATGATCAGTCTGGTGCTGATGGAAGGGGGTCTGGACCCGACGGTCATTGTCGGTGGAAAACTGAGTGGGCTCGGCGGCACGAACGCCCGGCTCGGGAAGGGCGAATTCATTGTCGTCGAAGCGGACGAATTCGACCGCTCTTTCCTGTCGCTCACGCCGACCATCGCCGTGCTCACAACCCTGGAGACGGACCATCTTGACTGCTACCGCGACCTCGAGGACATCAAAGGCGCGTTCATCCAGTTTGCGTCGCGGGTACCGTTTTACGGATTCATCGTCCTGTGCCTCGACGAGCCGGCATTGCTCGACATTATGCCGACGCTGAACAAGAAGAAGATCATCACCTACGGACTCAATCCGCAGGCGGATGTGCAGGCCATCGAACTGCGCCATCGGGAGAACCACACAACGTTCACGGTTCTCCGCGGGTCGCAGGAGCTGGGCGAAGTGACGATCCAGGTGCCCGGCAAGCACAACGTGCAAAACGCGCTGGCCGCGATCACGGTGGGGCTGGAGCTCAATGTCCCATTTGGCCGCATCAAGTCAGGCATTGAGCGCTTCTCCGGCGTGTATCGACGATGGGAGAAGAAGGGCGAAGCGAAGGGCGTCACCGTGTACGACGATTACGCCCATCATCCGACCGAATGCAAGGCGACACTATCCGGGGTGAAGGCCGGTTGGCGCCGACGTGTGGTGTGCGTATTCCAGCCGCACTTGTACACACGCACACGCGACTTCTATGAAGAATTTGGAAAAGGGTTCTTGTTGTCGGACGTCCTGATCGTCACGGACATCTATCCCGCCCGGGAAGAGCCGATTCAGGGCGTTACCGGATTGCTCATCGCCAACGCGGCAAAGCAGTTCGGACACAAAGATGTGCACTATGTCCCGGACAAGACAAAGGTGTCTTCGTACCTGCGCACCGTGGTGAAGGACGGCGACATCGTCATCACCATGGGTGCGGGAGACATCTGGAAGTTCGGAGAGCAGTTCCTGAAGGAGCACAGGTCGGCCTGAGATGATCGCACTGGATGAGATCCAAAAGGTCTTTCGAGGCCGCATCGCGTTGAACGAAGCGCTCGCGCCCTATACCTGGATGAAAGTGGGGGGGCCGGCGGACTGCTATCTGGAGCCGGCGGACCGAAAGGACCTTGTC
>CAYIHQ010000176.1:0-5488 GCA_964362905.1 uncultured Ignavibacteriaceae bacterium
AGAACCTCGACCAGTCCCTCCAGAACGAGGTTCGGTGGGTCAATGACTTCATCGAACCGAAGGCGAAGCGCGTCCGATTGAAGCGCGCAGCGATCCTCGAATTGCGGGAACTCCGCCGCACCGCGGCACAGCAACCGGCCCCGCGGGAGGATTCCCTCACGGCCGCCGACGACGAGACCGACTCCATGTGGCGCGAGATCTACCGCCACACGCTCCTCACGCCGCGCAGCCACTATATTCAGATCCTCGACCGAAACGGCGACCTCCTGTACGCTTCACAGAGCCTCGGGGCGAACCGCCTGGATCACGCCACCATGCCGTATAAGTGGATACAGGTGATCACCACCTCGCTGGCGGGCAGCGAGGTGCGTATGGCTGTCACCCAGAACGACTATGTGAAGATCTACGTCGGGTACCCCCTGCAGTCGGTCAACGAAGTGCTCGACAGCCTGTTCGTGGCCTTCCGGTTCTTTGCGCCGCTCGCCTTCCTTGTGTCCGTCATCGGCGGCTGGTTTCTCGCCCATAAATCGCTGAAGCCCGTGGACGAGATGACCCGCGCGGTCCGCGAGATCACGGCCCAGAACCTGAACCGGCGCCTCCCTCCCGCCCGCGTCGACGACGAACTGGGACGCCTCAGCGACCAGTTCAACGACATGATCGGACGCCTCCAATCGTCCTTTTCTCAGGTCCAGCAATTCTCTGCCGACGCCTCCCATGAACTCCGTACGCCGCTCACCATTATGCGGGGCGAAGTGGAGGTCGCGCTCCGGGGCAAACGCCTGAACGCCGAGACCCGTGAGTTGCTCGCCAGCATTCATGATGAATTGGTGCGTCTCTCTTCGATCGTCGACGGCCTCATGTCCCTCGTTCGTTCCGACGTAGGCCGACACGCCCTCGACATGGCCGAGGTGCGGCTCCATGAGTTGGTGGAGCAGATGGTCGAGGACGCGCGCACGCTCGCGGCGCCACAACAGATCTCCGTCGCCTTGGACCGGGTCGAACCCATCACCGTCGTGGGCGACCCGCAACGCCTGCGACAATTGCTCCTCAATCTTGTCGACAACGCTGTGAAGTACACACCTGCCGGCGGATCGGTCCACCTGGCGCTCACCCGTCGCGCCGACCACGCCGTGATCACCGTGGCCGATACCGGTGTCGGCATTCCGGCAGAAGAACTGCCCCGGATCTTCGGACGGTTTCATCGCGTGCATCGCGAAGATCGCGAATCTCCTCCGGGCAGCGGACTCGGGCTCTCTATCGCCAAATGGATCGCCGAGGCGCACAACGGGTCCATTGAGGTCGAGAGTACCATCGGCGCCGGCAGCACCTTCCGCATCGTCCTGCCCCTCGCCGCCGCCGTGCGGTGACGCCGCCGCCGAACGATGCACGGAGGGTTCACGTGTCAGGATCCAGGCCCCATAGTGCCGAACAACCGCCCCTCCAACATCTTGCACATCGTCCTCGCGCTCCTCACAGGTTTCGCCTGTCCGGTGTCCGCCCAGTCACCGGCATACACCGTATCGATCCGGCTCGGAGAACTGAACACCGACTGTTATCCCTCGTGTAGTCACGCCACGGAATGGCTCCAGCAGTTGTACACCGAGGTGCGCGATTCCTCCGGCATGCTGGTTCCGCCATCCGCAGGAATGCTGTACGATTGGGGCGCGGAATACTGCAACGGCATCCCCTTTCAATACGGCTTTGCTACCGGCGTCGGACTGCATCACATCGCCGTCGATGGAAATCTCGTCAAGAACGACCCCGGATGCTGCGCCGAGTGTGCACATCAAACATACGTTGTAGGTGTGCGTGTCACCATCGATGATGAGACCTTCGTGGCTCCGCGCATCCGAGTCCCGACCATCCCCGTCGTCCACGCACTCCGTCCCAATTATCCGAACCCCTTCAATGATCGCACGCACATTCCCTTCGATCTGAAGGAACAAGCCCGCGTCCGGCTCGAGATCTTCGATCTTCGCGGCCGCCTCGTCGATCGTCTGGCGGACAGGTCCTTCGCCCCCGGGGGGCATGCGATCGATTGGACACCGCACAATTGCGCCAGCGGTGTGTATCTCTGCCAGATCACGATCACACCGGCACGAGCGCCGGCCATCGTCCTTGCCAGGAAGATGGTCTACGAGAAGTGATCCCGCCCTTCTTTTGATTTTGGGGCAATTATTGCGACCTTGTCTTCGCTTTGGCCCGCACGACGCGACAATCACGGCACACCCGCCGCCCCATCATCTTCTTCTCTGACGCTCACCTGGGCCTGGGCTCCCGCGAGGAGGACCGGCGCAAGGAAGAGCGTCTCGTCGCATTCCTCCGGTCCGTTGCCCACACCGCAGAGCACATTTTCATCGTCGGCGACCTGTTCGACTACTGGTTCGAGTATCGAACCGTCGTTCCGAAGGGCCATGTCCGGATCTTGGGGGCGCTTGCGGAGGTCCGGGACCGCGGCGTCGGGATCACCTACGTTGTGGGCAACCACGACTTCTGGATGCGGGATTACTTTCCGGAGGAGCTGGGGATCGAGGTCTGTCCCGACCCGATCGAGCGGGTCCTCTACGGAAAGCGTTTTCTGATCCATCATGGCGACGGATTGCTGCGGAACGATACCGGCTATCGCATCCTGAAAGCCGTTCTCCGAAACAGGGTCAATATCTTCCTGTTTTCGCTGGTGCACCCCGACCTGACTGGCTGGATCGCGCGTTGGTCATCGCGGACAAGCCGGCAGCACACGGGCAAGAAGGTGTACGAAGGGAACGATATGGTGGAGTTTGCACGTCAAAAGATCCGTGATGGCGCCGATGTGGTCGTCATGGGTCACAACCACCAGTCCCACTTTGAACGATACCAACGTGGCACCTACGTGAACCTCGGCGACTGGATGGACGAGAACACGTATGCCGTATTCGATGGAAAACGCATCTCGCTGCGCCGTTTCCGCGGCTGATCCGACCCAATGGCCTCCTCGCACTATAGTTCTGAAGAGATGCAGCGGTACTTCAACGACCCGGAGTACCGGCGCAAACGCGCCCGGAAATCGGGTCGTTGGTCGCTCCGCCGATCAGCCCTTCTCATCTCCATCCTTGCCGCCGTAACGGTCCTCGGCACGTGGTACACGGTCTATGTGATCGACGGCCTTCCGTCCCTCGTGGAGCTCGAGAACCCGCGCCCGGAGCTCTCTACCAAGGTTTACGGCAGCGACGGCGAACTCCTAGACGAGATCTTCTACAAGAACCGCTCCCGCATTTCCCTGGCGGACCTCCCCCCCGGCCTCGTCGGCGCCCTCGTGGCCACCGAGGACAAGCAGTTCTACAACCACTGGGGTCTCCACGTCACCCGGATCGCCAAGGCATTCGTCAAGAACATCATGGCGTTCGACTTGGACCGTGAAGGGGCCAGCACCATCACGCAGCAGCTCGCCCGGAATCTCTATCTGAAGTGGCGCGACCGGAACATCTTCGACAAGTTCACCCGCAAGATCCGGGAAGCGTTCACGTCCGTGCAGATCGAACGGAACTTCACCAAAGAAGAGATCATCGAGCTCTATCTGAACGTCGTCTGGTACGGCCGCGGCTCGTATGGCATCGAATCGGCCTCGCGGACCTACTTCGGCAAGCCCGCCTCCGAATTGGAGGTCGGTGAGTACACGCTCCTCATCGGCATGCTGCGGGGACCTGGCTATTACGACCCGATCACCCACTCGGAACGGGCGCTCGAGCGCCGCAACGTTGTCCTGGGCCAGATGGTCCGCGAAGGGATGCTGTCCCACGATTCTGTGAGTGTCATTCGCGCCGATTCCCTGCAGATCGAAGCGATGGATTCCGACTTCCGGGCGGGCATTGCGCCGCATTTCGTCGAACTCGTGCGCCGGCAATTGCAGCGCAAGGCCGAACAGTACGGGTTCGATATCTATCGTGACGGCTTGCGCGTCTACACCACGGTCGACAGCCGCATGCAGCGGCACGCCAACCGCGCCGTCGAGGAGCATCTCCCGGCATTCCAGACCATCTTTGATTCCACCTGGAATTGGGTCGAGCACCCCGACATCCTCGAAGACAACATCGTCAAGACGATCCGCGAGACCGAGGCCTACCGACGGTCGCGGAACACCGACCAGCGTGACAGCGTCATCCAATCGTTCCGGGAGAATCCCTTGTTCATCGATTCCGTCATGGCGATGACGCAACGGATTGAGGTGGGGTTCGTGGCCATCGACCCACACACGGGTTACATCATGGCCATGGTGGGGGGACGGAACTTCCGGAGCTTCAAGTACGGCCTCAACCACATCACGCAGATCCGGCGCCAGCCGGGTTCGGCCTTCAAGCCGTTCGTCTACACCGTCGCCCTCGACAACGGTTACCCGGCATGCTACGAGCTGCTGAACCAGCCAGTCACCATACCGATGCCCGACGGCACCCGATGGACCCCCAGCAACTACGACAAGAGCGTCGGCGGAAAGTACACCCTGCGCGATGCCGTCAAGCTGTCCATCAACCTCGTGACCGTCCGGGCCATCCTCGAGATCGCCCCCGCCAAACAGGTGGCGGACTATGCCGTCCGGATGGGCATCCGCACCCAGATCCCGCCGTATGAGTCCATCGCGCTCGGATCTGTGGAAGTGGTGCCCCTCGACCTGGTCTCCTCGTACGGCGTGTTCGCGAACGAGGGCGTCCTCGTCTCCCCCATCTCCATTATCCGTATCGAAGACAAGGACGGGAATGTCATCGAGCGGACCGGGCCGGAGAAGCGCGAAGTGCTCAGCAAGGAGACCGCCTACCTGATGACCGACCTCTTACGGGGCGTGGTGAACGGTGGGACAGCAACCAGGGCCATTCGTACATTCTACGACGGCCCGGCAGCCGGTAAGACGGGAACGACGAACGACTACGGGGATGCGTGGTTTGTGGGATTCACGCCGCGCCTCGTGGCGGGCGCCTGGGTGGGATTTGACGACAACCGCATTAAGTTCAAGAGCGGCGAGGGCCAGGGCGGCCGGGCCGCAGCTCCGATGTGGGGACGGTTCATGCAGTACACGTACGACGACCCGACGATTGGCCTGCCGCTGGAAAATTTCGACAAGCCGGACGGCGTCATCGAAGATACGATCTGCGTCGAAACGAAGAAGAAGGCGCGCGAGTTCTGCCCCGAGAAGGCGACCGAAGTGTTCAATGCGAAGTATCCCATCGGGTTGTGCGAGAAACACACCACGGCGCAATGGAATGAGGGGGAAGGAGAAGTGCGCCGGCGGAGCAAGATCACCTGGTGAGCCAAACTTCCAAGAGAAAGATCTCGGTTCCTGTTGTTGTGCCACACAAAGCAAAAGCCCGGCACTCGTCCGGGCTTCTGTCTTAATTGGGATAATCCGCAATCCCCAATCCGCATTCCGCGATCTACATCTCCTCATCTCACCAGCTGCATCCTCTTTGTCTCCACCCTCCCCGCAGCCGTCAGTCGATAGAAGTACGTTCCGCTCGGCAAC
>CAYIHQ010000177.1:0-5475 GCA_964362905.1 uncultured Ignavibacteriaceae bacterium
CTACATCCCCCACAACCTGCACAGAGAGATATTCGCTGTCAAACACAATCTTGATAGTCTTTGCCACCCCGCCTGAAGGCGTGTATATGGCGTCCGCTGCAAAATCAGTGAAGAAGATGTCTATATCTGCATCATAGAACATCAGTTCTGCATCCCGTAAATCGCAATGCCGACATCAAAGGACGGGCCGACCGTGCCGCCGATGTCAAGGTTAGCTCTGATATATCTTCCAATCTCGTCTATGTTGAAGGTCTTTCTCTGGATGCTTCCTGCCGGCGAGCCGGTTACCTGTGTGAATGCAACAACATCGGTATAGGTCCTTGCCAGTACGCCGACTGTAAAGGCGTCAAGATTCACAAATGCAATTTCCCCTGCTGTGAGCAGGAAGCTTATTTTTGCGGATGTGAACTTTGTGCCGACTGTTGCCGAGCCGAGGGCTCCGCTTACGCTGCCGACTACTGCCGCTGTGGTGGCGTTTGAAAATGTGATTGTGATGTTTTCTGCAACTGCATCAGGGCCGCCCTCAACATCTGTGAGCGTTCCGTTGCCGGTGCCTGTATAGCCAACTGTGTTAACCACATCTGCATCCGGCGTTGACTGTAATTTGATGTCCATTGTCGGGGCCGTGCCTGCGGTGTTGAGGATGCTGGCAAGCGCCATGACCTGCCCCCTGAACTGTGTTATATCAATCCCTGCGGTATTGCCGTCTGTAGTTACGGCAGCAGGGGTTTTTATGATCTGCTCTGTTGAGCTTTTTGCAAAATAATCATCTTTAGGCATTTTCAAATACCTCCTTTAGCTTCTTTTTCGGGTTCATTTGCAAGTTCTTTTTTCCTTGCTTCTGCGGCTGCAAGGATTTTCTTCCGGGTGTCGCCGGTGATGACGTCATCAACCTCAGCGATTGTTTCGGCTGCCTCGATGAGCTGCAGGGCTTCTTTGTCGGGATAGAGAAGCTGCTTGTTGTGCTCCCTGACTTCTGCGACTTTGCCCTGACTGATTTTTATCTTTGCCTCGCGTTCAGACATCTCGAGGATTTCGCCGATTTTGCTGTCACCTCCGTTTTCTATACAGAAGCTCCTTAATACTTTTACTTTCATAGAATCCTCCTTTGACCTCCCCTTGCTCCCCTCCTAATTTAGGAGGGGAATTAAAGGGGTGGTTATTCTTATATTATTGTTGCGCCTGTTGCCTTGCAGAAGGATTCAGGATGCCTGAGAAGGACATCCGCCATTGCGAAGATTGTGTACTCAATCATCGCCTGTTTCTTCAGTCTGTAAGGGTCAACGGTTATCTCTATTCCGCCGAACATCCCGATAATAATATCCAGCCAGTTGCCAAACACCAGCCCGTGTTCTGCGCCTGCGCCGAGTGTGGACTTGACCTGATTGGTTGCCAGCGCGTTGTAGCCGCACATTAAGCCTTCATCAATTCTGCCGGACCATATCATTGCGGAGCCTGCGGATGATGCAACAAGGGTCTGCAAAAGCTTGCCTGCCATGCCCGGGGTTGTGACAAAGCCGAGAGTCCCGAGCGCTGCGTTGTCTTTAGCGACCTCAGTTATCATGTCAATCAGCTTTCCGAAGGTCGGAACCCCGCCCATTGCCTTTGCGTTGACATTGGAGGCATAGTAGATGCCCTTTGGCTGGTTGTTTGAGCCGATGCCGTGAATGCCTGCCTGATCGATTGCCAGAGCGATAGAGCTTGAAATGCTGCTTCTGATGTCTGCCTCTGCATCAACAATGCTCTGCACAATCAACTGCCGTGAGATTGAGGTTGAGCGGGTGAGGGGCTTCGGCGTCAACGTTACTGTCTCAGTTGTGTCGTCTGTGTCAGATGCATCGCTGCCGGGGTTTTCGGCAACCCATACTGCTGCGCCTTCTGCTGTTTTGCGCGGGAAGGAAATCGGGCTGGATAGTCCTGTCCGTATCCGTGCGCCCAAGCGCGCAAGCACTGCTTGAGTCCTGAGCAACTCTATCAGCTCTCCGCCGAACTCGGTATATACCAGCTCTGTGCCTGCGGTTGCCGTTTTGCTGTCAAGCCCTGCCCTTGTCGCCAGAGGGATGATTATACCGCCGCGGTCTTTTGCATTGATGGGCATCTGCTTCCTGAGTGTGTCTGAGACCTCCACTTCAAAAGAGCTTTCCCTTTTGCCCTCTGCCAATCCAATCGCTGCCGCCATTGCTCTGGCGTAGCTGTACTTATTTGCCTCTTTTTGGGACATGTCAAGGTTTGTGTCAATCGGAGGCTTTTCGGCCATCTTGGCAAGGACTGCTGATTTGAATTCATCAACTGACCTGCCTTCCGTGATGCTTGTTTCTGCCAGTTCTGCGCAGTTGTGTTTCTTGCCGATTGCGAGTATGTCTGCAACTCTTGTCTGCTCTGCCTTTCTTACATCCTGAACTGCTACGTTTAACTTTCTCTCTTCACACTTGTCGAGGCATACGCCTTCAACAAGGTCTTTTCCACAATGTCTGCATTTCATTTTTACTACCTCCTGTTTAATGGTTATTTTTGCTTCTTTGACTTCAAATTCAAATTCCTTTGCTCCTTCGTCATCCGCTCCGCGTCCCACGCCGCAATTTATATCAGCGGGCACTGCTACAAGCGAAATTTCATAAGGAGTCCACTTCGTTGCGCGATAGATTGGCGGCTGTCCTTTTTCCTCTTTCTCAAGGATAAGGTCGTCAATCATATAGCCCACAGATACATTGCTGCGAATCCCGTCAAGCACATCCTGGAATATCTCTTCGGCTTTGGCGCTCCGTCCAAAGCGGACTTCTGCCCGCCCTTTTCGGTCTGCCGTATCGATCAATACGTCCTCAATGACTCCAACTTGATTCCGCGTGTCATGGTCTATGAGCAAAGCGCCTCCGCGCTTGAGACGCTTTAAATCCACTGATTTTTCAGAACTGTGATCAAGGATTTCTATCCCGAACCAGCGCTCAACGGGCGACTCGGAAGAAAAAGACAGACCGATTGTCCGCTTCTCCTCATTCACATCAGCCCGCGTGATTGCAAAGCCCCTTATCTGTTTTCCGATTTTAAGTTTTCTTATTTCCGCCATTTCCATTTCCTCCTTTATTTGCTGGCTGCATATTGTCATCGTCTATAGTGTTATCCGCAGCAGGAGCCGGTGCAGGCGCCTTGCTGTCAAGATTAAATACAAGCCCTGAAGCATCTATCATCTTTTGTTCTTCGGCAAGCTCCTCAAGTATTTCTTCAAAATCATCTCCCTTTTCAGCGCAGATTCTATTGCGGGTTGTGAGCCCGGCTTTGAGTTCTGTTATGCGTGCGTTAATATCTTTTTCAGGGTCAACCCATTCCCACCTTCTGCCCTGCCATTTCGGAGTGTCTTCATTCACAAATCTGTCAAGGTCCGAATACGCAAGGGGCAGTTGCCCTGAAAGAATAGCCATGTCCATCCAACCGGGTATAATTTCTTCAAGGAATGATTCCATAAACCATGTCTGGATCACTTTCCAACTGTCGCGCTCTTCAAGCAGGCCGCTTCTCAATGAGGAGAAGTTCACGCCTTCAAGGTCATTCGCAATGCTGTTATATGAGCAGCCGATGCCCGAGGAAATGCCTCTGAGCATTGCCTTGTTGAACGTGCCGTATTCGCCGGAAGGATATGCGGGCTGGAAGTCGTGCAGAGTTGTGCCCGCAGGCATTATCTCTCTCATGCCCGGCTCTACTTCATCAATTTTGTTGCCGTAAGGGTCTGTTGTATCACCTGTATATTCCAGCCCCTCGCCCATAATGATGGTCTGCATCTTGCTTGCGCCGATGCGGGCATTGACTACAGCCGCCTCTTCATAAGCGCCAAGCTGCCGGAGCCTGATTATTGCTGTGTGCGCCCACGGCACGCCCCTGGACTGCGTGGGACGCTCTTTCATGTAGATGTGTATTATTTCTTCAGCAGGAATTCTGATGCGCTTCTGTGTCTGATTTATCATTGTGGAGGCTTCGCCCGGATGTTTGGACCAGAGCCAATAAGCAATCGGTTTGCCCCAGGTATTTTTTTCAATGCCGAGGCGGATTGTGCTGCCGTTTGAAAGATTCTCATTGTGCAGTGTGTCAAGATGATCTGCCTCTATTAATTGCAAGGTAAATTTAAAATCATTGTCATAGCCCTTAACCTTGCGGACAAGGACTTCGCCGTCACGCGCAACGGATTCAAGCGCGGCATTGGCAAGGTCTTTGAGCGAGAGGATCCCGCAGACTGAGGCGTTTGTCTTTTTTATCCACTTCTTCCAGGCTTTTTCTATAAGGTCATTTGAGCGCTTGTCAAGATCGCCGCCTCTGAGCCGGGCTTTAGACTGCATCTGGATGCCGTTCGGACCGATGACGTTGACTTTGAGTTTACGCAGAAAGTTCTTCATGTAGTCATTGTTCATTTGCAAATCGCGGGAGCGCTCTCTTAATTTCGGAAGCTGCCAGCGCAGGATTTCATCAGCGACAAGGTTGGTTGTCATCCAATCGGCAGTGATGTTTGAGGATTTTGCGCCTGAATAATTGCGGGCATGCCGAGGGCTTAAAGAATTGTTTTCTAATTTTGAAATAATACCCATTATTTAATCCTTCTAATACCGAGGTATAAAAAGATAACTCCTGCGACAATCGCTGCCGCAGGGGGATATATCTGCCATGTGCCCAATGCTATTAATCCTGTGCCGCTAAAAACAAAGACATCTCTAAGGTCAAATGTCTTTGCTGCAATGGAGATTATTTTTAAAAGCATCTTTTTTACAAAGCCATATACCGCTGTAATTATTTTTTTAATTTGTTCTTTCATTTAAACCTCGTTAATATTTTCCTGCCTGTGGCGAGACCGTTTGCGATGCGCTCGGCGGACAGTTCTTGCTGATATAGTTGTTTATAGTGCGAATGCCACTTGATAAGTTCTGCCGGGTTCATGTGCTGTATGGATCTGCCGTTGATTGTATAGCTGAGGTCTGTCCTCGTGGCGCGGCCTTCAACAGCGGCTTCTATTGCGTCAAGCACTTTTTTTACATGCGAGCGGTTGTCGTAGGCTGTGCTATTGGCGAATGAAGGAAGGATTTCCATTGTGCCTGCATCCACTTCATGGCGCTCTATATTCGGAGACGTGCCTTTCTCAGCGTAAGCGACCCAGGAGTAGATGCCCTTGACGTATGCGCCTGATGATGCTGCGGAAACGGTTACGCTATGATTATTGCCGTCTGCAGAGGCAGTGATTTCAATGTGCTGCGCTGCGTTTTTGAGATAATATTTTAAGGTCCAAACTGATGCGGGGTAGTCTGTGAGGTCTTCGCGGCGCCATTGCAATGTCTCACCGGCGCGGATTTGAAGCGGCTCTGTTGTCGGGATGTCTGCCATATTCTCCTGTCATTTCCGCTTCCGTTCTCCGTAGTACTACGAAGGATGAATGTCGGGAATCCTTCTGAATGCTTATGTGTTATAATTTTGACAGGAAATTATGAGGGAGTCTTTATA
>CAYIHQ010000178.1:0-5475 GCA_964362905.1 uncultured Ignavibacteriaceae bacterium
AACACTCTTTGCATGGCTTGCCGTGCGCTTTCGACTCGCAGCATACCCAACAGGAGTTACGCTGAGGCATATCTATGGCGCGGCCCTTTTGGGAGGCATTGGGTTCACGATGTCGTTGTTCATTGCAGCCCTGGCGTTCGGAGACGGGCCTCTTCTGGAATACGCCAAGGCAGGAATTCTGGTCGGCTCACTCGTTTCCGGCGTGTTTGGCTGGTTGATCATCCGGAAGATTCCCCTCGGCCAGTGAGTCGAGGCTTCGTAAGCGCGATCCTCCGCCTCCTGAAGGCCGCGGAGAATCTGGTGAAGAGGAGCGAAACAGACACTGCGTGAATGATCTCGAGTTGAACTCCGCTGTCTGGTTCTTCGGCCATTATGCGCTGGGGATGACGCGATACATCTCCAGGCGGGGCGTTCTCCCCGAGCGCCCGCCCCCGTCAATTTCCCCGGTGGAGCAGCGCCTCGTACACCGCTTCGTGCACCTTCGGCCGAACTTGAGCAATTTTGCCGTTGGCGCGCGTCGGATGGACGCGGTTCGTCAGAAGCACAACGACGATGCCGTGATCCGGGTCCCCGACCACAGACGTGCCGGTGAACCCAGTGTGGAGGAAGGTCTTCATCGACGTCCATCGACCCGAGAACGAACGATCGCTGCTCTTTGTGTCCCACCCGATGCCCCGGCTGCTCTGGTCCGATTGGCGGGTGGTGAATCGGCGGACCGTGGTTTCCTGAATGTATCGCGTGCCGCCGTATGTGCCACCGTTGAGGAGCATCTGCATCATGATGGCGAGGTCGGAAGCGGTGGAGAACAGTCCGGCGTGTCCCGACACGCCTCCCAATGTCGCGGCGTTCTCGTCGTGCACGCGCCCGCGGACGGCCTCTCCCGTCTTCTTCCAGTAGGAATCGACCTCCGTCGGCGCGATGCGTTCGAGCAGCGTCGCCGGCGGATTGTACATCGTCGTCCGCATTCCCAGCGACCTGAAGAACACCGAGTCGACGAGGCGATCGAGCGTCGTGCCGGCGACCTTTTCGATGACCGCCTGTATGGTGATGAGCCCAAGATCGCTGTACAGCGTGGAATCGCCGGTCCGATAGACGAGCGGGGTCGCGAAAACCGAATCTCGCACACACGACGGAGAGTCGCAGAACTCGAAAAACCTTCTCCAACCCGGCAGGCCGCTATTGTGCACCATCAGGTTGTAGAGTGTGATCCGGTCCTTCCCGTTCTGCCCGAAGGCAGGGACGTACTTCGCGACAGGATCGTCGAGTGAGAATCTCCCTTCGTCCACGAGGCGCATGACGGCGCTCGTCGTGGAGATGACCTTCGTGACCGACGCCAGGTCGTAGATGGTCGACGTCTGGACGGCGGCGGGATACGTGCCGTAGTCCAATCCCCCAAATGCTTTATGGTAGACGACCAGGCCGTTCCGTGCTACGAGAACCACGCCGCCCGGAAACGCCGAATCCCGCACCGCTCTGGCCATCACCTCATCCACCTTCTTCAGAGCTTCGGTCGACAGTCCGGCTTCTTCCGGAAGTCCCCGCCGTAGAACGCTCTTGGAATATCGCAGCCCTGCGCCGTAGGGATACAGGCCCGGGATGGTGACCGGCAGACTTCCCAGCGCCGGTTCTTCGGCGAACAGCACCTCCGCCATGGCTTGCTGCATCACTTCCGCGTCCGAGTAACCGCAGACATACGCGTCGAACTTCGGCAGGTCGACGGCGACGTACGGATTGCCGAAGGAGATGCCGATCATCGGCTTCTTCAGTTCGGCGAGACGCTTGACGAGGGCCGCCTGTTTCGGTTCGACGAAGCCCGTCATCGCCCCGGAGCGGACGAACATGTGGAGCTGAACGACGATGATGTCGGCGCGCTTCGCGCGAGCAACCACGGAGTCGTCGGCGGTCGTGTTGGACAACGGATCCACCTGCACATGATCCACGGGACCCGCCCAACGCCCCTTGAGGTAGCGGTCGAAGGCGGCACCATCCTCCGGGTCGACCTCGTCCGTGATGACGACGTCGGCGATCCGCCGTTCATCCACCTTCGAAAGCGGGACGAGTTGAGCTCCGTTGCCCAGGACGGTCACCGCATGTCGCGCGATCTCGAGGGCCATCAATTGATGTTCCCGCCGATTGATCACGCCGGCGATGCTGTTCACATCGACAAACCGATCTTTGTCCAGGCCGGCCCACTGTTTCGCCTGCAGGAGCTTCCGGACCGAGCGGTCCAAACGTGCTTCCGTGATCTCGCCGCGTCGAACGGCAGCGACGAGGGCGTCGATGGCAACGTCCGCATCGACAGGCATGAGCACGAGGTCAATTCCCGCCTTCACGGCCCGGACGACCGCATCTCCCGGATGGTAGCGGGAAGCGACTCCCTGCATGACCATGGCATCCGTGACGATCAGCCCGTCGAATCCCATGTCGCGTTGCAGCAAGCCGGTGGTGATCTCCTCCGAGACGGTCGCCGGAA
Source organism: uncultured Ignavibacteriaceae bacterium (assembly GCA_964362905.1). Lineage (GTDB taxonomy): Bacteria > Bacteroidota > Ignavibacteria > UBA10030 > UBA10030 > 2-02-FULL-55-14. The sequence goes on from CAYIHQ010000178.1 coordinate 2,474, forward strand.
CACCCGCCGCCGTGTCATACGCCGGTACGGCAAGGTGCCCCACCATCACGGACTTGATGCCGGCCTTGAAGACCTCGCGATAGGGAGGCAATTCGAATGTATCGAGTCGCGTGCGGGAGAAGTTGAGAGTCGAGAGGCCCAGGTGTGTGTCGACATCCGTATCGCCATGGCCGGGGAAGTGCTTTGCCGTGGCGATGAGGCCGCCGTCCTGCGTGCCACGCGCAAACGCGACACCCATGGCCGACACCAGACCGACGTCGTCGCCAAACGCGCGCGTGTTGATGACAGGATTCTTCGGATTATTGTTGACGTCCACCGTTGGGGCATAGTTCTGGTGGATGCCGAGTGCGCGTCCTTCGACGGCCGTGATGCGGCCAACTTCGTACGCATACTTCGGAACTCGGGTCGCGCCGATGGCCATCGACCGGGGAAACGTCGTCGACCGCCGCACCCGCATTCCCGCACCCCATTCGAAGTCGGCACCCACAAGAAGCGGCACCTTCGCCATGGCCTGCAGTTTGTTCAACTGGATCGGGTATTCATAGACATCCCCGATGGAAGCGATGATCCCGCCGATTCGGCGGTCGCGGACCAGCCGGGTCAACTCCTGCCACTGTTCGCTGTCCTCCGAGAGATATGGAAGCATCGACCAGACGTGGATCAGTTGCCCCGCCTTCTCCTCGAGGGTCATGTTGGCGAGAGTGCGCCCGACCCAAGCCGGACCGCCATCGCCCGCCGATGCGTCCGTGGACGCAGCCGAACCGGCGCAACCCAGCCCGAGGGCAACGAAGATGAAGGTGATGATGAGGCCGGTGCGGAGGAAGTCTCTCATGGTCAGGCCGCTTTCTTTTTTCCGAAGTCAGGGTCGATGGTGACCATCCGCGCCAGAATGAACGACGGGATGGTGGCGAGAAGCACCCAGATGAAAAAGTTCACGTATCCCAGCTGCACCTGTACCCAACCGCTGGCCATGCCGGGCAGCATCATGCCGAGGGCCATGAACCCGGTGCAGATCGCATAGTGGGCTGTGGAGTGCTGGCCACGCGAGACATAGATCATGTACATCATGTACGCGGTGAAGCCAAACCCGTAGCCAAACTGTTCCACCGCCAATGCCCCGGTGATGATCCATAGGGATCCCGGTTGGACGGCGGACAGATAGACAAAAACCGCGTCCGGAATATGGATGATCAGAACCATGGGCCAGAGCCAGTACCGCAGTCCCCGGCGCGCCACCGCGAATCCCCCGGTCAATCCACCCAACGTCAATGCGATGATGCCCATGGTGCCATAGACGAATCCCAGCTGCTCAGTCGAAAGACCGAGGCCTCCTTTCTCCACACCGTCGAGGAGAAATGGGGACACCATCTTCATGAGTTGCGCCTCGCCGAGGCGATAGAGCAGGAGGAAGCCGAGAATGAGCCCGATGCCATCCCTCCGGAAAAAAGAGGCGAACGTGTTTAAGGACTCCCGACCAAAGGCGCCGGCGCTCGTCGATCCCACGGACCTGTCCGATGCGGGCCGGGGAAGGATGAAGGCATGGTAGACCGCGACCACGAGAAAGAGTGCACCGATAATGCCAAACGTGACCGACCATGCGGCAACGATATTGCCCCCAAAGCCGAAAACACCCTGGTGCTCTAGCACACCGGCAATGATGACCAACACGCCCTGGCCGGAGATCATAGCGATGCGGTAAAACGTGCTACGGATGCCGACGAAAAACGCCTGTTGATGGTCGTCGAGCCCAAGCATGTAGAAGCCGTCGGCGGCGATGTCGTGCGTCGCGCTGCTGAACGCCATGAGCCAGAGGATGGCAAGGCTTGTCTGAAAAAAGGCAGGACCTGGAAGCGTGAACGCCACACCGGCAAGCGACACACCCACCACGCCCTGCATGGCGATGATCCAGAGCCTTTTCGTCTTCAGAAGGTCAACGATAGGGCTCCACAGCGGCTTGATGACCCACGGGAGGTAGAGCCACGAGGTGTAAAAGGCGATATCTTCGTTGGAGATCCCGAGTCGCTTGTACATGATGACGGAGACGGTCATCACGATGACATATGGGAGACCCTCGGCGAAGTAGAGCGTCGGAATCCAGGACCAGGGAGAGCGGGGGCGGGGAGAACCGGTAGAATTCATGTGGATTGCGAATTTCGAATTGTCAATTTCGAATTATGGTGGACTTGCACTTCCGATCTGCGATTGGCGATCGCAACGTGGCGACTCTGGGCGATCATTTCAGACGACCGTTGACCCTTGATGATCCACTCTTCACTTTTCACCTTTCACTTTTCACTTCTCACGGCCTTAGTAGAGCTTCTTCAGCAAGGCGCCTCTGAAATAGTGCAGCACGATCTCCTCTGCAGAATAGCCCTTCGTGGCCATGACCGCAGCACCGATCTGGCAGAGGCCGACACCGTGACCCCAACCGGCGCCGAGGAGTGTGAACGACATGGGAACACCAGTGCCTTCCTTGCGCACGATGAACGCGGAGCTGTAGAGATGGCTCTTCGACAACCATTTGCGGATCTCCAGCTCCTTGCCGACGACCATCGTCCTTTTCTCTCCGACGATGCGAAGCCGGGTGATTCGGCCGGACGGCCCCCGCTGCAACGCAACCAGATCCACCACGCGGCCGAAATCGTAGCCCGAACGGACGCGGAGAAGCTCCTGTAATTGGTCCGCCGTGTACGTGACGCGCCACCGGAAAAAATCGGTCGTCTCCTGGTCGAACGAGGGCAGGACCTGTCGCAACACGGCGCCGTCGGTCGTTTGGCAGAATGCGTCTGGCTGCGAGAGGATCCACCGCTCCGCGTCCTCTTCTGAATGCACGGGCTCGTGCGAAGCCGTTGCATCGGAGATGGAATGCAGGTAGGGCACCTCCTTGTCTTCCCAGGCGTTCCGAAAGTCTTCCGTCATGCCGCCGCACGCCTTGAAGAATCGCGCGGCGCAGACTTCGCCCGCGTGGAGCAAGAACATACCGCGCGTGGCCGCGACGGCCT
>CAYIHQ010000179.1:0-5457 GCA_964362905.1 uncultured Ignavibacteriaceae bacterium
GCCTGCGGTCGACGATTGTCGCGAGCATTTCGATCAACTTCGAAAAACGATAGAGCTCCGGGTTGGAGACATAGTAGGTCTTTCCCACGGCGCGCGGGTCCAGAGCTGCTGCGGCGATTCCTCGCACCAGATCGCGGACATGCACCAGGCTGAGAGTCTTGTCGTGTGATCCGATGACCGGATGAATACCATAGCGGACCCAGCGGAACATCTCGAGCACGTCCCTGTCGCGGGGACCGTACACGGTGGGTGGCCGTACGATCGTCACAGGGATTGTTGACGATGCATCGCGACACAATTTTTCGGCTTCCCACTTCGATCGCGCATACGCCGTCTGCGGATGGACGGGCAGGTCCTCAGAAAGAGGAGTGCCATCCGGGCTGGGTCCGGCAACCGTGAGGCTGCTCACGAGACAGAATCGATCCACGTGGGGCAACTGTTCGGCGACTTGGAGTAGGGTCGCAGTCGTCTCGACGTTGCCGCGGTGGTATTCCGATGCGCGCTTGGCTTTGGTCACTCCCGCGACATGAATGATGGTGCGGACTCCGTCGCAAGCACCGAGCAGGGCTTTCGTATCATGGAGAGACGCCGGGATGATCTCGACTGGAAGGTCCGCGATCCAAGGAAGCCGAGGCCTCCCCGGTCGAACCACACACCGGACACGATTGCCAAGCTGGAGGAGGAACTCAGCGAGATGGCTTCCGATGAATCCGGAAGCTCCGGTCACAAGGATGACGCCGTCCGCTCTAAGTCTTTGAGTCACTTGAGGTTGCGATTGACTTTCGAAGTAGGCGTCAGTATATTAATAATTGAGCGTTTCTGCAATGCGTGTCGTGGATCGTCCCGCGCCCGTATGATGTGCCCATCCCAAGGAGTCTCCGTTGGACCTATTCGATAAATGCGTCAGCTTTACGAGGGCCGATGAAGCAAAAGCGGCCGGTTTGTATCCTTACTTTCATGCGATCGAAGAGAGCGAGGGACCCGTGGTGACCATCGGTGGCCGCAAGGTCATCATGGCCGGTTCAAACAACTACCTCGGACTGACGGCGCACCCGGCGGTCAAAGAGGCGGCGATCAAGGCGGTGGAGAAATACGGCACGGGCTGCTCCGGCTCCCGCTACCTCACGGGTACGCTCGACCTGCATGTCCAGTTGGAGGAACGACTGGCAAAGTTCCTCGGCAAAGAGGACTGCCTGCTCTACAGTACCGGTTTCCAGGCGGCGCAGGGGATCATTCCCACCCTTCTCGAACAGGGGGAGTATGTCGTCACCGACAAGGACAACCACGCCTGCATCGTGGCCGGCAATCTCATCGCCGCGGGGATGGCGTCCTACGTGGGGAAGGGCATGGATTCCGTTGTGCGGTACAAGCACAATGACATGAAGCACCTCGAGATCGTCATCTCCAAGTTGCCCAAGGATGCCGCGAAGCTCATTGTCACGGACGGCGTGTTCAGCACGTCCGGGGAGATCGTAAATCTTCCCGACATGATCGCTGTTGCCCGGAAGCACAATGCGCGTGTCCTCGTAGACGATGCGCATGCGGTCGGCGTCATCGGCAAGGGAGGACGCGGGACGGCCAGCCACTACGGCCTTGAGCGTGAGACCGACCTGACGATGGGGACCTTTAGCAAGACGTTTGCCTCTCTGGGTGGGTTCGTGGTAGGGGACCGGAGTGTCATCAATTACCTGAAGCATCATGCCCCTGCGCTGATCTTCAGCGCCAGCCCCACGCCAGCATCGGTGGCATCGGCCCTGGCAGCGTTGGATATTCTGGAACGCGAACCCGAACGGGTCCAGAAACTGATGAACAACGCCCGCAAGATGCGTCAGGGCTTGAAGGGGATGGGATACCGCGTCAACGAGCACGATTCCGCCGTCGTTCCGGTCATCATCGGTGACACGGAAAAGGTGCTTGTGATGTGGCGGCATTTGTTCGATGCCGGCGTGTTTGTCAACGCGTTCATCCGTCCCGGAGTCCCTCCCGGCCTGGAGATGTTGCGCACGAGCTATATGGCCACGCATGAGGACCATCATCTCAACTCCATTCTCGAGACCTTCTCCGCTGTCGGCAAGAAGTTGGGCGTGATCTCGTAGAAGAATCGTGACCATTTCCATGATCCTTCAGGAGCCGCTCGCCCCCCGGGAGCGGCTTTTGATTGTCATTCCATCGTGAAGGCAACTCCATGAGTACGATCACCGTTCGTCCCGTTCGCACGTCGAGCGATCGGGAGCAGTTCATCGAGTTCATGTGGACCATGAATCATGCGTCGCCCTCCTGGGTTCCGCCTCTGCGCATGGACCGGCGAAAGCTGATGGATCGGAAGAAGAACCCGTTCTACCAACACGCCGACGCGGAATTCTACATCGCGGAACGTGGCGGCGAAATGGTCGGGCGCATCGGCGCTATCGTCAATCACAACCACAACCGTGAACACGCGGAGTCCATGGGATTCTTCGGGTTCTTCGAATCGGTGAACGACCAGGCGGTTGCCAACGTGCTGCTCGACACGGCGCGGGAGTTTGTTCGCGCACACGGCGCGACGGCGCTCCGCGGTCCGGTGACCCCATCTGTCAATGACGAGTACGGCCTTCTTGTCGATGGCTTCGACAAGACCCCGGCGGTGCTGATGCCCTATAATTCCCCCTACTACGCCACGCTCCTGGAAGGCTATGGGCTTCGTAAGCTCAAAGATCTGTATGCCTATCATATGAAACAGGCCACGGTCTATTCCGAACGATTGGAACGGGCGAATGCGTTGGTGAAGCAACGGCAGGGTTTGGAGATCCGCCAACTCGACATGAAGCACTTTAGGGAAGGCGTTGAGAAGATCAAAGCTGTGTACAACCGGGCGTGGGCGAAAAACTGGGGCGCGGTTCCCATGACCGATCATGAGATGGACGCTCTCGCAACGGACCTGAAGCAGGTCATCGTGCCGGAGCTGGTCATCTTCGCCGAAAAGCAGGGGAAAACGATTGGTTTTGCACTTTCTTTGCCCGATATTAATCAAGCGTTGCGATTCAACCGCAGCGGTGGCCTCGTGACCGGGCTGTGGCACCTGTGGACGAAGAAGAAGCACATCGACACGGTGCGCATCATTGCGCTGGGGACCCTTCCGGAGTTTCTCAACACGGGGGCAGCCGGCGTGCTGTTCTATGAGACGGCCGTTCGCGCCAAACGCCTGGGCTACGCCTACGGAGAAGCGAGTTGGGTGCTTGAAGATAATGACCGCATGGTCAAGTCTGCGGAAGCGCTGAACGGGGTCATCTCCAAACGATACCGGCTCTATCAGATGCCGGTCACATCCTAACCCTTCCAACGACCCATCATGCAAGTCAAACCTGTCGACACCATCTGGATGAACGGCCGGCTCGTGAAGTGGGATGAGGCGAAGATCCACATCCTTTCGCACGTCATACACTACGGTTCGAGCTGGTTCGAAGGTATCCGCTGCTACGAGACGAAAAAGGGGCCAGCCATCTTCCGCCTCGACGCACACCTGCGCCGGCTCTACGATTCCACCAAGATCTACCGCGCAGAGATCCCGTACTCAAAGGCGGAACTGGAAGCCGCCATCAAGGCGACCATCCGCGCCAACAACCTCCGCGCCTGCTACATTCGACCCATCGTGTATCGAGGCTACGGTGAAGTGGGTGTGAATCCTCTCAACTCACCGATCGATGTCTCCATCGGCGTCTGGGAATGGGGCGCCTACCTCGGCCCGGAAGCGCTCGAACGGGGCATCGACGCCTGCGTCTCCTCGTGGCGTCGGCCCGCGCCGGACACGATCCCCACCATCGCGAAGGCGGGGGGCAACTATCTCAACTCGCAGCTCATCAAGTTGGAAGCGCTGGCGAGCGGCTATGTCGAAGGCATCGCCCTGGATTCGTTCGGAAACGTGAGCGAAGGCAGCGGCGAGAACATCTTCCTCGTCCGGGAAAAAACGCTCTTCACTCCTCCAATCGCATCGGCATTGTTACCGGGGGTGACAAGGTCCACCGTCATCACACTGGCCCGCGAACTGGGCTATCCGGTGGTCGAAATGAACATCCCCCGGGAGATGCTCTACACGGTGGAAGAGGTCTTCTTGACCGGCACAGCGGCGGAGATCACCCCCGTGCGCTCTGTGGACCGCATTACCGTCGGCGAGGGGCATCCGGGTCCGATCACCAAAGAGGTCCAAACGGCGTACTTTGACGTCGTCAAGAACGGCAACGACAAGTTCCACTGGCTGAATCATCTCTGAGCCGCGCTCAAAGACGCAGGACACACCCATGGCGGACACCAATTCACACGGCGAGCACAGCATCTGGAAGAACATTTTCTCCGGGCGCAGCGTGCGTGCAGGGTCGACGGAAGAGCTGTTGAGCAAGGTTCCGGCGTTCTCGATCCTCTCACCCCGCGAACTCAAGGAAGTGGCGGCCATCGTTCACCGGCGTGAGTACCGCACCGGCGAACCCGTGTTCTACCAGGGCGACCCCGGACTGGGGATGTACATCATACAGGAAGGGGAAGTGTCCATCACCATCGGTGGGAAGGAAGGCCAGCAGCGCGAATTGGTAACACTCGGTGAGGGCGACTTCTTCGGGGAATTAGCGTTGCTCGATGAGTCGCCCCGTTCCGCCAACGCGATCTGCAAGAGCGATTGCCTGCTGATCGGGTTCTTTCGTCCCGATCTGTTTGAACTCATCGAGAAGAAGGCGTCGCTGGGCATCAAGATCGTGCTGAAGCTCGCTGAGATCGTCGCGATGCGCTTGCGGAATACGGACAAGGAACTCACCAGGCTGAAAGCTGAGGTGGAAGCCCTCGAGACCGGCGGCGAACCGAAGCCCGCCAAGGGATAGCAACAGTTCCGGCGCAGAGAAACACCGAAGCCCCTCCGGGTTACCGAAGGGGCTTCGTCACGTACGCGCGGAGCGGTCGCTCAGGACGAACGTTGTTGCGCGAAGTCCACGAATCGAAGCAACGCGTCTTTGGCTCCGGATGACGCGAGCGGCTCGATGGCGGTGCGCGCTGTCTGGGCGAACTCCGCCGCCCGTTCCTCTGCGTAACGAATGCCGCCCGAACGTTCGACGAAGGAAATGATCCATGTGATCTCGCGTCCCGAAGCGCCCTTCCGGACCAACCGCAGGGCGCGGGCTGCCTCTTTCCTGTCGCCCACCTGGAGCGATCGTATCAGTGGAAGCGTCAGTTTCTTTTCTTTGATGTCCAGTCCCGTGGGCTTGCCCAGAATGGACCGGCGGCCCTGGTAGTCGAGGATGTCGTCGCGGATCTGGAACGCGAGCCCCACTTGCTCTCCGAAGGTGCGCAATCGTTCGTGCCATGCGGGATCGTCGGTCGCCGACCGGGCGCCCACTTCCGTGCAGGTGGAGAGGAGCGAGGCGGTCTTATCCCCGATGATCTGGAGATAGGTCTCTTCCGTGAGGTCCAGCTGACGGCTCTTCTGGATCTGGAGCA
>CAYIHQ010000180.1:0-1537 GCA_964362905.1 uncultured Ignavibacteriaceae bacterium
AGTTTTCGCGAAAGTGGAATTCCTCAATCCGGGCGGTTCCGTCAAAGACCGGATCGGGGTTGCCATCGTCGAAGATGCCGAACGCGAGGGCCGGCTGAGACCCGGGGGCACGATCGTCGAGGCGACCTCGGGCAACACCGGCATGGGACTCGCTCTCGCGGCGGCCGTGAAGGGATATCGATGCATCTTCACCATGCCGGACAAAATGAGTCAGGAGAAGATCCTGCTCCTGCGAGCCCTGGGCGCCGAAGTGATCGTCACCCCCACGGCGGTGCCGCACGATTCCCCAGAAAGTTATACCGAGGTCGCGAAACGGATCGTCCGCGAAACTCCGAATGCGATCCTGGCCAATCAATACTACAACCCGAAGAACCCCGAGGCGCACTACCGGACGACGGGACCGGAGATCTGGGAGCAGACGGGCGGACAGATCGACTGCTTCGTCTGCGGCATTGGGACGGGAGGGACGATCACGGGCACCGGCAAGTACCTCAAGGAGCAGAACGCAAAGGTCCGCGTGGTGGGCGTCGACCCGAAAGGCTCCGTCTTGCGGGAATATTTCTACACGAAGAAATTCACTCCCGCCTTCAAGGCCTACGAAGTGGAAGGCATCGGCCAGGACTACATACCCGGAGTGCTCAACTTTGACTACATTGACGATGTGGTCGAAGCCGACGACAAGGAGTCGTTTCTCATGGGCCGCCGGTTGGCGCGTGAAGAAGGGCTTTTGGCGGGAGGCTCCTGCGGTACGGCGGTTGCCGGAGCGTTGAAGGTGGCGGCGACGATGCCCGAAGGCTCGGTCATGGTCGTTCTCCTCCCCGACTCCGGTGAGCGATACCTCAGCAAAATGTACAACGACGATTGGATGCGGGAACACCGCTTCCTCGTCCCCGAGCGCATCACGCTGCGGTACATCCTGGAGAACAAGCGCTCGAGCCGCGGATTGCTCGCGGTGGACCCAGCCGCCAGCGTGCGATCGGCCATCAACCTCATGACGGGCTCAAACGTCTCGCAGTTGCCCGTCATGGACGGAGGCCGCTGTATCGGCCGCGTGGAAGAGACGGAGTTGATGGTCGCTGTGATCCGGACGCCCGATGCCATGGATCACGAGGTGCGCCAACACCAGCAGGATCCCTTCCCCATCCTGCACGCGGACGAGCTCGTGCAGGCGGCTATCGTGCACCTTTCGCACACCCACCAGGCGGTCCTCGTCGAGGACGAAGGACGCATCATCGGGATCATGTCCCGGTACGATGTCATCGAATACATGTCGCGGTAATCCTCGGAGCATTTATGGCCAAACGCCCTCGCGGTTTCTCCACCAATGCCATCCACGCCGCCGTCGAACCGGACCCGTTCACCGGCAGCATCATGACCCCGGTCCATCTCACGTCCACGTACGTGCAACAGGAACTGGGTGTCAACAAAGGATACGAGTACGCCCGCGTGTCCAACCCAACGCGGACGGTCCTCGAGCAGAACGTGGCCGCGCTCGAAGGCGGTGCCGGCAAACCGATGACGGCACTGGCCGAGGTGA
>CAYIHQ010000180.1:1547-5443 GCA_964362905.1 uncultured Ignavibacteriaceae bacterium
GGTGACGCCGGGCTCGCCTTCGGGTCGGGTATGGCGGCCATCACGACGCTGTTCCATCTTCTGAAGGCCGGAGATCATGTCCTGGTCTCCAATAATGTATATGGAGGGACCTACCGGCTCGGGAAGCTCGTCCTGAATCAATTCCAGCTCGACTTCGAGTTCATTGATACGACAGACGCGGACAACATCTCCAAGGCGTTGCGACCGAATACACGGATGATCTTCGTGGAAACACCCACGAATCCAACGATCGAGTTGACCGACCTGAAGGCGGTGGCGAAGATCGCCGCAGCAAACAAGGTCGTCTCGGTAGTCGACAATACGTTCGCGAGTCCGTATCTGCAGAATCCCCTCGCGTATGGCATCGACATCGTGGTGCATAGCGCGACCAAGTATCTCAACGGTCACAGCGACATGCTCGGCGGCCTCCTGGTGCTCAATGACAAAAAACTGACGGAGCGCCTGCGGTTCCTCCAAAAATCCATCGGGGGGATCCTGAGTCCGTTCGAAGCCTGGCTTTGCCTGCGAGGCATCAAGACTCTCGCCATCCGGATGGAGCGCCACTGCGCCAACGCCATGGAAGTGGCGCAGTTCCTGGCGCATCATCGCCGCGTAAAGAAGGTCAACTACCCGGGGCTCCTGACCCATCCCCAACATCACCTCGCCAAAAAACAGATGCGCGGCTTCGGAGGGATGATCTCCTTCGACCTCGGCAGTCTCCAGGCGGCAAAGGCCCTCCTGAAACGCGTGCGCCTCTGCTCTCTCGCTGAAAGCCTCGGCGGGGTCGAGACCCTGATCTCCCACCCCGCCACGATGACCCACGCATCAGTGCCGGTGGAGCAGCGGAATGCCATCGGCGTCACAGACGGATTGGTGAGGATATCGGTGGGCATTGAAAATGTGGAGGACATCCTCGAGGATCTGAAGCAGGCCTTGGGCAAGGGATAGCCGGGTGACATTTCGGATTGCGAATTGCCAATTGCGGAATATCTGAGAAGAACAAAGGCCCCGTCGAACTCTGACGGGCCTCGCTGTTTGTGGATCGTATTTCATCCAATCCTCTTCAACTCCTGTCACTCCTCACCTCCGACCTCTATGGGTCCTTTCCCCCATCCTCTCTCCTGCCTCCTTCATCCTCACACGGTTCTCAGTACAGCAAATGTTTCGCCCTGATCTTCCCGAACGCTTCCAATCCTTCCTTCCATGTGGCGGCGATCTCATCGGCAGACACGCCCGCATCCACCTTGGTGCGGAGTTCCGTAGTCCCTGAGAGCCGATCGATGCTTCCCGGGCGCCACTGAAAGTCCTTTCCGTAGAGCTGACGCACGGTGGCCAGCATGTGGATCGCCGTCCTCACCGGCTCATATCGGTCCCGGTCTGTGACGTGCACAAAAACGCCTCCGCAGTCTTTTCCCTGATGCTTGGGACGACTCGTCACATTCGGGATCTCGACGGGAGTGAACCGAACCGGCTCGAACTCGACGCCGGGTAGTCCCACATTCTTCAGCGCCGCCGCCCAGATCGACCCGTCCACATAGGGAGCGCCAATGACCTCAAAGGGCCTCTCTGAGCCCCGTCCTTCCGAGAGATTGGTGCCCTCGAACAGGCATGTTCCGGGGTAGACGGTCGCTGTGGCCAACGTCGCCATGTTGGGCGACGGCTTCACCCAGATCAATCCGGACTGGTCGAACCACATGCTCCGTTTCCATCCACCGCATCGGACGACGGTGAGGTTCGCTTTCACTCCACCTGCGAGCCAACCCTCATTGTTGAACATCATCGCCAGCTCCCCGACGGTCATGCCATGGGCGATGGGGATCGGGTGTAAGCCCACGAATGAACGAACGGAGTCGACGCGAATGAACCCCTCGACCCACGTCCCCCGGATCGGGTTCGGACGATCGAGAACGACGAAGGGAATGCCGCGTTCGGCCGCAGCCTCCATTGCCAGAGAGAGCGTGCTGATGAAGGTGTAGAACCGCGCACCAACATCCTGAATATCATACAGCAGGACGTCGACGTCAACCAGCATGGCGGCCGTCGGTTTGTTCGTCGCCCCGTAGAGAGAGTACATCGGCACGCCGGTCGACGCATCCACGGTATCCCGGACGGTTCGTCCGTCCGGAGCGTCGCCGCGAATGCCATGTTCCGGACCAAAGAGAGCCGTGATGGTCACACCAGGTAGAGCGTTGAGCGCATCGACAAGATGGCGGCCGTCCTTCAGGAGGGCGGAGTGATTGGTGATGATGCCGATGCGCTTGTTGCGAATGAGGTCTAATCGCTCGCGAACGAGGATGTCGGCACCTGGAAGGACTTGAGCAGAAAGCGGGAGAATGTTGAAGGCGAGGAGGAGGGAGAGGGTTTTCATAAGGAAATCCTAAGCACGAAATGATAGATACGAAACAAAGGGAAAATGAGAAATTAGAAGCTTCCACTCAAGAAGCAGTCAGTCTATCTCCATCCCGCAAACATTGCAACTCGCAACATCACTTCGTTCTTTCAAGCGACGTCCACATCTCAAGGGGGGAGTTATGGGAAAGGTCTATGATCTCGAAGACCGCACCTTGCGGTTCGCACAAGATACCATCGCCTACGTCAATCGATTGCCCCGAACCATCACCAATCTCGAGATCGCTCATCAGCTCGCAAAGTCCGGCCCTTCGGTTGGCGCGAACTACCGAGAAGCCAATGATGCTTTGGGCCGGAAGGACTTCTTCATGCACCTTCGGATCTCGCGAAAGGAGGCGAAAGAATCCGCCTACTGGTTCCAGCTCTCGCAGCCGTTGCCCGGGCAGGACACTGAGAGGGTCCGATTGGTTGACGAAGCGACACAGCTGATGAAAATCTTTGGTTCGATCATCAGCAGGGCTGAGCACGGTACCCCGAAGAAGCTCGAGTGAGCCACGGCACTCCGGCTGGCCATAGCAGGATTTCGATATTCGCAGCTTCGATCTTGGCGCTTGTTTCGGAATTATCGTTTCGCGCTTCGCATTTCACAAGGGTGTCAGACGAGATCGGCAGAACTGAAGAAGAACCCGACCTCGATGTGTCCATTCTCCGGAGAGTCGGATCCGTGGACGATATTCTCGCCTTTGTTGTCGGCGAAGAGCTTGCGGATCGTGCCGTCCGCGGCGTCCTTCGGGTCGGTCGCGCCGATGAGGCTGCGGAAGTCTGCAACGGCGTTCTCTTTCTCCAGGCCGATCGGCACGCAGGGGCCGCTTGTCATGAATTCCACCAGCCCGTCATAGAACGGACGGCCCTTGTGAACGGCGTAGAATGCGCCGGCCTGTTCCATGGTGAGACGGACCTGTTTCATGCCAAGGACCTTGAAGCCGGCCTTCTGGATGCGGGCAATGACCTCACCCTGGAGATTCTTGCGGACGCAGTCGGGTTTGAGGATAGCGAGAGTTCGTTCTGTTGCCATTTAATATCCTGGTTGATTTCGAATTGCGGATTTCGGATTGCGGATTGAAAACCCCGAGCGACCCCGAGCCCCGAGCGAACGAAGTGAGTCGAGGGGCCGAGGGGGAGTCGAGGGGTTGCGCATTGCGAATGTGAAATTGCGAAATATCGTGGCGATGAGGATCCCTGTGGATATTCCCCAGAGCCGTTCAGCGTTTCTTCTTTGGCTGTGCTTTCTTCTTGATTGCTGGCTTCTTCGACTTCTTGGTCGGGCCCTTCGAGCCACGAGCTACCGGTTTGCGACCCTTTCTCGCCTTCAGTGCCTTCACCATCGTTTCCCCGAGGAGTGCCGGGCTTTCGACGACCCAGATACCGGCCTCACGCATCGCCTTCATCTTCTCGGCTGCCGTCCCCTTGCCGCCGGAAATGATCGCCCCCGCATGACCCATGCGGCGTCCCGGAGGAGCAGTCTGACCCGCGATAAACCCGACGAC
>CAYIHQ010000181.1:0-1737 GCA_964362905.1 uncultured Ignavibacteriaceae bacterium
GAATCGATCTCGGGCCGGCCGTACTCGGAGATGCTCGCCCAGCTTTCGCTGCAGGATCTGCGGTCCACCGTTGCCGAGCTCGGCGACACGTCCGCCATGACACGCCTGAAGCTGGACATGGCGGGCCGCGACCCCGACGAAGGCGTAAGCGACATCGCCTACAACAAGGGAGCGTTGTTCCTTCGGCATCTGGAAGAGTCCGTCGGCCGCGAAGCGTGGGATCAGTTCCTCCGCGGTTGGTTTGACAGCAACGCATTCACGAGCGCGACCACCGAAGAGTTCGTCACCTATCTTCAGAAGCGATTGATCAAGGGGGACGTCGCCTTCGAGCAGAAGCTGGAGATCGATGCATGGATCTACAAGCCCGGCCTCCCGGCTTCCCTGCCCGTGATCGCTTCGGAAGAGTTCGCGAAGGTGGACGCGGAGGTGGAGAAATGGAAGAAGGGCGAGAAGCCGGAGGTGCTGGTCGTGAAGGGATGGACCACGCATCACTGGCTGCACTTCCTCAAAGCACTGCCGCAAGGTCTCAGCGTGGATCAGATGGTCGAACTCGACAAGGCGTTTCGCTTCACGACGTCCGGTAACTCGGAGATCCTGACAGTCTGGCTGCAACGGGCGATCCAGTCGAGTTATCGGAAGGCGGATGCGTCCCTCGAAAAATTCCTGACGAGCCAGGGTCGGCGGAAATTCCTGAAACTGTTGTATGCGGAACTCGTCAAGTCGCCGGAGGGACTGGCGCGGGCGAAGGCCATCTACGCCAAGGCCCGGCCGACGTATCATTCCGTGTCGTCGAGTACTATCGATGGGATCTTGGGGTGGGAAAAGTGAGGGGGAGTGCGAATTGCCACGAAGTGGCCGCTTCGCGGCGAAATGACAATTTCGAATTGATGAAGGGCCTGGCCTTTCTTGCGCTGTTCTGCGGGGCGGTGTTTGGAATCGCATGTTCGCGATCGGACAATTCGATCCTCCCCGTCCTCAAGGAGCATATGCGCCGGCATCCGGACATGCAGGCGGAGGATATCTACAAGCTCGCGCATCAGGCCGCGATGGGGAATGGGCATCTCTTCACCGACACGGCCGGCGTCCGGCTCTACCTGCTGAACGAATTCGACGAGGTCTCGGCCGACAGCTCGGAGCCGATGATCGAGACGCTGTCTCCGGACGGTGCCGTCGTGCGGCTGAATCTGCGGCCGTACAAAGCGCGGGGAGGGGACACAGACCGGTTGTTCCAGGCCATGCTGAGCTCCGCAGATCGGATTCACCAGGACCCGGAGCTGTTGGAGCGATGGTGGCAGGAGATCGTGGCGGAGTCGGAGTTCGGGACGATCCCGGCTGACAAGACGACGCTGCGAGAGCTCTTTGCCTCAATGAAGGCCGCGGGTTTTCCACCACGACATCATTCCGAGACGTACGAAGCGGCCTACGCTCCGGCGTACCGCGTGTTGTTGCGCGAACTGGTTCCGCCGGTTCGCTGATCCATCCACACCACACCTGAGGGGGTGTACCATGGTCCACGCCGCACGGGCGGCGGTGGCGCTGTTTCTCTTCGCGCTTCCGCTTCACGCCCAGATCTCGTCCTTTCCCTACCTCGAATCGTTCGACCTGTCCGCGGCAGTGCCTTCGGGATGGTCGGCGAACGGATTCACAATCTCGACAACGTCCGCACGCTCCGCGCCGAACTGCCTGTCTGCGACGGGCAACATGCTCACCAAGATCCTGATGACCCCGGTGATCCAA
>CAYIHQ010000181.1:1747-5388 GCA_964362905.1 uncultured Ignavibacteriaceae bacterium
GCGCACGCCGGAGCGTATCGCGTTCTACGAACGTCGGACATCCACGGCCCTTCGGTATCGTCTGGCACTCTCCGCCGTCACGGAAGATCTCTCCCGCACCTTTCCTCTTGCCCGCTGGGATTCCATCTCGGCGGTGAATGTGTATGTCCAGAGGAGCGTTGACTTGGACAACGTGGATCTCACCGCGGAATCAGGTCTGCGTTTTGTTCTTGAGATCCTTCGAGACAGCACGAACAGCACCGGGATCCTTCGGATCGACGATGTCGCTCTGACCGTCCAGGTCGGCGTCGACGTGGTTCCTGTGCGCGTGACGGTCGAGCCATTCTTGCCGGTGACAGGACAGGACGTTACCGTCTCGACGCTTCTTCGCAACGACGGACGACAACTCGCGTCATCCGGAATACTGGCGCTGCGGTGGGAGTCGCTGGGTCGAGCCGGGGGCACTGCAACAGCGCTTTGGAACATTGGCGGCCTGGATTCCACATTCGTGCAGCTCCGCATCCCATCTCTGCCTCCTGGTCCCACGCAGCTCATCGTGGCCGCCACCTGCCCGGGGGACGAGAACCCGTCCAACGACACGCTTCGCACGACCCTTGACGTCGGAGTTGGGCGCGGTGCACTTGTCGTCAACGAAATCATGTATGCGCCGACGCGCGAGGATGAACCGGAATGGATCGAACTCTACAATCCAGGGCCCTGGTCTATCCATCCCGGGGACATGACGGTATCGGACAACTCCTCTACGCGAGTTGTGGTGGGCACCGCAGGGGCCGATTCCTTGCAGCCCGGGTTGTACCTTGTGCTCGCACGTTCCGCGGATGTGACCCCCCTGTATCCCCCGTTTCCCTTCGTCGTCGTGCCGTTCCCATCCCTCAATAATACGACACCCGACGCCGTGGTCATTCGCGATCGGGCCGGCCGGACCATCGATAGCGTGTGGTATGCACCCGCCGGAGGAATCAGCAACGGTCGTTCGCTCGAACGTCGCGATTGGAATCTCCCGTCGCACGCCGCCGCCACGTGGCAGGCGAGTGAAGATCCGATGGGAGCGACTCCGGGACGGGTCAACTCCGTTCAGCGTCCCGAGATGGACCTTTTGTGCGACCGTCTGGATGTGCGGCGCGATCCAACATCATCAGGGGAAGCCGAACTCTCTGCAACGATCCGCAACAGGGGTCGGCGGTCCGCGCGGAACGCACATGTGTCGTTTTTCGCTGCTCCGACGGCGGGTGATTCGATCGAACCTCTCTCCCTCATCGGCACGGTTCCTCTGGTCGAATTGGCCCCGGAGGAGAGTGTGAGCGTTTCTCTGCGGTGGCCGGAGATCTCTTCCGGGTCGACCCGGATCGCGGCTGTCGTTGAGAATGCGGGCGATCTTCGCCCTGGCAACGACACCGCAACCGTCCTGCTGGTCAATGCATATCCGGCGCGGTCGCTCATTATGAATGAAGTGATGTTCGAATCAGAACCGGGTCAGAACGAATGGGTGGAGCTGTTCAATCCCGGCCCGGATCCCATCGACATCGGAGGATGGACTCTGGAGGACATGCCCACCACCTCCGGTTCGGTCGTGAGATCCACAGTCCCCCACCGTCCCGTCATTGTGCGTTCCGGAGCGTATGCCGTGCTCGCCGCTGAATCGACGGTGACGGACCGATATCCATGGCTGGAGGATCCGGTGATCTCCGTGATCGTCTTTGGGCGGGGTTCCGGACTTGGTCTGAACAACGCCGGCGACGGCCTCGTTCTGCGGGACCAGACCGGAGCGTCGATCGACAGCGTGGTCATCTCGGCACAATGGCATGTCGGGGGGATCGGATCGGCGGGAAGGTCCCTCGAACGCACCCGGCCGCATGTGTCGGGCACTGACGCGGACTCGTGGACGACCTGCACATCTATCGAAGGCGGCACTCCCGGACGACTGAACAGCGTCGCGCGCAGCGGAACCGAGTCAGGGATGCGCGTCTCCGTGGATCCGGACCCGTTCTCACCCGACGGTGACGGTCGTGAGGACGCCCTCGCGATCCGGTACCGCATCGACGCGACGTCCGTGTTCCTCCATGTACGCGTGTTCGACGCGGCGGGACGAGAGCTGCGGTCCCTGGCCTCGGACGTGCTGGCTCCGGGAACGGGAGAAGTGTGGTGGGATGGAAAAGCCGACGGCGGCCGAACGGTGCCGATCGGGGCGTACATTATTCTGCTGCAGGCAACAGATGCGCGGACAGGATCTTCGTACGCTGCAAAACTGGTTGCGGTGGTAGCGCGGTGATCGGCTGGCAGAGGAACGTTGAACCGCCAGAAAGCACGAAGGCCCCCGAAGGGGCCTTTCGTGTGAGGTGATCCGGAGATCCAGGATCACATGAACGCGATGATCGATGCGAAGACCGCGCCGTAAGCGATGTTGAGCATGACCGTCTGCACATTGGCATGCACCAGTTCGCGCCGGTTCAGGTTCCGAACCATGAAGCGGATGATGTACGCTCCGTACACCACCGACATGCCGAACGGCACCCACCACAGCGCTGTGGCCATCGGCAGGGACATCACCATCCAGCCATGGATGAGCGTCGACAGCGCGAGCGTTCCGCCGTACAGCCACGGGGTGCGCTCTTTGCCGAGCGTGACGACGAGGTGGTTCTTGCCTGTCGAGGCATCCGCTTCAATATCCGGAATCTGGTTAATGATGAGGATATTCGCCGTCAGGAGACCGACGGGCACGCCGAGGAGAAACGTGGACCACGTGGGGTCGAACTGTCCGGTCACGGCGTACGCCGTGCCCGCCGTGATGAGCGGACCGAACGCGAGGCCGATGGCGATCTCGCCGAGGCCGTGACGCGCGACCAATCGGACCGGAGGAGCCGTGTAGAAGAAACCGAGCGTTGCTCCGATGAGGCCGTAGAGAAGGACGCCCCATCCCACCTGCCAGGTTAGATACACTCCGATGGCGACGGACGTCAGGAGAAGCCCGGTGGCGATACTGAACGTGCCGCGGAGGTCGGTGAGGCCGAGTTCGATGGCGCGGCTCCCACCGCTGTACTTCAGGAAGTACGATGCGTTCGCCTGGTCCGTGCCGTCCTTCCAGTCGAAGTAGTCGTTGTAGACGTTCGACGCGAGATGGAGCAACGCTACGCCGATGGCGGTCAGCGTGAAGTTCAACGCGGGAAACGGCGCCTCGCCGAGCATCGCCGCCGCGTACGCTCCGCCGATGAAAAGCGGCATCAGGGCGGCCGTCAGGAACGGCGCCCGGGTGATGACCAGCCACTTGATCAGGTTGGTCGTCCACTTGATGTTCACGTTCACCGGATGATCGATGGGCTCTGTGACGCCGCAATATCCGATCTGCTCTCCATCCTTAAACGTCGGCGTGATCCGGACCTTGGCCGGGAACTGTGATCCGTCCTTGCGAACGAAGACGGTCTCGCCGACATACTCATTCCTCTCGCGCGCCGTCTTGAGCCATCCCTCCACGTTCTGGAGAACGATCAGCCCGGGTGAGAAGAGAGAGACGCGCTTCTTGCCGACGACCTCGTCCGAAGCGTAGCCGAAGATCTGCTGCGCGCCGTCGCTGTACGTCTCGATCACGCCTTCCATGTCGCACGTAATGGTACTCTTGATCATACAAGGTTCCTTGTGTGAGATGT
>CAYIHQ010000182.1:0-5378 GCA_964362905.1 uncultured Ignavibacteriaceae bacterium
TACACTTGCGCGAGTTCCCTGTAGTGTTGCGCCGATCGAAGGATGCCTTCGACCTCGTCCGGACGGAGAGACCGCTTCACCGTCGCGGGCACACCCGCCACCAGCGTCGCCGGCGGGACCCGATACCCTGCCGACACTACTGCTCCTGCCGCCACTAAGGCTCCCGAGCCGATCCGCGCTCCGTCCAACACAATGGCACCCATTCCAATGAGGGATCTGTCTTCGACCGTGCATCCATGCAGGATCGCCCGGTGGCCCACCGTGACGTCCGACCCCACTTGCAGCGGAGCCGTTCCGGTCGTCACATGAAGCACGGAGAGATCCTGGATGTTGGTTCGCTCCCCGATACGGATCCAGTGCACATCGCCCCGGATGACTGATCCAAACCACACACTGCTCCCCGCTCCGATCTCCACATCGCCGATGACCTGCGCACCGGCTGCGACAAACACCGTGGGATCGAGACGCGGACGGCGGCCTCCAAACGTGATGGCGCCCATCAACGTCCCCGGGGGGGCGACCACGCGCCCCGCTTCCACTTCGTCAATTCAACCTTTACGCTTCCAAGGATCACCTTCATGCGCCCAATGATCGGAATCCGCGCTTCGTCGTTGCTGAACCACCCCTCGAAACCCCCGGTGAGACCGAAAACGCCGACGAAGTTGGCCGTACCGTCAAAATAGATCGTGTGGACGGGATACGGAACGGCGTCGATCTCCACGGACTCTCGTCTTCCCAGGTATTTGATCTGGGTGATGGCCTCCCGGTTGTCGACGAACGTCGGAATGCGCCAAGGGCGAACATCGTGCGCATGTTCCCGAGCAAAAAACAACAAGGACATCCCATCCTGCGAGCGGTCCCGAATCGCCAGCGTGTCGCGAGCCGTGATGGTGTTCGTGCCTCCGGGCGGTCGTCGACCTCGTGCATAGTACATCCGGCCTTTGGGATAATCGAATTCCATGGTACGAAACTCCACCCCAGAGGCCGAGCTGTCATCGCTTACCCAGTTGTAGGAGAACGCCTCAGAATCCATGCTACCATAGAACCGGATGTGGACGTCGGCCAGCCAGCTCAGGGACGGATTGGAGTCCATGAAGATCTCCGCCCGGTACATTACCCGACCCGCGCTCTCCGTCCGGTCCGTGACCTTCAGACGAATAGTCCCAATCGTAAAGAACGAATAGCTGACGCGGTATTCCAGTTCTTCGCCCAATGCCAGAGCGGGCCTCATCAATGGCGAGGCCGGTCTTGCTCCCGGCTTGTCCTGCGCCACAGCGCGCAACGACAGGCAGAACAACACCAGCGCCCCCGCGACGATGGCCGACAGACGCCTCATTTCTTGTCTCCTTGAACGCCTATTGCAATCGTGCGATCTTCTCGGCTTCCGGGAAGAGCGTCAGGCCTTTTTGGAACTGGGCGTCCACATCGAGCATGATGGCGATCCATCCTTCATAGCCATACAGTGTCTGTCCGATCGAAGCCTTCAATCGAGTGACAATGTAGGTCCGGTCCTGCTCAAACTCATTCTCGTTCACCTCAACGCCCTTCGAGGTCACGAAGGCCCTGAAATCATTGATCACGGTCGTGGGGATCTGGTACTCCGACTTGAACTTCGTGATACCCGCGGCATACGTCGTACGGAGCGAAAGGCCGAGCCCTTCCATGTATTCCTTGATGAAATCGTAGAACAGATTGCG
This sequence comes from uncultured Ignavibacteriaceae bacterium, assembly GCA_964362905.1. Lineage (GTDB taxonomy): Bacteria > Bacteroidota > Ignavibacteria > UBA10030 > UBA10030 > 2-02-FULL-55-14. Next base: position 1,698 of record CAYIHQ010000182.1, read on the forward strand.
TCGGGCGATGTTGGAGAACAGCGCAGTCACGTTTCCCGGCTTCACGATGTAGTCGGGCGTGATCCCCCCTCCTCCTCTCACCGTCCGGCCGGACGACGTCTTGTACGTCAGCCCCACCGAGTCCGCTGTTGAGTCGACGGCATGCTCCAGATTGTCTCCCTCCTGCTCCTCCCGCGTGAATGCCTCCCGCTGATACTCGTCTTTCGCCTTGCCCTCATACGGCCGTTGGATCAGTCGGCCGCTCGGCGTGTAGTACTTCGCAATCGTCAGGCGGAAGGCCGAACCGTCCACCAACTTCCATTGACGCTGAACGAGCCCTTTGCCGAAGGTCGTCTCGCCGACGACCAATCCACGGTCCCAGTCCTGAATGGCACCGGCCACGATCTCGCTGGCACTGGCCGAGCCGTTGTCCACCAGCAGGATCACCGGCAAGCGCTCGTAGGCATCGCCCGACCGGGCAAAATGCGTTTCCTCGTTCTCGGAGCGGCGCGCTTTCGTGTAGACGATCATTCGGGGCGCTTGCGGAGACCCGCCCTCAAGGAAGAGGTCCACCATACGATAGGCCTGGTCCAGATATCCCCCCCCGTTCGAGCGAAGGTCGAGGACCAATCGTTTCATGCCCGACTCGGCAAGTTTGGTCAGCGCTTTGTCCATCTCACTCGCCGTCGTTTCCTTGAACTGATTTACGCGGACATAGCCGATGTCTTTGCCCACCATGAATGCGGCATCCACGCTGGTGAGAGGGATTTCATCACGGATGATCTCAAAATCCAGAAGCTCCTTCACGCCGGGCCGGATGATCGACACCTTGACCTTCGTGCCACGGGCGCCGCGCAGGGTTCTCATCACGCGGTTGTCGTCGAAACCGATGGCGGAAGTATCGTCGATGCGCACAATGCGATCGTTGGAAAGAATGCCGAGGCGGGCCGACGGACCTCCCCCGACGGGCTCGATGACCGTGATCGTGTCATTGATGACCCGGAAGGAAACCCCGATTCCCTCGAACTTGCCGCGGAATTCTTCCGTCACCCGTTCGAATTGACGCGGCGGGATGTACACCGAATGTGGATCCAGCGTGTTCAACATCCCCGTAATGGCTGCTTCGGTCAACTTTTTCAGGTCGACGTCGTCAACGTAGTTCTTCTCCGTCAGGCTCAGCACGTCCTTGATCTTGGACAATTGCTCGAACACATTGTCCGCTGAGACAAGCATGTTTAGACCCATGCCCGTCGCGAGGCTCAGGACCACCAGCGTCGCCACTGTGATTCCGGAAAACCGTCGTTTCATGATCATACCTCGTGCTGTTCCCTTCCACCCATGCCAGAGATTCGATTCTGGACCAATTTCCATTCCTGCCTCCCAGATTTTGGGAGCAAGTTCTTAAAGTAGCGCATTCCCCAGCAAAAACAAAGTGACCCCCGCCACGGGTCTTCGGCCGCCCCGTAAGCCTATCGCTCCGGCCGCATTTGGGGAAACAAGATGACATCGCGTATCGACTCGCTGTTTGTCAGAAGCATCGTCAAACGATCAATGCCGACGCCGAGTCCCGCAGTTGGGGGCATGCCGTACTCGAGGGCACGAAGGTAGTCATCGTCGAGCACCTGCGCCTCCTCGTCGCCCCGCGCCCGCAATCCCATCTGCTCCTCGAATCGCGCGCGCTGATCCAGGGGGTCGTTCAACTCCGAGAACGCGTTGCAGATCTCCCGGCCGAGGACGATGCCTTCGAACCGTTCGACCAGTCCCGGCTTGGAGCGATGCTTCTTCGCCAGCGGCGACATCGACAACGGATAATCCGTGATAAATGTCGGCTGCAGCAGGTGGTGTTCCACCCGCTCGCCGAAAATGGCGTCGATGATCGCACCGGCACCCAGGGCCGGTTCAACTGCGACATTCAACTTCTTGCCTGCGGCACGGAGGCCGGCTTCATCCAGTCCGGACAGGTCGATGCCCGCGTGCTCCTGAATGGCCTCGAACATCGTCCATCGACGCCACGGCGGAGTGAAGTTGATGCGCTGGTCTCCCACCTGCACCTCGGCCGAACCGTGGACCTCCGTGGCGACGGCGCAGATCATGTCTTCCACGAGCCCCATCATCCACGTGTAGTCCCGATATGCCACATAGAGTTCCAGCATGGTGAATTCCGGATTGTGTGTCCGGTCCATGCCTTCGTTACGGAAGTCCTTGGCGATCTCGTAGACGGCATCGTATCCGCCGACGATGAGCCGTTTCAGATACAGTTCATCGGCGATGCGGAGGTACAGGTCGACATCCAACGCGTTGTGATGGGTCTTGAACGGGCGGGCAGATGCACCGCCGTACAGGGGCTGGAGGACCGGTGTCTCCACTTCGAGGCAACCGCGCTCATTCAGAAAACGCCGCATGGCGCTGATAATCCGTGCCCGCTTCTGAAACACCTGCCGCACCTCCGGATTCACGAGGAGATCGACATATCGCTGACGATACCGCAGTTCCTTGTCGGAGAACGGGTCGAAGACCACTTTGGTTCCGTCCTCTTCGACGCGTTCTTTGACGACAGGAAACGGGCGGAGCGACTTCGCGAGGAGGACGAACTCCCGCGCGTGGACCGAGATCTCCCCGGTGCGTGTGCGAAACACATACCCCCGGACGCCGATGATATCGCCGATATCCAGCAATCGGAACTGTTCGTACTGTTCGCCGATGTCGTCACGCTTCAGGTACACCTGCACCTTGCCGCTCGCATCCTGGACGTGGCAGAACGATGCCTTCCCCATCCGCCTAATGGACATGATACGACCCGCGATGGCGACCGACATCTGCGGCGCATCCACGCGAAACCCTGCGAGAATGGCTGCCGCGTCGGTGTCCCGTTCGAAGGAATGCGGATACGGGTCCACTCCCCGCGCGCGGAGCTCCTCCAACTCTTCCCGGCGTCGCCGCATCTGATCGTTGAGATCGTCGAGCGGGTGCGGCTGGTGTGGTTCCTCTGGTTTCATCGAGATCGTGTCGATCGTTCGGCCGACGGTTGTGTCACGGCTGCACCCGACCCGAGGGATACGCTGGCAGCGACAGCCGGTCCGGCGAACACCGATGGGACAGCGCCGTGAGTTCGTTCAGATCGCGGGCATGTTCCGGTCCAACCATCGACCAGGAAAATCGCCACTCCCAGTTCCCTTCTGTCGTACCGGGCAGGTTCATGCGATGCTCCGAGTCGAGGCCCAAGACATCCTGGAAGGGCACCACGGCCATGTCCGCCACCGAGGTGAGGGCTGCGCGGATGAGTCCGCCAGTCATGGCCGTGCCATTGACGTTGAGATAGCGGCGAGCGAACTCCCTCTCATGTTCCGTCGCCGTCCGGAACCAGCCGGCCGAAGTATCGTTGTCATGCGTACCGGTGTAGACGACGCAATGCGCCGCGTAGTTGTGCGGCAGGAAGGCGTTGTCGGGCCCGCCGGCGAAGGCAAACTGCAATACTTTCATGCCGGGCAGTTCGAATGCATCGCGGAGCGCGGTCACTTCAGGTGTAATGACGCCGAGATCCTCGGCGATGATGGGAAGGTCGCGCAGACGACGCCGCACTGCGGCGAAGAGCGCTTTGCCGGGGGCCTTGACCCACTTGCCGTGCACGGCGGTCTTTTCGCGCGCGGGGATCTACCAGTACGCCTCAAAGCCCCGAAAGTGGTCGACGCGGACGATGTCGAA
>CAYIHQ010000183.1:0-5372 GCA_964362905.1 uncultured Ignavibacteriaceae bacterium
ATGGCGGGAGAAGAGAAGAGAGGCATGCAGAATTCAGGTATGAGTAGACAGTAGTAAGTCGACAGTATTCAGACTGGGCGCAGCGAGTCTTTGGCTCCGTCTGGCTACGGACATCTGACTACTGACGACTCCCCCAACGACATTCACCCGCACTCAACAAGGACACCCATGAAAAAGCTCCGCATCGCCGTCGCCTACTCCGGAGGCCTGGACACCTCGGTCATGGTCAAATGGCTGCAGGAAAAATACAATGCCGAGATCGTCACCGTCACCGGCAATCTCGGGCAGACAAAAGAACTGACGGGCCTGGCCGAGAAGGCCTACAAATCAGGGGCAAAGAAGGTGTTTATCCAAGACCTCCAAAAGGAGTTCGTCGAGGAGTACCTCTGGCGGGCTCTGAAGACCGGCGCACTGTATGAGCACAGCTATCCGATGGCAACCTCCATCGGACGGCCGCTGCTTGCGAAAGCACTTGTGGAAGTCGCCAAACGGGAACGCTGCACGCACGTCGCCCACGGATGCACCGGTAAGGGGAATGACCAAGTGCGGTTCGAGGTGACCGTGGCCGCTCTCGCTCCGGACCTCAAGGTGCTCGCGCCCCTCCGCGACTGGGAATTCAAGTCGCGCGAAGAGGAGATCGACTACTGCCAGCAGTATCACATTCCCGTATCCGTGACGAAGGCCAATCCGTATTCAATCGACGAGAACATCTGGGGGACGAGCATCGAGTGCGGCATCCTCGAAGACCCGATGGCCGAACCTCCCGCCGACGCCTATCAGCGCACAGTCGATCCGCGCAACGCACCCGACAAGCCGACGTACGTGTCAATCGGATTTAAGGAGGGCATTCCGATCTCATTGAATGGAATGGCGATGGACGGGGTCTCCCTGCTGCACGAGCTGAACGCCATCGCCGGCGCGAATGGCGTTGGACGGCTGGACCTCATCGAGAATCGTCTCATCGGCATCAAGTCGCGCGAAGTCTACGAAGCCCCTGCAGCGACGGTGCTCCATTTCGCCCATCGCGAGCTCGAGCGGCTCGTGCTGGACAAGGAGACGTTCCAGTACAAGCTCAAAATGGCCCAGGACTACGCGACCATCATTTATAACGGCCTCTGGTTCACGCCGCTTCGGATGGCCATCGATGCGTTCGTAGACAGCACACAGCGGGTGATGAACGGCTTGGTGAAGGTGAGACTGTACAAGGGGAATGTTGAGATCTCAGGTCGGACGTCGCCGAATTCACTCTACGACAAGAAATTGGCGACCTATACAAATGAGGATACGTTCGACCACAAGTCGAGCGTGGGCTTTATCCAGATCTACGGACTGCCGGTGCGCACGTTCTATCGCGTGAACAAGGACCTGTTGAGGAAGCCGGTGTTGAGGTTGAAGAAACGGATCGGAAGAAAGAAGAAGTAAGGAGAGTACTTGGTCGTCAGTATTCAGTAATTAGACTGAAGAGGCGTGTTCGGTCGTCGGTAGAACAGCGAACCCCGGTGAGAGCCGGGGTTTGTTGTTTTTCTACTCTACCGCATAGAGAACGTTGGCCCCCCGGTCCTAATCCACCTTGAACCGCTTCTTCGACGCAGGAGCCTGGGGATCAACCGACTTGGTAGGAATGTCGATCACCGTCGTCTTGATCGTCCCCTCCTGAATGCGGATGACCTGAGCACGCGTGTTTGCGGCGATCTTCTCCGTCTCGAAACGGAATACCGTACGATACGTGCCCGGTTTGCCATGCAGCGCAAGCGTGTCAGCGACACGGATCAGGCCCCCGCGGGGCATGAAATCGTACTTCTTCGAGAAGACCACGGCACCTGTCCGCTCATTCAATACATCCACGAGGAAACCAAGAAACCAGTCAGGCGCTGGCTTGAGGTCGTTCGTCACATTGGCCGCGATCGGGAGTGCGACTGCAACGATCTCGAGAACGACTCCGGTCTCGGGCGTTCGTCCGGCGATCTGCCATTCCTTGCCGCGGCCCCCCATTTCGCCGGCCTTGATCTTGATTTCGTCCATGGCGGACTGGGCGAATCCTACCGAAAAAGGAAGGATGAAGAGAATGATGGTAAATGTACGTTTCATGATGGCAGAGTCCCTATGAAATGGGTTCGAAGCGGCTACGGTTCACGACCCACCAATCTTTCTCCATACTCTCTACTCCATACTCCTTACTCTCTTCCCCACCATTTCTCCACGACTCTCTGTATGGCCTCTCCCATCGCCTTTTGTTTGGCAGGATCTTGCAGGAGCTCGCGGCTGGTTCGATTGTCGCCGATCTCCAAAAGAACGCGGTACGGAGCTGTGTTCACGTTCTCGTCGAGACTGTAGAATGCCAGCTTGCCTGTGGTGGTGCATCGATAGTCATTGCGTCCAGTCGAACTGTCGAGCCACACGCCGCGATTCTCGAGCCCGGTGACGTCCGCAACAGCCGCGATCAGGTCCGCGACGAGCTCACGATTTGCGGCCTCGTACTGATCTCCCTCATGGATGTATCCCCACAACGCATGGCGATTCGTGCCACCGTTGTTGTGGATGGAGATGAACACGAACGGGTTGATCTCGTTGGACCGGCGCAATTCCCAGGCATAGCCCGTCAATGAATCGCCGACGACAGCCGACGTGTGGTCGACCATGGTGTTGCTCCCACGGCGGGCAAAGCGCAGTCCCGGGACATCGTGGCTCCACACTTTGTGCGTGACCACCGTTCCGTTGCTCGCCGTGATGGCTGCCTCGGCGATCGCGTTACAGACGGCAGCCTCGCTGAATTCCCGGCCGGTGTCGGTCTGATGGGAAGGTTGGTAGACGACCACAATCCTTCCCTCGGGCCTGTCCGGACGCAGGATCGACGGCCCGCAACCGATGAGCGAAAGCCCAATAAGGAGAATGACAGCGCGCAAGCGTGTTTTCTGGATCGCTTCGACCATGGCACCCTCCATACCTCCTTCCACCTCTATCCTACCACCTTCTCTGCTGTTCAGCTTTTCCGCCACTTCTTCAGGAACTCTGTCACCTTCTCCTTGCTATGATCTTTCCCTTCTTCCAGTTGTCCGGTATCTTGGGAGTGGACAAGCTTGCCGTCCGCCTCAAGCACGTACAGGTGCGGATATCCCGCCACCTTGGGGAACTGGGCCATGAAGATCTCGTTCTTATTCTCCATGCTGACGTTGATCTTCGCGATCACATAGTTCTTCGTGAGAAGTTCGGACAGGTCTTTGGTCGCACGGAACAGGTCATCCATGCGGTGGCACCAGATGCACCACTCGCCGCCGATATCGAGCAGAATGCGTTTGCCGCTTTTGGCCGCCTCTTCCTTGGCGGCATCCAGTTGCCGGAACGGATTGGCCGCGGCGTCGTACTTGATGTCGTAGAATTCAGCCGTCGCTGGTGCTTTATCCTGAGCAGGCGCAACGAGAACAAGAAGTAGGAACGCTAACATGATGCCGCTGACGATACGCATAGAATCCTCGTATAATGGACTGATTCATACTGAACTCTTGATCCGGACCGATCCCCTCTCTCTGTAATGTCAGTGTCCCAGGTCTTTCTGAGTGTACAGAACAACTGCCCGAGTTTCCACCGATCGGCTTGCAGGTGAGGGGTTTTCTTGATTGATTGACTCTTCATCGACTATCAGGACCCTCCCCGTGAAGCAACTCCTTGTATTCTCACTCTTGATACTCCAGAGCGGCCTCGCTCAGGATAGCCTCTTCCTTCGCGTCATCGTTCCCGGCCGCGATACCGTGCGCACATCGGCGCCGCGCTACCGCGTCAGCGCCAGCACGCTCCCCGGAGCACGTGCCTTCATCGACGACGTCGAAGCCAGGGTCTATCCGACGGGTGGGTTCGGGGGCATGTTCGCGTCGAACCGCGATACCATGGTCCACCGACTCCTCGCCATCGGTCCCGCCGGCGATTCTCTGGTCCGCGAATTCGTTTTCATACGCCCTGAGCGGATGCGCACCTCGCCCCGCGATACACTGGTGATCGAGGAGGCGATGATGCGGCCGGAGGAAGACCTTTGGCTGACCGCGGGTGACGTGCTCGAAGTGCGGTTCAAAGGAAGCCCTGGCTGGGATGCGACGTTCGATATTCCCGATGTCGAATGCGGAATTCCAATGCGCGAGGTGGCACCCCGCGAACCCGGCGGTGTCGGAGGCATCTACGTCGGGCGTTATGTTGTGAAGCCGGACGATGAGGCTCTAGGGGTCCCGGTGGAATTCCGACTCAAGCGTTCCTTCTTCAGCCGCAAATACGCGGAGACAAAGGCGAAACTCTGGATCATGCCCGATTCCCTCCCACGCACGGCCGAAGTGGTGGGACGCAAGCCCTTTCTGAATGTCGGACTCGGGTCCGACCGTCTCGGCGGCGCGAAACTTGGCTATCTGCAACCCGGAGCTCTCGTACGCGTGACCGGAAAAATTGCCGGACAGTACCGCATTCGCCTCTCGGAACAAATGGAGGCCTGGTTACCCGAGGAGTATGCGCGCTTCCTCCCGGTCGATGCATCTCTCCCCACATCGCTCACCGGGTCAATCTCGGTGACCGGCTCTGATTCCGACGACGTCGTCCTTGTTGGACTGTCCACCCGGCTGCCGTACTCCAGCGACCAGCTCACCGATCCGAATGCCATCGTCGTCGACGTGTTCGGGGCGACATCCAATACCAATTGGATCACGCATCAACTGTCGGCCCAGGGGATCACGAGCGTCAAGTGGAACCAAGTGGCCGCCGACCAGTACCGACTGACGATCGGGCTCAAACATCGTCAGCACTGGGGGCATGACATCGACTACGTCGGCTCGTCGCTTCGCATCCGCGTGCGCCGCCCGCCCGTCGTGGCCGACACGGCACGGCCTCTTGCGGGAATGACCATTGCGGTCGATGCGGGACACGGCGGATCCAACCGCGGCGCACTCGGCTCGACCGGTGTGGAAGAGATGTTCGTTAACCTCGCCATTGCGAGGCAACTCGATTCCATTCTGACCTCGCGCGGCGCCAAGACCGTCATGACGCGCACGGGTGAAGAGGGACCGAGTATGCCCGACCGGACTGACGTGATCATCGGCAGCGGAGCGCATGTGCTCGTGAGCATCCACTGCAACTCCACGGGCGAGACCTCCGACCCCTTGCAGATCGCAGGCACATCCGCGTATTACCGGTACAACGGCTTCAAACCGCTCGCCGATATCATGTACGGTCGCGTCTTGACGCTTGGCCTGCGTCAGTTCGGCGTCGTCGGGTCGTTCAATTTCTCCCTCAGCGGTCCCACGCAGTTGCCGAACGTGCTGGTCGAGACCGCCTTCCTGTCCAATCCGGAGGACGAGATGTACCTGCTCGACCCTGATTTCCGTCGCCGATTGGCGGAA
>CAYIHQ010000184.1:0-5361 GCA_964362905.1 uncultured Ignavibacteriaceae bacterium
CACATTTATGTGAATTAAATCTTTTGTAAATGTTAGTAGATTGACCAATATAAATTTTATTATTTATTTTATTTATTATCTTATATATACCTTGAATTTTCATAGGGTATAAATATATCATAAATTTAGATAAAATACAACATTTATTTTATTAAAGGAGAATTGATAGAATGATAAAATTACTTATTTTATTAAAAAATGGTTGTAGTCATAGACAAAATTTTGATCTTAATTCTTATGATGACAGGATTGACACAAGTCCTGAAATATCATTATTTGAGTGTTATACAGTCAGACAAAGTAAAACAGGAAAAACACTTTTTTGGCATCCAACTTTAGAAAACAAGAAAGTAGAAAAATCTGGTTATGTTAGTATTACTTACATAACTTTGGGAGATGTTATCTCTGCATTGAAAGAAATGGATATTGATTTTTTTAAATTTATTGATAGTACACACGAAAAGGAACACAAGAGATTAGAGGAAATTCCATTTAATTTAAGTAATATTATTCATAGTATAAATCAATACAATGGTTGGTTCTATACTTAATTCTTGTAAGTTAAAATAAAGGAAATTAATAAGGAGATGTAAAATGAGAATAAAGGAAATAAGAGAATGTAAATTAGATCAGCAGGGATATTATTTAACTGCACAAGGTAGAGTAAAACTTGGTGATGGTGTAGAACTTGGTAATAATGTAAAACTTGGTAATAATGCAGAACTTGGTAATTATGTAAAACTTGGTAATTATGTAAAACTTGGTGATGATGCAGAACTTGGTAATTATGTAAAACTTGGTGATGATGCAGAACTTGGTGATGGTGTAAAAAGCAAAGTAATGAATGAAATATTTATCACTAATTACAAAAAGCAAAAGAGTCATATTTTCACAAAATGGGTGACGAAAGAAAGAAATAGCCCCAATTTTGATGGTGGAACTTGTTTGTTTTATAATATTGGTGATGTGGTGGAAGAACCTAGTGCAAAGATTAGTGACAAGCAATGTGATGTAGGTTTGCATGTTTTTGTGTACGGGTACAGACCGGAATGGGCTGGATTATGCAAAGCAGATCATGAGTATATACCTTTAGATGTTGAAGTTTATAGTAAAGATATATGTTTTGCTGGTATGCCAGGTAATTTTGCTAAACTTAGAGTAAAAAAATTAAAAGTTTTGAGCTGATTATTACTTAACATTTATGCAAAGAAAGGAAATAAGTTTATGCAATTATTAAAAGGTTATGATAGTGAGGAAAATAGTTATCTTGTAAATGATTATCCGTACGGGTTCAGCTTAAGATGTAAAATTAGGTATTGGTTAGAGTATTCAGAGAAATTAGGATATAGATTTTGTTCACAAACATCTAATCCCAGAAAGAATGATATATGGAATAAGCCAAAGAAAAGCACACACGTATATGTTTCAGCATGTATGTATTTAGATGAAAATGATCGTGTAACTTGGTCTGGATTAAATGAGTATAGTAATTTAAAGGAATGTTTGTTATGGAAGGAACTTTGTTATGAAGGTCTTTCAGATGTAGGAAAACAAAGATTAGATGAATGGATTAAAACAAAGACAATTTATGAAGAAAAAATTGCTAATGGTATTCCCTGGCAAATTGCAGGCAAAGAAGCTGTTTGTGAAATGGTAAAAGGAAAGGAATAAATAAGTATGAAGTGTTATTACTGTGGGTACAAAATAACTAAAGGGTACAGAGTAAAAATTGTTATAAAAGGCAAAAATAGATTAATTCATAAAGACTGTGCTGAATTACAGATAAGAGCTAAAAAAGGTATAGCTGAATTGTGTAAAATTAATAGCTAATTATATATTGATAATTTATAATTAATATTTTGTATTTCTAATATCTAAGGGCATGAAAAATTTATAATTGGTGGAACATTTTCTAATGGACATAGCATGCCTAAGAAAAAATTTTAGCAATGTTCCCCTCTATATTTTTTTTATTTTTTCCTGGCATAAATTTTGCTATGGTTTTTTAGGCACGGAACTTGCTATGTCCATGATATTGAGACTCATTATAAATTGTAAATAAATTATCTGAAGGTGGATACAAGAATCGAATACGGCATTATACCATGATTGCGATAAAGTCAAGAGACATAATAATATATAATGAAAATTAATTTGGCATGGTTATTGCTATTACATTATTATATATATAAAATATGATTAACTTTAAAAAATAATTTAAATTTTTATCTTGACAAATTGAATATTAATAGTATAATACAGATATAGTTGAGTTAAGTATCCGAAATTAAATAAGGGAGAAAAAAATTATGAGTTGCAGGGAAATAAAAAATTGTCGGCGTGATTGGGATAAGGTAGGCGCAAACAAGCAACATTGCAGGTATCTTTGTAAGGGTGAGTACTGTGATAATGTGTATTGTACATGGAATCTTAACAAGGGAGTAAAAAAATTATGAGAATGAAAGGTAATGTAAGAATCAATCCTATAACTATAGGTATAGGTAATGGTATTAGTATTAATAATCAGCATCTGAAAGGGAGTGAGTCAATGCGGATCACAAATGAATTACTGCATGCAGTTATTATTGATTATTCTTTCCATGTCCACTCGCAAAATGATAAGATATATAGTATCCACGATATAACCAGCCGGCGGAAAGCAACTCGTAGGATGATACACAATGCTGAAGTAATGCACAAGGTAATTGACTCACAATTTAAGTGTCCTTTGTTATCAAGGGGTAAACCTTATGGATGGAGCCAGGAAGTATATAATTTTCAGACGCAAAAATTTATTTAAAGATTTTATCTTGACAGATTGAATAATCAATGTATAATATAGTTATAATTTAGTCACTGAAAAATTTTCAGGGGGGGCGATAAAATAGACAAAGAGTAAATAATATATAGTATCACAGGTAATATTGTAACATTAATTTAGTAATTTAATTTCGCAAATTTTGAAAGGAAAAATTATGACTATCACGATTGAAAAACAGAGAGCAAAAGTAAACAGAGTGAGTAACGTTGACTTGCAAAAAGCTGGGGTATCAGCAAGTGAACTAACTGCAAAAGTATCAGATATAACTAATCCTACGAGTGAGATAGAACAACTTAAAGCTAAACTTGCTTTTGTGGAAGCCGCCTTGCTCAAAGCTACGACAAAACAAAAAGCATTCTCAAGCGTATCTTATCTCTTCAGCTTGCTCCCTGATTTTATCAATAAAGATGGACTGTTGCCTGTTCTTGATAAGGATACTGCATTGAGATTGCAGGCAAAAGTATTAATGAAACAAAAAGAGTTAGGCTTGGAGAAAGAATACAAGCTAGTGTCTGTAAATACTGACTATAGATTTTTCAGCATGACTTTAAGTGCAATCCACGACAGGTTTTACCTCAATGTCAGAGTTAAACCAATTGAAGGAACTAAGGTAATAGACTCACCCGTAAGTTAGTAACATTATCTCATTAATCTGAGGGGTATAGACGGTTATAATCTTACGTCTATACCCCTATAACCTATTATCTATAGGAGTAATATTATGACTAAGGTAACATTAGATTATCAATCTATGATTAAGGATATTGACTTAGATAAGTTACAAGATTATCAGATTAATAATATTGTAACCTATGTTAATCATCAGGTTATCAAGGTATTATATCGTATCTATCATAGTCATCCTGTACCATTGTCAGCTATGTTAAGGTTACATACAAGATTATCTAAGTTACATAATACATTAGATATGATAACCAATTTTAAAACATGCCTTAACTAATCAATTTTTGTAGAGGGAGTAATAATTATGAATAAGGTAATTAATAATATTAATGAGTTAATGCTGGGTGACATTGTGCAGGATGGCGTCAATGGTGGATATGCCAAGGTTAGGCAGTGCATGCACGGCAGCAAGTATTATGCTGTGTTATCCTGGAGTGATGATGATACAGATGATGCTCTCACTATTGCTTATGACACTGATATTGATTATATCTCTTGTTGTATATAATCAATACCTTAGGATAAGTCATAAGTATGTATTTTAGGCTATGATATTTCTGGTATGTGGTTTTTTACCTAAGTTTTTAACTTATTCCTACTAATATACTTATGACTTCTGATATTTTTTTTATACCTGGTGGATTTCATTTTTTCACCAAAACTACTTATGACTTTTTATGACTTATGTGATGGAATAAATTATGAAGATAGCTAACAGGATTGCTATGATTATATTAGTAAGACTACTGCTCAGCTTAGAGAGTTAATCCAGTCATTATCCTAGTATATTATGTCATAATTATATTTCATGAGATAGCTATATATTTATAATTCAACTAGCATAAGTCTAATAGATGCCAGAGGTTAGTTCCTAGAGTGTATAAATATTAGACATAAGGTATACACTATGTTGATGCTACTGGTTAGGGAATTGTGGTTATAGCTCCGGCATTATCTCATAGAGTTTAGACTATGTTTTGGATATTAGTTTTGGATATTAGTTATAGTTTATATATTATATTCAATATAGTAGAGTATAGATTATGTTTTAATAATATCTATATCTTAATAATATATATTTAATTGTCAAAGAACTAGTGATTAATTACAATAATAATAGATACAACCCAATCTAGCCATTGAATATTGTAAACAATATTATTATTGCTATAGTGTTTTCTATTATATTTATATAGTTTGGGAAGAATATAAAATCTACTAAATATATCTTCTGAAACTAACAGTTTAATTTTCATATTTAGGGGAGGGGGGGGTTGTTTTACAAGAAAATTATTTTAAGATTATTATATAGAATTCTAAAATTTTGAAAATCCTATTTTTTGATTTTTAAGTGATGTCTATCTTTTATGTTTAGTGTCTCTTTCCAAAATATAAGCAATACATGATACTATTCCTGATATTACACAAAAGTAAAATAAGAATTTATATGTTGTCATCTTTATTGTTATTTTTTATTTAATATATCTAAAATTCCAGGCTTTAATAAATTTTTAACAGTAGTAAATCTCTTTGGTTTTATTTTAGATAATTCATTAAACATTTTTACTGCATCTTTAAATTTTATTTTTATTTTTTTCATAATCTAAGGATGACTCAATTCCTATTACACTCTTAACTATTCCTCCTAGTAATTCAAATATTACATTAATACTTTCTGTACTATCTGATAACTCCAGTAAATTTTTAATAGTTATTACAGACATTGTTATTTTTTCTAGACTTGCATCATCTCCTGGTTTTAGTATTAACCTACTCCTTTCTAAATTTTTAAAAACTCAATTTTTGAAATTTATGTATTATAAAACTCTAATATATTAATTGTCTTGATATTAGTA
>CAYIHQ010000185.1:0-5336 GCA_964362905.1 uncultured Ignavibacteriaceae bacterium
CGATGAACGGCTCGTCGTGGTTGAGGAGACCGGTGTCCGCGGTTTCCTCGATATAGGCATGGACGAGGAACGGGAGCCAGAGGAGGTCATCGGTCATCGATGTGGTGAGTCCCACCTCGGACAGAGGATGCCACCAGTGATGCACCGTTCCGTCCTTGAATTGGTGACGCGCATGAAGCAGGATCTGGTTCCGAGTGAGTTGCGGGTCAATCGGCAGGAAGATCTGACTGTCTTGAAGCTGGTCGCGATATCCGAACGCACCGCCGGCCTGGTAGTATCCGTTCCGTCCCCAGAGTCGGCCGGCGATGGCCTGATACACCAACCATCTGTTGAGGAGAAGGTTCAGCGAGGGATCGGGCGTGTCGACTGAAGTTGCGCCCAGAAGTTCGTTCCACCGTTCTTTCACCCGTTGCAGCGCCTTGTCGACGGCGGAGATCGAATGGTATCTCGACGTGAGCACCCTCATCTCTTCGCGCGTTTCCGCCGCCCCCAGGGTGAACGACATGACCCGCTCTTCGCCGGGTTTCAGCACAAGCTCGAGTTCGAGGCTCGCGACAGGGTCTCTCAGGTTGCCGGTCTCCTTCGGCAAGTGACTCAGGCGCAAGCCCTGAGGACGCTGCACGGTTCCGTAGAGCCCAAGGACATTCTCTTTGCTGCAATCGTACGAGACGGGCTTGACGCTGCTCGAATGGAACGCGACATAGGGCCAGCTCGTGTTCCAGTGACCGCGGTGCGAGGGAACCTCCCACAGGCGTTTCGTCGCCACGAGGGCGTTGTGGGATCGGTCGTAGGACGTCTCGATGAAACACTTGTGGAATTCACGATGCCAATCGGGAGCTGCTCCCAGACACCACTCCATGTAGGTCATTAGACGGAGGCGCCGGCGTCTCCGCGAGCGATTCCGCACGGTGAGTCTCCACACTTCGACCGGGTCGTCCACAGGGATGAACATTGTCCACGTGGACTCGATGCCGAACAACCGGGAGACGAACGTCGCGTATCCGGCGCCGTATCTCACCTCATAATGCTCCGGCTCTTCGCACACGGGTTTCCATGCTGCGGACCAGACCGAGCCGCTTTCCAGGTCCTGCAGGTAGAGGAACTTTCCCCATTCGTCCTTGATGACATCCTGTTCCCATCTGGTGATCCTGTTCACCTGCGCATTGGTCCGCCAGCTGTATCCCCCACCCGCCTGCGAAACGATGAACCCCGTGTCGCCGTTGCTGACCACGTTTGCCCACGGCCGGGGGGTTCGGGGCGTTGTGATGACAAACTCGCTTCCGTCGGGAGTAAAGTACCCCGCTTCGGTTTCAAACAAGCGGTTCATACCGTTGTGTTCTGATCGAGAGGTGAACGCGGAGGGCGGACACTAGAACTGGAATCCCACGGAGAATCGTTGGCTATCCAGCAGGCGGCCATGTTCCGCCCAGGCGTAATCGACGTGCAGTACGGAGCCGAACAGCTCATAGGTGATCCCACCGCCGAACGTGAGGCCGACCTCGGAGTCTCGCTTGAAGAGCTGTTGATACCCGCCACGGACGGACACGAGGCCGGCGAAGGTCCACTCCGCTCCGCAACTGAGACTCTCCGTGTTGTCGCTGGGATGCAGGGCATCGACGGTGACGAGCAACCGATGCTGCGACGTGTGAAGGAACGGATACGAAAGTCCGACCCTGAAGAGGATGGGGAGCGAGAATTCTTCGGTGAAGACCTCGGCCGGAAGATTGCTGTTGTCGCCATGGACCGACGGGTCGTTGTCATACCGGATCCGAAGATCGGTGCCGCTGTACCTTGCCCGCGTACCGAAGTTCGAAAGGCTCGCTCCGATATGCAGGCCGTCGGGCGACAATCGGTAGAGCGTGCCCACATCCATGGAGAAGGCGGTCAACGAACTATGCCAGATCGTCTCCTGGACATAGTGGAGGTGCATGCCGGCCGAGAACCTGTCCGTGACCCGGATTGCGTATCCGACACCCAACGCCATGCTGGTTGCGCTGTAGTGCTCTCCCGTTCCTCCTGGCTGCTGGACGGTACGCACGGGGATCTCACCGGAATTCAGGGAGGCCACAGTGATCGCCAGGATGGTGCTCTCGCCAAGTCGTACTCCAACGGCCGCATAGTCAAAGGCGATGTCCGCCAGCCATGAGATGTGCGTTACCTGCGCGTCAGAGCCCGCCAGATGTCCCCACGCCCCGGGGTTGTAGTATCCTGCCAGCACTTCGTCATAGGTCGCAGCCCCGGCGTTTCCCATCGCGCTCAGTCGGGCGCTTGGCTCGATCAGCAGGAATTGGCCGATCGTTGAGCCGGTCTTCTGCTGGGCCGTCAACCCGCACCACACGGTCGCGCCGAGAAGGACGGCCAGGAGGAGTCTGCTCTGGCACGTCATCCTGCGGTTTCCACCCGCGAAGCCTGTTGCCGCTGTTCTCATGATCGTCTGACGTTGGCCCTTGTGCACGCGGTCATTTGATGAGCGCGAACTTCCCGATCTTCGATCCAAGATCGCCGGCGTCCACGTGGAAAATGTACAATCCCGGCGCGACGTCCAGGTTGTCAGCGGTCCGAAGGTTCCACGGCACGATCCCGTTCACGGAACCATCGTGATGCAACGTTTGGACGAGCTCGCCCTTCACGGTGTAGATCCGGATCGTGCAATTGGCCGCCAATCCTCGGAACTCGATCCGCCGCTCACCGCGGCCGGAGACCGCAAATCGCTCCGGCTCAAAGCTGGCGAACCCGACGTACGGGTTCGGCACGACATAAGGGTCGTTCGAGAACTCCACAGTCGCCTTCTGGCGATCAACGCTCCTGGCATGCGTGATGAACGCGAACACGTCTCCTTCACCATAGGGCTTGCGCACGACCGCCTGGAACACATCTCCCGGCTGCGGGGGGACCAGAGGTCCCCTGGCGAACTGGCCCGTCGTGTCGATCCGGATGCGCCATGTCTGCTTCGGTCGCGTCGGCTCCTCCGGCAAATAGGTGATGACGTCGATGTACTCTCCAGGAAGGCTCAGCGTACTGTCGTTGTTCGTGTCGAACAGCACCGTCTTCAGGCGAAGGTCCCCTCCCGTGTCGTGAGCGACGACCCTGTACTTGACCGGGCGAGGGAAACGCGGAGGGAGGAGTATCGTCGTATCGAGCGGGGTGGCCCCGAAGGTCAGCGTTAGATTAGCCGGAAATCCGGGGCGACGCCGATTGACGGGAGCAACCAGCGTCTGGTATTCGAACGAGAGCCGGGCATTCGATCCGCTTCCCGCGGTGAAACCGCTCGCAACGATGTCCACCGACGAGGACTCGGGCACAGTGACCACCGGCAGAAGACCCGCGCCAACCTGGCCCCTTTCTGTGCCGGCGAGGTCGGTACCACGGCTAATGAGCGTCTTTCCCGTCGTGCTATCGACGAGCATGTAGTAGTCCGCCCGAATGCTGTCCGCCGCGTCCGTGTGGAATGAAAGCCGCATGGTGTGGCCATCCGGCACGGTGCCGTCCGTCAGCACGGCGACAGTGATGCTTCCAGTCCCAGTCCCGGACCGGCGCTCGATCGCATCGGTTGAAGCGGGTACATAGCCCAGGACCCTCGGACTCGGTCGAACTTGCGCGGCGTTGGGCGGGAGGATGATCCCTGCCCGGACCGATTGTGTGATCGTGATCGGATTCTCTGAAGGGTAGAAGTGAAAATCGAGTGTGTCGGCACCATGGTCGTATGACGTCACGGCATAGTAGTACAGCTGACCGTTCGTGACGGTCGTATCCGCCCACGAATGGCGTATCCCGGTATCGTCTCCGAGGAAGTACTGGACACCCTCCACGGCCATCTCGGAGAATTCTCGAATGCCGTTCACGAGGTCAAATTGGGCGATGGGCCTTCCGTTGCTACCCTGGAGCGGCCCCGTTCCCCGGGCGTTGCTGATCACCTTCGGGTCCAGCAGCGCCGGGTCCGTCGAACGGTAGACCCTGTATCCCTCGAAATCATTCAGGCCCGTCACAGGATCGACCCCGCGTTCGGCCACATCATCCCACGTCAGCCGGACGAATCCGTCGCCGGCTTCAGCTACCATGGTCGGAAGCGGCGGAGGCACGGCGAATCGGTAGTTCGCATTGTAGATCTGTTGAACGACCTTGGTGGTCCGCTTCAACTCGTCCAGATCGGACCCGTACGCAAGGGCCAGGCTGAATCGTTCGCGCTTGTCCACACCCAGAACGAACGGACCCGAGGCGAAGAAGAACCCGATATTGTAATTGGACACCAACGGCACGTCGAAGCGGTTGGCCTCGACCGGATCCGTCCACATCTCATAGAGACGCTGCGGCCACGATCGACCGTCGTCGAAAAACACGATATCGTCGACCTGAGGATTCGGCGTTCCTTGGCCTGCCACAATGCGGTTCATCTTGAATCCGGTCAGGCCGATCTGGTCAGATTCTTGAAGGTCGGTCTGGTCGAAGTTTGGTTCACCGGCCGTGGGAATACCGTCCCTTTCGCCCTCGTCCGGATGGTCCGTGTCGAACACGCCGTCCGTCCCTGTATCATGGAGATCGGCCACCCAGTCGAGATCCTCATCCCCCGTCCACCATCTGCCGGCGACATACGCGGGCCGGAGCTCCAAGGCTCCGTTGGCAACGATGAATTTTGTCGTGTCGTAGTTCGCGGCGAGATACTGGACAATGGCCTCACGACCGACGATCAACTGGCCCGGACCGCCGTCGCGCTGCTCGTTGAGGATGCCGTCGTTGTCGTCGTCCGCGGCGTTCGATGCATTCCCGGGCGTTTCCAAATACGCGTAACCGAGATACCCTGTGGGCGCGCAGTTTGAGTTGAATGCGACGCCGTGGCCATTCTTGTCCCACGTGTAGACGAGATTCAGCCCGAGGGATTTGTCAAAGAATGCGTTGTCGTCATCGGATTCGTAGATGCCGTCGCAGGAAAGTGCGGACCCTCCGACTCCCGAATCGAGGTACAGGCCGAACAAGATGTTGTCGGCGTAGTTCGTGGTGGACTCATTGACGATGTCGTAATGCCAGAAGATCACGTTCGCGGCCTGGGGATTTGACCATTGGAATCCGCGAACCTCGACCCGCAGTCCCAACCCCCGACGTGTCGTATCCCGGCTGTCGGGATAGAAATCCCACGCGTCGTAGAAGTTGTCGTCCATGACGGAGAAGCTTTCCTGATCGGCCGCCGCCCGTTTTCCAAAATACCCGTTCCACGATCCGCCCCAACCCGGGTCGGATACGTCTGCCTGCCTGTCATACCATGCGTCCGGCCAAGTCCTGGAGTCGTTGCTGATCGCGAGCGAACGGCCGATATTGATGGAAGGATCGGGCTGGAAGTACCC
>CAYIHQ010000186.1:0-5333 GCA_964362905.1 uncultured Ignavibacteriaceae bacterium
AGGGTCACGTCCCCGAACTGGAGTTGAATGCTCCCCTCGAGGCGATAACCGCTGAGGTTGACCGACACCGAGCCGGCATTGACCACCTCAGTGAACTCGTGGTCAGCTCCCTCAAGGGGATGATAGTGGATCTCGTCGATGATCAGCGTCGTTTGTTTTTGCAGATCGAATGGGAATGCGCCGAGATCCGGCAGCGATCCGTTCGGATCCATCGGAAGCAACGGACTGCCGTTGTCGATCGCTGGAGAGCCAAGGGACAAGTAGAAGTCGTTCTGGAACAGCGGATCTCCATTCTGGTTATGGAGTCCGGTGAGTGGATCGGTGTTCGACAGAGAGTAACTGATTGCGAGCCGCGAAAGATCATCGACCAGCACCGCCGACTCGACGCTGTTTGCGAGGATCGAGTTCACCACGTCGGCTTGTCCGCCGCCGTTGCCCAAGTTCTTCTCGTAGCAGGCGACGGCGATGCGATTGGCGTAGAACGTATTCTGCTCGATCTGCGCATGGGAATCGAAGTCCTTGACGGCCACCCCCATGCCGCAATTGGCGATGATGTTCCTTCGAATGAGTGTCGTCGAGCCCTGCCCGACAGACACGCCTTTGTCATTAATGTTGAAGATGTGATTGTACTCGACCAGGATGTCCTGCGACCCTTCACCCAGATCGATCGCATCGCTGTTGAAGCCGTAGATCCCGTAGATCCGATTGTTCCGGATGACGCCCTCCTGGACCCCATCGTAGTCGATCGCGTCAGAGTCAAAGCCTTCGCCACCGCTCAGCTCGCTGTCCTCCGTGATGGCGACGGACATGGATTTCACATTCATCACGTCACCGGCATACGTCGTTCGGAGGCGGCTGTGGAGGACGGCGACCGATCCGTAGCGTGCGAACAGCGGCATCTGAACGTCCTCGATGGTCACGTGCTGCAGACCGATCCGGGAGTTGTATCCGGAGATCGCGGCAGGGTCACGGACAAAATCGGGCCCCTTGGTTGCGCCGGTGATCTTCACAAAAGTTAGAACGGAGGAATCTGTGGCGTTCACAAAGCAAAGGGCACCCCAGGTTGTGGCGTATTCGCGCGGAGCGATGACCACTGGGTCCAGCTCTGTTCCCTCCACGAGCAGCCGTCCATGCACAACGAGGCTGGTCCCCTCCGACATACGTATCTGCACTCCCTCTGTGAACCTTAAGGTCACGCCGGAATCGACCACGACATTGGTACGGGCGTGGTAGGGCGAATGGTCGCGTGTCAGCGTCGTGTCGCGTGAGATCCTGGCAGGCAGGGAATCGACGGCAACCGCCTCGAATACCGCGGTCAGCCTCAGTGTGTCGGAAGTAATCGTGACCGTAAGGGGATTCGCGGTGGACGACGAAGCACCGTCCCAGCGAACGAAGCGGAATCCCACCTCGGGAACGGCGGTGAGGATCGTAGGAATGCCCTTAAAGTGAATGCCGCTCGTGCTCTTGGACATTTCCTCGATGCCGTTCACGCGAACCCGTCCCATGCCTGCCGAGTCCAGGCTCATCGCGAGCACGCCGGTGCCGGACAACTGGAAGTATTGGATGATGTGTTGTCGCTGGTAGCCCGGACGCAGGCGGGCGAAGGTCCGCAGGACGTCGACATTGGCCAGCCACGTGGCAACATCCGGGATGGGATCTCCGTAGTACGGCGCCCCGTCCTTCCACCGGTTGATGTGGCGGGGCATCTCCGAGGACAGGCGACCCTGAAACCGGTCGATGACGCCGACGACGGTGTCGGGATGGAACACGAAGTTGAGAAAACTGGCGAACTGCTGGATGAACTTCGTCTTGAACTCCTGGTTGAGCAGAAGCTTCCTGAAGAGAACCGTGGACCACAACGGAGGAACAAAAGGTTCGCCGGTATTCGAAGACGTGGCGAACCGGAGGGTGTTGTGCGCCACTCCGGTCGAGCGCCAATTCGGCATGCCGAACCCGAAATCCGTGTCGTGCAGGATCCATCGCCAGCGCGCCCCCGGCTTTCGCTCACGCCAGAGTCGCAGGTTTTCGTCCATCCAAAACACGTTGTCGTCGTAGATGCCGGCGATCATGTAGTGGATGTACTCGTCGATGTCCATCCATGATTCGACCGTTCGATAGGGCGCCTCCTGCGAGAGGTCGTTTTGCGACACGTAGGCGAAGAACTCCTGATAATTGTCGGCATTCCCCTCCATGACCGTCGGGGTGATGTCGGCCTCGTACTCGATCAGGTCCACATCCTCCGGATTGAGGTTGTGCAACGAGCCAATGTAGAATCGGTCGATCTTGTCGCGAATATTATAGATGCCCCAATACTGAGTGTTCAGGAAGACGGCGGCCGGGCGGTATGCCTGACAGTCGATGTCGACCTTGTTCAACAGCAGAGAGTGGAGGAGGGCATCGCGGAAGTACGTGCTGCGGTGGTCGGGGACTCCCGCATTGCGGAGATAGAGGGACGAGAAGAGATTTAGCTTGCGCTCCGGAAATACCTGGTGCTCGATCACGTCTTCGCCAAAACGATCGTCGGCCCCGATCGTGAACGACTTCTGGGGATAGAGCAACGATGCCTGGCCGGTCAGAGATAGGGACGCGTCGAGTTCGACGCCCAGACGACGGTCGTCTCCGTAGAACTCGAAATGGATCGGGATCTCCCGCGACTTGAAATTGTGGTCGTAGATGCCGATCACCGGGTCCCAGAGCAGCGGGGGAGGCGTGGAGATGGCGATCACCGGCAGCGTGGAGCCGATATCGATGAAGTACGTGCGCGTGACCACCGCGCTGGGGGCCTTGTTGGTTTCAAACGAACGCGAGGAAAGGACGGTCGCTGTGCTGAGCAGCAGGGGAGTAGTATAGAGAGGCGACGAACTTGTCGGGCGGGATCCGTTCAGCGTGTAGCGGATCTCAACGCCAGGCGAGGGTGGAGTCACCACGACCATCTGACTGCCGCCATAGAAGCCCCCTGGCAGCGAGATGTCAGGAGGGGCAGCGAACGCGAGGTTCGTCAGTCCTGGCGTTGTGTTGGAAGCGCCGGGAGTCGGTTCCCCAAAGTACACCCAGGCGGCACCCCCGTCTGGCTGGCGTCCGTAGGACACATCCGTCTCCTGGAGGCCGTAACTGACAGAGTCGATGATGACGCTGTCGGGGCTGACGAACGCCAAAAACTCGCCGGCTTGGTCGAGCTTGAAATTCGCGTGATAGTATTGCGTGACGAAGGGATCGAAAGGAAAATACGGCCGCTGGTAGGCCTTACCAGGTACGTCGTCATTTCCGTCCGCCCAAATGAGGAGTGTTCCGCCGGCCGGGATCCTGGTTCCTGAAGGGAACCTCCATTTCGCCGGCGTGCCACGTGCATCCGTCATGAAGTGTCCGCCGATGTCCGCTTCGCTCGTGTCGGCGTTGTAGAGCTCGATCCAATCTGAGAAGTCGTTGAAATCCGCGATCTCGGCGTTCGTGGTGACATTCGACGCCAGCAGCTCGTTGATGACGATGCGGGGCTGCGTTTGCGCGGAAGCGACGGTTCCGATGGTGAGGACCAGCGACAGGAGTCGAAACTGCGTCGCGGCTCGGAAGTCCGTCGGCCGGAAGATCGATCGTTGCATGACACCTCCGGAGAAATTTTTCACTGGGAAAAGAGCCAACACTAACAAAAATAGTACTGATTTTACGGGTCATGAATAGTTCCGGATGCTCGGCATCTTTTCATGGAGCTGTACCACTGCTGGAGTCGTGTGGGGACACGAATGATACGCGCGCGCTGTGCTGAAGCACCCCAGCACAGCGCGAGCCTCAGGAGGAAGACTGAATGTGGGGCCCGGGGCACGGTTCTCAATCCTGCGAGTGCAATGATGCTAGGGAAGAGGCGTCACATTAGCAATGAAAAGTCCGTTCCCATTTTTGCGACACTTGACGATGACAATAAAGCGCAAAAGCCCCTGATCGCTCAGAGGCCTCAGTGAAGCGAATATCAAGGTTCCCCGGTCCCACGCCCCCTCCACACCTCCCTCGCACCTGCTACCTTCTACCTAATACCTGCTACCTCATCCTTAATACCTCTCTCTGCTCTTCAATGCTCCATATACCCTGCGTCCATCTCTCCTGTCCGGATCTCTACCGGCAGAGAATTCCCGTCTGGCGGAATGGGGCAATTGTAATGGAGTGAGAACGCGCATGCCGGATTGTACGCCTGATTGAAGTCGAGCACGAATCGACCGTCCGGCAAAGTCTCCGCTTCCACGTAGCGGCCCATTCCGTAGCTTCCCTTGCCGCTCGTCCGGTCGCGGAAGAAGACGCTGTAAGAATCCTCGCCCACGCCCGGCTCCAGGAGCCGTGACACCTCCAGCCGGCATGCCGTGTCGCGAACTGTGAACTCAAACCATCCAACTCTGATTGCTCTGCGAAGGTTGCCCCGGGTCGAATGAATGATGACGGTATCACGCGACGTATTCGGAGTCAGCGGCAGCACGAATCGGTACGACAGATCCACCGGGAAGTACTTCAATCCTTTGTACTCCGCGTACCTCGGACTCTTCGTGTCGAACACGATCAGTGCAGGAAATCGTTGGTGCGAGAGCCGGATCGCAAATCTGTCGATCGTGATCGAGGAGGCCGGAAGGACCGCCCGCCGCTGCTGCTGTCCGCCCACGCCAAAGGTGGCCAGTGGGTCCAGGGCTTCCACGAGGAATGAGTCGGCCACAACCGTCACCCGGAGATGCAGCGGTTGCACGGCGGGGTCGTCGATCTGGACGTTGCACTCCGGCGAGCGCCCGACCGTCAGCGTCATTCGATCCCCAAAATCGACGCGATGGATGGTTGCAAGATATGACGACGGGCTCGACTTGAGCCATTCTTCTGTCTTTCGCCGGTCATGTTCGATCGCGCGGATCAGAGAGTCGTTGGGCGCCGCCTGTGCAAAGACCGGCGCATGGTTCCAGATCGAAGGGCCGGGCAGTGAGAACGTCGCCCACAGGAAACAGGCCAGGAGATCCAAGGGGAGATCCTCTATCGGGTGTCTAAAGAACGGTTCCTCATTCCTGGAGGATGGAATGCCCTCAGGTCGGCGTGAGACTCATCGTCCCATCCACCTCGCTCACCGGCACGCCGCGCCATTCTGCAAGTTGTGCAAGGATTTTCGCACGGACCGTGTCGCGGAGTTCTGCAACGCGGTCCACCGAGAACGAAGAGGTGTCGATCGGCGGAAGGACCTTGAGAAAGATATCCGACGGCTTGCCGAACTTCCAGGAGTTCTTCGGTATGCAGTCGAACGAGCCGTCGATCACGACGGGGAGGATCGGCACGCCGGCTCGGTCCTCCAGGCCGCGCGCGCGCCGCTCCATCCG
>CAYIHQ010000187.1:0-1118 GCA_964362905.1 uncultured Ignavibacteriaceae bacterium
ACGGCAAGCCCGTCGAGAAGCTGCGGGCTCGCGACGTGATGCGCCAGATTGCGGACGCCGCCTGGATCTGCGGCGACCCGGGCCTCCAGTATCATACGACGATCAACAACTGGCACACGAGCTCCAACACGGCCCCGATCCATTCTTCCAACCCGTGCTCGGAGTACATGTTCCTCGACGACACCGCCTGCAATCTGGCGTCGCTGAATCTCATGAAGTTCCGCCGGTCGAACGACCAGTCGTTCGACGTCGAGGCGTTCCGAAAGGCAGTCCAGGTCACGATCACGGCGATGGAGATCTCGGTCGACAATTCGTCGTATCCGACACCGGCGATCACCCAGAATTCGTATGACTACCGGCCGCTCGGCCTCGGCTATGCCAACCTCGGCGCCCTCCTGATGTCCCGCGGCGTGGCGTACGACAGCGATGAAGGCCGTTCGCTGGCCGCCGCCATTACCTCCCTCATGTGCGGAGAGGCCTACCGGCAGTCGGCGCTTATTGCGCGCGAAATGGGTCCCTTTAAGGGCTTCGAAAAGAACAAAGAACCCATGATGAAGGTCATGGGCAAGCACGGCATCTACGCCGAGAAGATCGACAAGGTCCACATCCAGCCGGATCTGTGGGAGGCGTCGGCGTCGGTGTGGAAGGATGTCGTGAAGTTTGGCAACCAATACGGCGTCCGGAATTCCCAGTCCACCGTGCTCGCTCCGACCGGCACCATCGGCTTCATGATGGACTGCGACACCACCGGTGTCGAGCCCGATATCGCCCTCGTCAAGTACAAGAAGCTCGTCGGCGGCGGGCTTATGAAGATCGTGAACCTGACCGTTCCCGAGGCGCTCCGCAAGCTCGGCTACGACGAGGAACAGGCCGAGCACATCGTCGCCTTCATCGACAAGAACGACACCATCGAAGGGGCGCCGCACCTCAAGGAAGAGCATCTGTCGGTGTTCGACTGTGCCTTCAAGCCGGCCAAAGGCGAGCGCTCGATCCAGTACATGGGCCATATCAAGATGATGGGCGCGGTCCAGCCGTTCCTGTCCGGGGCCATCTCGAAGACCGTGAACATGCCCTCGAACGTGACGGTCGAGGACATCGAACAGTCCTATGTGGAGGCG
>CAYIHQ010000187.1:1128-5331 GCA_964362905.1 uncultured Ignavibacteriaceae bacterium
GGAGGCGTGGCGCTTGGGATTGAAGGCCATCGCGGTCTACCGCGACGGCTGCAAGCGGACCCAGCCGTTGAGCACATCGCTCGATGTGCCCAAGGACAAGCAGGATACGAAGTCGGTGAGGGTCGGACCTGTCCGCCGGCGCCTGGCGGACGAGCGCCAGTCCATTACGCACAAGTTCTCAATCGCCGGCCACGAGGGGTACATTACGGTGGGGATGTTCGAAGACGGCATGCCGGGCGAGCTGTTCATCACCATGTCCAAAGAAGGCTCGACAATCTCGGGGCTTATGGATTCGCTCGCGACCGCCATCTCGATCTCGCTGCAGTATGGCGTTCCCCTCAAGGTGATGGTCGACAAGTTCAGCCACGCGCGGTATGAGCCGTCGGGATTCACGAACAACCCCGACATCCCCATCGCCAAGTCGTTGAGCGACTACATCTTCCGATGGCTGGGCAAGAAGTTCATGAAGGAAGACGGCGCGCCGATGTCGCCGGACGGTCTCTCGGCCTCGCTTGCCAAGCCGGAGCCAAGGGCCACGCTGCAGGCCGCCCCGCCTGCCGCAGTGCTCCGCGGCACGCACGCAGGCGCAACCCAGTCCGCGTCCATGATGGAGCAGAACGAGAAAGCCGTGTTCGCTAACCAGTCGGATGCTCCGCCGTGCCACGAGTGCGGCGCTATTATGATCCGGAGCGGCAGTTGCTATAAATGCCTGGAGTGTGGGAGCACTTCAGGCTGTTCGTGAGATGCTTCCACCCCGACGCTGTTTGTCGGGGCTTCAAGTGCCTAGAATGCGGAATCACGAGCGGATGTTCGTGAGGAAGCAGTACGGTGTAGGCAGGTAGGGAGAAAGTATCGGCGAAGTTATGCTGTGTGACAGGACACGAACGGGTAGAACTCCTTCCGGAGATCTACCCGTTTTGTTTTCCTGAGCGCGGATACGAGCGGTTTGACGTTTTGGAGGTTTGCGCCCCTGACTTACCGCGAACTTTGTTTGGAAGTCCCGCCACAAAACGGCGGGATCCTCAAAACGACAAACGACTTAGCTGTGCCCTTCGGGCTTGCTAAGTCGTGTCGTTTTGGGATTTGGAACGTTTGGAATGTCTGCTATAGCTTGCTCACGTCCTCAATCAACTTCCACCCGCTGCCGCTCTTCTGCAGTCCCACCGGCTTCAGGCCGTACGGACGGCCCTGCGTCTCGTGGAAGAAATCCATCATCTCGATCCGCGATGGGACGAATTTGATCAGCACGTAGTCGTCCGCATCCGGACCTCCGGGATACAGGTCCGTCCAGTCCGCACGCCAGTACTGCGCC
Source organism: uncultured Ignavibacteriaceae bacterium (assembly GCA_964362905.1). Classification (GTDB taxonomy): domain Bacteria; phylum Bacteroidota; class Ignavibacteria; order UBA10030; family UBA10030; genus 2-02-FULL-55-14. The sequence continues at coordinate 2,441 of CAYIHQ010000187.1, forward strand.
TTCTTCGCCGCGTCGTTCACGATCGTCGCCGTTCCAATGAACGTCGCATACCCGGCGTTCTTGGGGTTCATGATGGCCACGGTGCCGTTGGCGTTCTTCTTCACCTCGCCCGCCTTGCGGGAACTCGGGGCCGCGCCGAACCACATCGTAAAATCCGCTTCGGGCGGGAAGGGTTGCATCAGGCGCGCCTGGATCTCGCTCCCTTCGCCGTGGGTGACGAAAAAGCAATACTCCGCTTCCTTCAACATCCGGCGGAGTGTTCCGAGGGCTTCGTCAAGTGTCATGCGCTGCATGGTTGTCAGGCTGGTAATGTTCTGTGATGGACTGGAGTTGTTTCGTCGTCTCAAGAGTAAAGATTACCGCCAAGGACGCCAAGGCCCGGGGAAGACTTGGTGCGCGGAGTTCGCTTCACCTACCCGCCCCGAACTTGGCGAGAATTGGGACGAAAATCAAGACAAGGTCCACCAGGACCGCGCATTGCATTTCACGGTGAATCACCCTATTCTGAGCCGTCATTGCATACGGAACAGACCCCCCATGAATCGCCGTTGGATCGCCTTCCTCCTGCTGGCCGTTGTCACCTCGGCCTTCGCCCAACCCTCCGATCCGTTCCTCGAACGCGCCCGAGTTCTCGCCAAACAGTTCATCATCATTGACACGCATGTCGATGTGCCGTACCGCCTCAGGGAAAAATGGGAGGACGTGTCGAAGTCGGCACCGGGCGGTGAATTCGACTACCCCCGTGCCGTCGAAGGAGGCCTCGACGCTCCATTCATGTCCGTCTATGTTCCGTCGGACAAAGAGGACAACGGCGCCAAAGCTCTGGCCGAGACCCTTATCATCGGTGTCGAGAATCTGGCCCGTTGGCACAAGGACAAGTTCGCCCTTGCCCGGACGCCGCAGGATGTCCGGTCGAATACCGCCGCAGGCCTCATCTCTCTCCCCATGGGCCTGGAAAACGGCTCTCCCATCGAGCATAAGCTCGAAAACGTCCGGTATTTCTCGGAGCGGGGCATTCGGTATATCACCCTGGCGCACGCCAAGGCGAACCACATCAGCGACGCCGCCTACGACACCAGCCGGCCCTGGAACGGCATCAGCCCCTTCGGGGAACAAGTGGTCCGGGAGATGAACAAGTGGGCTATCATGGTGGACGTTTCACATCTGACAGACCTTGCCATCTTCAAGATCCTGGAGATCTCGAGGTCACCGGTCATCGCGTCCCATTCCTCCTGCCGTGCCTTCACGCCCGGATTCGAGCGGAACATCTCCGACGACCTCATCAAAGCAGTCGCCGCAAAGGGCGGACTGGTGATGGTGGCATTCGGCTCCGGGTTTCTCACGCAGGCGTTCCGCGACTATGAGGAAACTGGTCGCCGGGACCTCATGCGCGAATTACGGGCCCTGGGCCTGAAATTCTCCGACCCGCAGGCGCAAGAGTTCATCAAGGAGTATCAACGCCAGCATCCAGCTCCGTATGCGTCGGTGAAGGACGTTGCCGACCACATCGACCATATCGTCAAGATCGCCGGGATCGATGCCGTGGGCATCGGCTCAGACTTCGACGGCGTGGGCGATTCGCTTCCGATCGGACTCAAATCGGTGGCCGACTATCCCAACCTCCTCGCAGAGCTCCTGCACAGGAACTATTCCGAAGAAGACATCCGAAAGATCTGCGGCGAGAACCTGCTCCGGGTGTGGGACCAGAACGAGAGCATCGCACAGCAATTGCGCGCCACGGACGCCGCGCCGCGATAAAAGTTCCAAAGAATAATCGCGAGGCCTCTGCGCCCGCATCGGCGGCGTGGTTCAACAAAGACAGCCATCACAGGATAACTCCATGCCTATGCGGATATCCTTCCGACCGCTTCTCGCTGCTTGCCTCCTCGTCGTCACCAATGCAGTGGCGCAGCCGAAGCTCAAGATCTACATCTCCGTCGACATGGAGGGCATTGCCGGCGTCGTCACGGGCGACCAATTGGGTCCTGGCAACTTCGAATACGAGCGTTTCCGCCAGTTCATGACGAAGGAAGCGATCGCCGCGGTGTCCGGAGCTCGCGAAGCAGGGGCTACCGAGATCCTCGTCAGCGATTCGCATGGGAACGGAGAAAATCTCCTCATCGAACAGTTTCCGAAGGATGTGCGCATCATTCGATCGTGGCCACGGCGATTATCGATGATAGCCGGTATCGATTCTTCATTCGACGCAGTGGTCTTCATCGGCTATCATTCGTCCACGAATGCGCTCAGCGGCGTACGGGCGCACACCTTCTCCAGCGCTCGCCTCACGCGCGTGGCCTTGAACGGCAAGGAGGTCCCCGAAGGAGTCTGGAATGCCGCCATTGCCGGGCACTTCGGCGTCCCCGTGGTCATGATCTCCGGCGACGAATCCGCCATCCGGGAGAATCGCGCGTTTCTGGGCCCCATCGCCGCCGCAGAAGTGAAGAGAAGCCTGGGCTTCCACAGCGCCAATACTCTTACGCCCGAGGCCGCCCAGGACCTCATCGCGGCAACCGTGAAGACTGCACTGAAAGAACGGTCCCGCTTCAAACCCTTCCGGCTGTCCATCCCGGTCACGCTCGACGTGAGCTTCAAGAGCTACCTGACCTCGGAGGTGGCATCCTACCTGCGCCGTGTCGAGCGGATCGATGCCCATTCCATACGTTTCATCGGGGCGGATATGCTCGAAGTGTCGGACTTCATGAACTTCCTCACAAACTACTCCATCGCACTCGAACCATAAAATGCCGATGAGACGCGGACTGATCCTCCTCGCGCTCCTGGCGACCGGACTCCCGGCTCAGGAGCGCCCTCGTTTGCGAGACCTCGGAGTCAAGATTGGCATCTTCCCTCCGGGACCCTTGAATGCCATTACCGATGTCGCCGGAGTC
>CAYIHQ010000188.1:0-5326 GCA_964362905.1 uncultured Ignavibacteriaceae bacterium
TTCATCGAAGAGGTGTGCGAGCGCAACGGTATGGCCCGGAAGACGATTTCGGAAGAGGGAGCCCGACTGTTGTCGTTGCGCGAATGGCCGGGGAATGTGCGAGAGTTGCGGAATGCGGTGGAACGACTGGTGATCCTGTCCCCCGGATCAGAGATCGACGTATCCATCCTCGACAGTCAGACGTCCGCTCCGTCGGAGGTTGGTGAATTGCTTGCGACCCACATGACGTTCCAAGATTTCAAAGATCGGGCGGAGGCCGCCTTCATCAAACGTCAGCTGGAGTTGCATCGGTGGAATGTGTCGAAGACCGCAGAGGCGCTCGACATTCAGCGATCGCATTTGTACACGAAGATGAAGCGGTACGGGCTGGCGAAGGAGGGAGAGGGAGAGGAGTAGAAGCAAGCGGCAAAATCGAAATTCGAAATACGAAGGAAACGGCAAACGTCAAAGGCCCAAAACGAAAAAGGGCGCGGGTGAGTCTCACAGAGATCTCCCGCGCCCTTTGTATTTCGTTGTGATCGCAAATTTGGGAATCCCGACAAATTGCGAACTTGACAATCGTCTTATGAATCTCCAAGTTACATCACGCGCGGCGGCAGGAGTTGCACTCTCAGGCCGTTGGGGGGATGTAAGCGCCAGTGCCGTTCTTTGACCTTTCGTATCGACCAGGTAGCGATGCGGGAGGTGTTTGTGGTTTCATGGAGCGGGAATACCCAAAGCCCCCGGCACTCTGATAACCCACTACTTCCTTCGGTTTCTGTGCTTCGGTCTTCGGAGTTGTTTAACGTTTGGCGATTGGCAATTAGCTCTTTCGGTACGGGTGCCGCCATGATGATTCAGCATCTGCATTCCCTCATCCGCTCGTTCGCACCATCGAACCCACGAGCCGCATCCTCCCTACTCCCTACTGCGTACTTGACGACTAACAGGACATTTGTTACAGTTTTTGCAACAAGTTTGTAGCAGGACATGTGTTACAGTTTTATTCTGGTCTTTGAGACTTTGTAGGGAACCGTTTTGATGGTTTTGCCCTGATGCGAGAATCGGAGCACACCGACCTTGGTGTGGATGGTGCCTGTGACGTACTCATGTACAAGGGTTGGATCAACAGTGAAGCGTTCACTGAAGAAATGGACGGATCCGCTGCGATCGGTAAGACGGATAAAGGAGATGCGGCCATCCTTCCACGGTCGCTGGAAGACGGTGTCGACGCTAAGGCGTGCCGGGACTCTTCTCCTACGGCGAGGATGGACAGACGAGGGTGTTCGCTGCTTGAGTTTGGCGTAGCGGTGGTTCTCGTTGTGGAACGTCTCAAACTCGCGGGTGTGCGTGTCGAGATCGGGCAAGTCTCTGAAACGATGTCGGCGTAAGAACACTTTGTCGTAGACGTCGTTGAAATGCTCGACGATACCGTTACGCCACGGTTCACCATCGGGGATAAAGATGGCCTCGATGCCCAGTTGAAGGCAGGTGCGGAGCAGCAGGCCGAAGCTTCGAGGATAGCGATTGGAGCCTCGGAAGGAGAGCTCATTGTCCATCTGGAGGAACCGCGGGAGCCCCAATCGCCGCCACGCCTCCAGAAGGGCTTGTACAATGGACCGATCCTGCTTCCCGCTGATGCGTTCGAGGGCCACGGCATTGGTGAAGGCATCCATGACATGAAGACCGTAGAACCGGATGCCGCCATGAAGATATCGCGGACCGACCAAATCGAGTTGATGAAGGATGTTGCCCTTTGTGGGGCGGATGGCCGGATACGGAGTTCCTCGGGGCTGATAGCGTCGCTTCGTGGAGAGATCGTTGCGTCGAAGGATCCGATAGATCGTCCACGGGTTGGGGACACCAGAGGCTCCAAGCCTCTTAAGTTCCCACTGGATCGCGACGGCTCCCCGTTGAGCATACTTGTGCGCCTCGAGCTGCCGACGGACTTTGCAGACGAGCTTCTCGATCGGCAACGGCGTCTTGCCGGGTCGTCGGTGGGGAGCACGCGAACGGGTGGCTGACCAACGCCGGTTCGACGGAGAATATCGCTCGAGCCAGTAATACAGCCACCGGCGTGACTTCCCCAGCGATCGGCACACTCGGGTGATCGGTTCGCCTTGGAGACACCGGCGTACGGCTGCGACGCGGATGGACCGGACATCCATAATGCACCTCCTGGTTGGAGATGCATCTTACGCAATACCCCGGGTGTAACAGATGTCATGCTACAGTTTTTGGTAAGGGTGTAACACATGTCGATGTAACATATGTCCTGCAACCTGTCACTTACATCTTACGTCTTACATCTTACCTCTTACGTCTTACATCTTACGTCTTACATCCTACGTCTTACATCCTACATCTCACAACGCCCCCACCACCCAACTGACGGCAGACATCGCCGCCGTCTCGGAACGAAGCCGGCGCGGACCCAGGGACACCGGGACAACCGCATGCGCCGCCGCCATCTCCAACTCCTCGTCGGAGAATCCACCCTCCGGCCCCACCAGGATCAGGACGGACCGCGCACCTTCGTGATGTTGGAGCACGGCACCGATGAATTGCGATTGTTCGGTGCGCTCATGTGGCATCAACCGCAGCGCATGATCCTCGGCATGACCGGCGACGGCCTCGAAGGACGTCAGGGGGAATATCCGGGGACGGAAGCACCGGCCCGACTGCTTCATCGCCGCCAGGGCGATCTTCTCATATCGATCATGTCGGTCCTGCCGGCCGATCGATCGTTCGCAGACCAGCGGGATGATCGCCCGCACCCCCAGCTCCGTTGCCTTTTCCACCAGGAAGTCGAATCGCGCAGGATTGCGCAGCAGTGATGCCGCCAGAGTCACGCTGACGCGCGGTTCGTTCTTCCGCATGTGCGTCTGCACCACTTCGCAGTGCACCTCATCTCTCTCCAGGGACACAATCACCGCCTCGAACAGCGTATCCTCCCCGTCGGTGGCCAGAATATGCTCCCCCACCCGCTTGCGCAACGAACGAGCCACATGACGGGCTTCGTCTCCCCGCAGCACCAGCGTCGAGCCGTGCACATCCTGCGCCAACACAAAGAACGTATCCATGATCAGAACGAAGCTCCTACGTCAAGCACCAGTTCGCCGTTCCCAGTCCGGTCAACGGCCCACTCCGTGCGGACCGTCAGGCCGTACGGGAGAATGAAATGGAGTCCGGCGCCGGCGCCTCCTGCCCACGGGGCGGATGCGAACGACTGCGTGCGATACCATACGGCACCCGCATCGACGAAGAGACCCAGGTACAGCCCATACCGAAGAACGCTGAATTGCGGCATCGGGATGAACCGTGCCTCGTAGTATCGGGGACTCAACAACGGGAAGCGCAATTCGAGGTTGCCCCCCACCTGGCGTTCCCCTTCGCGGACCGTGAGGAACGATCCGCGCAGCCGTTCTTCGTAGCCGAAGAACACGTGGCGGTACGTCGGCACGACGCCGCCATTGGTCCATCGGCCATACACACGCGATGCCAACACCAGATCATCGATCACGGGATCGTACCGTCGCGCGTCCATGCCGATGTGCGTCAGGTTCACTTGCGATTCCCCGAATCCATCTTTGCTGAGCACGGCGGAAAAGAAGGCTCCTTCGGTCGGATACTCCCGGAGATTTCGCCGGTCGAACACATACTGGACATACGCCGTCAGGAACAGGTCTCGCCCGTTCGATGAAGCCGTGCGGTGCACGGCGCCATCGCCTGCCTGCCGTAGCGGCAGCGCAGGCAGGGGGACATCCCAAAGTTCGATGCCCGCTCCCGCCGTGACTGACTCGTAGAATCCGAACCGCTTGCCGACCGAGGAGCCGGCAACGGCTGCGACTTGCCGATACTCGACGGCGCTGTCGCGACTGAGCGGATGTTGGTCGAAGTAGCCCACCTTACCCTGAAAGGACAGGTCCTCCATCCCGAGGAACCGCGGGTTTCGGTATGTCCCCATCGCCCACTGGTCGTAGCCAAGGACGCCCTCGAAGAACAGCTTCTGGTTCAATCCGGCGAGGTTTTGGTGCGTCACGCCGACGCCGTAGACGAGCTTCTTCGGGTCCCGATGCACAAGATCGAACACGGGATACGGATATATGTACCATCGTTCGTCGACCGTCACGTAGACGTCGGCGCTGTCTCCGCGCTGGTGCGCATCGACGTCGACGCGATTGAAGAGCTGCAAGTTATAGACGCGTTCACGATCCCGGAGCAATCCTTCGTCGCTCAGCCGGACACCGGGACGAAGACCCATCTCCCGCAGGATGATCTGTGGCTGTGTGCGCACGTTGCCCCGGATGATCACCTCGCGCACCGTCGCCGGTAGCCGCTCGGGCGTCTGAGCCCGCGAAGGTGCCCCGAGAGATACGAGGAGAGCGAAAATGACACAGGGCCCTCTGCCCGCGGCACAAAGCCCTGTCGATGGATGGCGCCTCCGGTCGATCATGTCCGGATCAATCTGCGGTGTTCAACGGCAATGCAACGGTCCATGATCACTTCAAGTCCAGCCGACTCGGCCCGAGCTGCGGCCGCCTCGTTCACAACACCGAGTTGCAGCCACAGGACCTTGGCTCCGGTCGCGATGGCCTCGTCCACAACCTCATCCACCGCGTCCGGGTTGCGGAATACATCCACCACATCGGCCGGCCGGCCAATGGCCGCGAGGTTTGGATAGCAACGTCGACCGTTCGCCTCCGTGTAGGAAGGATTCACAGGAACAACGTCATACCCCATTCGAATCAGGAATTCCGCGATGCCGTTGCTGTCGCGATAGGGTTTGTTCGACGCTCCGACGACCGCAATGGAACGCGCCGTCCGCAAAATGGACGTGATCCGGACATCATCCTCCACGGGCATGGGTCAAGCCTCGACGGTCATGTACTGCTCGATGGGAGGGCACGCGCACACAACATTCCGGTCGCCGTACGTATTGTTGATGCGACCCACAGACGGCCAGAACTTTCTGTCGCGCACGAACGGAAGCGGATAGGCCGCCGCCGATCTCGTATAGCGGTGCGTCCACTCGTCCCCGGTCACATGGAGCACGGTATGCGGAGCGTTCTTCAGGACGTTGTCCGTGCGGTCGGCTGAGCCCTGTTCGACCTGTCGGATCTCCTCGCGGATGGCGAGAAGCGCCGCCGCGAACCGGTCGAGTTCCGCTTTCGACTCGCTCTCGGTAGGTTCGATCATGAGCGTACCCGCCACGGGGAACGATACCGTCGGGGCATGGAAGCCGTAATCCATCAGCCGCTTGGCGATATCTTCGACCTCGATACCCGCAGATTCCTTGAACGCACGCATGTTCAGAATGAATTCGTGTCCCACATGCCCATGCGCG
>CAYIHQ010000189.1:0-5315 GCA_964362905.1 uncultured Ignavibacteriaceae bacterium
CGTACCGGCGATGACGTAGTCGCGGTCCTCATAGAACCCGGGCATTTCCGCCGTCTCGCCTCCGATGAGCGCGCACCCATTCTCGCGACAGGCTTTTACGAATCCGAGGATCACCTGCTCCGCCGTGTCGGTCACCAGACGTCCCGCCGCGTAGTAGTCCATGAAATAGAGCGGCTTCGCTCCGCAGACCAGGATGTCATTCACGCAGTGGTTGACGAGGTCTTGTCCCACCGTGTGGTGGCGGTTCATGGCCACGGCGACCTTCAGCTTCGTGCCGACGCCGTCGACCGACGACACCAGGACCGGGCGGCGGTAGCCTTTGAAGTCGGCCCGATAGAATGCGCCGAACAGCCCGATGTCGTTCAGGACATCCTTGGTGAACGTCGAACGAACGGGCTTCTTGATGCGGCGGACGAGTTCTTCGCCGGCATCGATGTCGACTCCCGCGGACTTGTAGGTGTGCATGGAACCGTTCAGAAGACCAGATCGATCAGCAATGCTGTGCATCGCAAGATACAGCAAAAAAGAGTCGGGACGAAACGCCGAAGCATCGACAGTGAACCACTCGTGCGCATGACCCTATCGCACCTTGACGAGTACCTCCCTTACTTTCGCCGTGTCCGCCACCGCATGTCCCAGCCCCACGCCCAGTCCAAGGAGGAACCCAATCGTCGCGGCGCCCATGATATTGGGAAGGACGTCAACCTCCAGGGAGCTGAACAGCCGCATTACAAGGAGCGACACCGCGGCGGCGAGTGTGTAGGCGATACCCAGAAGGACAGCCAGCCCCAGCGGTTCCCGCAGAAGCGAGCGCTTGGAAGGGCCCAGGAACAATCGATCGTGCAGCACCAAGCCTCCGGCGCTGAGCGAAAAATACGCAAGGACCATGAGGGCGCGATGCTCGACCAGAGCGCCGGTCAAGAAGGCAGACTCGGCGAAGAAATAGACGAGAAGGAATGCGAGCGCCGTCCTGCGCTGGACGCGCCAGAGGGCAAGGAAGAGTCCGTAGACGAATCCGTAGATGACGAGCTGGAACGACCAATGATCCGTCTGGAATGCGACCGTGCCATATCGCAGCAGACCGATGGCGAGGCAGAATAGGAACGAGAGGGAGGTCCGGACCGCAACCTCGCGGAAGTTGAGGCGATGAGAGGCCATGACTGCCTCCGGAGACGGGATGTGCGTCGGTCGCCCGGAACGGGCACTTCATAGTATGGCGAAATACGTCCCCCGAATCAATCGGCCGACCTAGAACCGCTTGAATTCCCCGGCGGTGGTATCTATATTGAATGGTTCGTTCGCATCAGCGAGCGACAGGCGCCGCAGCTTCCCAACTGTGACAACAACGACCTGCCCACGGTCACCCTCGAGAGTCGGACAATCTCCGTGCCCAAGATCTTGTGCATTGGCCGCAACTATGCCGAGCACGCGAAGGAAATGAAGGCCGATGTGCCGACGGACCCGGTCTTTTTCCTGAAACCACGCACCGCGCTCATCGCCAATGGAGGCAGCATTGAGATACCGTCGATCTCCAAGGACGTCCATCATGAGGTGGAGATGACCGTCCTGATCGGTACGGGAGGTCGCAATATTCCGGAAGGCCAGGCACGCCGGCACATAGCAGGGCTCGGGGTCGGGCTCGACATGACTCTCCGCGACGTCCAGTCAGAGGCGAAGAAAAAGGGCTTGCCGTGGACTCTGGCGAAGGGGTTCGACACCTCCGCGCCCGTCTCGACCTTCGTCCCTGCAGCACAGGTGCCCGACGTCAGCGCCCTGGAAGTGGAACTGAAGGTCAACGGGCACGTGCGCCAACATGGATTCCTGCGAGATCTGCTGTTCCCGGTCGAACACCTGATCTCCTACCTCTCACGGTTCATCACGTTGGAAGAGGGAGACGTCATCTTCACCGGCACTCCGGAAGGTGTTGCCCAGGTGGTTCCGGGAGACCGGTTGGAGGCATCGCTCCTCGTCGGTGGTGATCGAACACCGTTGGCGCGCCTGACGGTGTCGGTCCGGTAACTCGAATGAATCGCGTCACGCGCTTCCTGAAGAACTACGAGAACGCCATCATCGCCTGGGTGGTCATCATCTGGGTCGTGGCCATGGGCATCTACTACTCCTGGGATCGGACTCTGATCACGGCGGCCGTGATCCTCGTCGGGACGCTCGGACAGGCCTTTGCCGCCCTGGGCATCTGGGTGGGGCTCGTTCCGGTCGTCGGTCCGCTTGTGGTCCACGTGCTGGCTCTGCCGTTCATCTGGCTCTTAAATGGCTTGGGTTACATCGTTTCGGTTCTGGCCATCAAACGCGGTTACACAAAAGACATTATCGCCACCCGCGCCATGACGATCATGCTCCTCATCGGCATCACGGTGGGGTATATTTTGGGGAAGCTGATCTGAGATGGGAGATGGGAGATGAAAGATGGAAGATGGAAGTATGTGAGACTGAGGCGCACTTGATACGGAAGAGGTCCTGAGTTTAGAATGCAGAGATCTGGCTTCTGAGATCCGCTCATTGATCATGAGCTTCGTGAATCGAGCAGCTCTCCACGTCTGTCGACTGACGACTGAATACTGACGACCGGCTTTCTCCCATCGCTCGCATCATCACCATAGGGATCCCCAAAGGAGGCGTCGGCAAAACGACGACAGCGGTGAACCTTGCCGCATCGTTCGCCGCGTTTGAGCGCCGCACGCTCCTCATCGACGCCGACCCATTCGGGGCATGCAGCATGTCGCTCGGATTCACGCCGGAGAAGACCAAGGGGGGCCTCTACGAGGTCTTCAACTTCGTCTACTCGATGACGCAGGTGATCCACCGGACGGAAATGTCGTTCCTCGACTTCGTGCCCGCAAACGTGCGCACCCCCCAGCATGAGGACCGGCTCCTGCGGCTCTCGGAGAACCGGACCATGCTGCGCAACGTCCTCCGACAGCTCGTTCCTCACTACGACTACATCATCATCGATACGCCTCCGTACCTCCGCGGGCTGACGACGAACGCACTCTCCTGCTCGGACAGCGTTCTCGTGCCGATGAAGTCCGGGCACTTTTCATTGGAAGGGGTCGACAAGCTCTTTCGCCACCTCGAGTGGATCCGGGACACCGCCAATCGCTCGTTGCAGATCGAAGGCATCCTGCAAACGATGTACGAACCACACCTGAAGGTCACCGAGATCACGGACCGCGAACTGCAGATCCGCTACCGAAAACATTTGCTCCGCACCACGATCCCCAAGAACACCCACCTGACCGAAGCCTCCTTCTACGGCAAGCCGGCGATTCTCTTCAATGCCACCTCACGGGGCACGCTGGGCTACATGGAACTGGCCCGCGAGCTCATGAGCCGGCACGCGGCCGCTGCCGCAACGTCCGCAGCGCCTTCGTCCGTTGCACAGGGACCGGCATCGGCCTGATGAACCGCCTCTTGCGTTCTTCAGTGCTAGTCATTTCCGCCCTCGCAGCGGTTGTTGCGATCGCATGGATGCGTCCCGTACCGCCACCCGCAGCGGCTCCCGAGTCTCTGACGAAGCTTGAACGTATCTACGCTCCCTTCGATACGATCGGCACCGTCCTCGGCGAATACCGCTGGCCCCTTCAAGGTCCCCTCGCTACCACGTCGGTGTTCGGCGATTACCGGTCGACGCATTTCCACGGTGGTATCGATGTGTCCACACAGGGGCGTGAAGGCGTGCCGGTCCGGGCGATGCGCGACGGATGGGTGTCGTTGGTACGCATCTCACCGCACGGGTACGGCAAGGTGGTCGAAGTCACGCACGAGGACGGGTTCACAACGTGGTACGCGCACTTGCGCAACTTCGCGCCGTACCTCGACTCGTTGATCCGTCGACGACAGGAGGAGACGTCGACGTATGCTGCCGAACTCCGCTTTGACGAGCCAGAGATCCCGGTGGCTCGCGAAGAGATCATCGCCTTCACCGGCAGCACCGGCGCAGGCGGCCCCCACCTCCATTTCGAGATCCGCGACGCCCGGCGAAATCCCGTCAATCCGCTCCTGGCCTCCGATATCGCCGATCACGCCAGGGACCGCGTGGCTCCGGCCATCGATGAAGTCGGCGTGCTGCCACTCACGGCCGGCACGCTCATTCAGGGCAACTCGAAGCCCCTGTACGTGCGACCGCAGCACACCAGCCGGGGAGAACTTCGCATCGGTTCCATACTCCGCCTCACCGGCGATGTAGGGTTCACCGTGCGCGTTCGCGATGGGGTTGGCGTGCGCGCGTATCGCAATCGGATGGCATCGCTCGAGTTGCAGATCGACGGCGCAACGGTGTACGAATCGTCCATCGCCCGTCTTCCCGCCGACGACACCAAGCAGATCGCCCTCCATTTCGACTGGACCGCCCGTGCAAACGGCCACCCGTACCACCAGAAGCTCTTCGTCGAACAGGGAAATCGGCTTCCCTTCTACGCCCGTCTTCCTCATGGTTCGGGCATGCTCCAATCGACAAGTTTTTCCGAAGGGGCACACGAACTGCAGGTCGTTGCCCGCGACCTCAACGGGAATTCGTCGCGTCTCCGTGCAACCGTCATCTTCAATCATCCTCCCCGGATCAGGGCTGTGCGCGACGGAAGCGATGTGATGGTCTCCTCCGCAGATCCCGGTGCCATCGACCGCATCCTCGTGGAGACTTCTTCCCCTGCCTTCCAGTTGCGACGATATACAATGCTTCGCCCGGACGGGGCAGCGGAAAATGGTGCGTGGCACATTCCCGTTCCTCACTCCGTTCCCCTTCTTCGCGTGACAGCACAGAACAGTTTTGGCACCGCCTCGGACCCCGTCTGGCTCGACGACGGCTCGGATCGCACATTCCTCGGAGAGTTGAACGTCGAGACGGAATTCTTTCGGGACTATGCCTACGTACATGTCCGTTCGCCGCATCCGCTGACGTCACCGCCACGCGTGCGGGTGTTGGCGGAAGGGCAGGTTCCCGACCCCGAGGTGCGGTCACTTTCCGCCCGTCACTTCTTCGCGACGTTCCCGCTCACAACGGAACTCGGCCGATCGATCACCGTCGAAGCCGTCGCGGATCTCCGCGGCGGCTCCAGTGTGCGAGGAGTGGAGGAGATCTCTTTGGCTCCTGTGACACCCGCAGCCGGCGGCGTGGCCGCACTCTCCGATGGTTCCTTCCGGTTGTCCTTTCCACCGGACGGCGTCCTCTCGAACCTCTTTGTCCGCCTGCAAGAGGGACGGGGCGGTGTCCGGGCACTCCCCGACGATATCCTGCTCGACCAGGGTGCCACCGTCGAGATGGCAGTGCCGACGGAACTACTGGCAAATCGGAGCGGGTT
>CAYIHQ010000190.1:0-5306 GCA_964362905.1 uncultured Ignavibacteriaceae bacterium
GGCGGCTTCGTAGATCGCCTCGACCTGTTTCCCTTCGTCCCCTTCGTCGCGAAGGTGTGAGATGTACATCCCGCCGTATTCCGCCGCCACCGTGGCCAGTTCTGTCAGTTCCTGCGTGGTCGAGTAGGTCGCCGGCGCGTAGATAAGGGACGTGCTCAGGCCCAGCGCTCCCTGCTCCATGGCGATGCGAACGAGCCCTTTCATGGCCGTCATCTCTTCGTCCGTCGGGGCGCGATCTTCATATCCCAGGACACAAATGCGGACCTGCGTGGCGCCGACGAACGAAGCGACGTTGATGGCCGTTCCGCGTTTCTCGAGCAACTGGAAATAGCCGTCGAAGTCCGTCCACACATCTTCGAGCCCGTATTTCGTGTGGAACGCCTGCCGTTCTTCCATCACCTTTTCGTTCACCGGCGCAACGGAAACCCCTTCACCGATGATCTCTGTGGTAATGCCCTGCGACACCTTGCTGACCGCGCGGCCGTCCACCAGGAGACTCATACCCGACCAGCCGAGCATGTCAATGAACCCGGGAGCCACGACCATTCCTTTCGCGTCGATCGTCTGGGCCCCGGTGCGATGTGCGAGTTTCCCGATGGCTTCGATCCGATCTCCCCGAATGCCAATGTCGGCTTGATACCAACTGTTGCCGGTGCCGTCGACGATGCGTCCGTTCAGGATGAGAACGTCGTAGTCGGGTGCGGGGGGCGCGCACGACGCGAGAAGCGCAAGCGTTACGAGGAGGGGACGAAGAGTGGCCTTCACGGTGGTCCTCCGTTAGGAAAGATTCTCACGCAATGACCTGCCTGCCGGCAGGCAGGCGCGATGACGCAATGAAGAGATATGTTTGGTTCTTCGGCAACGGTCCATTGGGTTCATCGCCATCCTTGCGTCATGGCGTGATGTTTGTTTCACTGGTGGCTTTCAGGCTTTCTGCGATGTGGGCGCGGAGATCAACCGGTCCCACATGCGCATCAGCCACGGCGCGACCGCCAACGCCACGAATGCCACGGCCACACCCACGACCGCGTCCGTCACATAATGATAGCGGCCGTAGAACGTCGAGACATAGAGAGAAAGGACGATGGGGGTCAACACCCAAAACGACGGCCGATGGTAGCGCCACGCCATCGCCCACATGATCGTCGCTGCGGCGCAATGCGGGCTCGGGATGGTACCGCCGACAAAGTGCAGTTCGGACCGCATCCATTCGCCAAGGTAGGTCCATGCGTACCCATCGAGCGGTACCGAATACAGCTGGCCGATATGCGGCATGGGACCAGCCACCGGGACCAGGATGAACCCGATGTCGCAGAGGATGTTGGCGAACCCGAGCGTGAAGAAGTAGTCCTCCATGGCCAGTTCACCCCGGAGGTAGTAGATGATGCCGCACAACACGGGGTACATCGGCAGATACACGACGTACGAGAACATCATCCACTCGGTCAGCGGCTTTGAAATGAATTGCTCCAACCAGAGTGTCGGCTGGAGGCCGAAGAACCACTGCTCGAAGTCGAGCACATAGTCGTCCAGCCATCGACCGTGGATGATCAACTGCAGTTTGTCGACCGCTCCGAAGAGATACGCGTACGCAAGCACGACAGGTGCGAGACGGAGGAAGAAACGCCAGAATCGATGGTCAAGACGACGGCTCGCATGGATGAACACGACGTACGCAACAGCGACGAAGACGTTCTTCGTCACGAGCCAGAGCCATCCCTCCACCCGCCCTGCGAAGAGAATGGCGAGGAGGCTGAAGAACGCAAGCGTGCCGAGGATGAGACCGTCGGTGGCGCGGAGCGATACTGAGCCGATGCGGAGTTCTTTGTCGGTCACGGGGAAGCCATGTTGAAGTCAGATTCCTATACCGCCAAGTGCGCCAAGGTCTAGGAAGATCGCAGTAACGCCAAGAACACCAAGAGCCGGAGGCCCAATACAAATATCGCGCAGCGATAAACTACATTACTAATCGCCGACATAGTGCGAAAGGTTCGCTTGCCTATCTTTCCGGTACGGCGGGCAGGCCACGCGCGGCGCGTAAGTCGGGCGGTTCAGGGACTTGAATCCTCTGAGAAGTCGTTCCCGCACACCCTCAAAACACGATGAACCAATCCAACGACACCCCGAGCAGCCAGTGGACAATGAGCACATACAGCAACGACCGGCTTCGGAAGACCACGATGCCCCACACGAGCGCACCGAGAATGGAACTGTAGATCTCCCCCGCCGGCTTGCCGATATGGGCAATACAGGAGATCGCCGTCTGGATCAGGATCGCGTTCCAGTCCCCCAGACTCCGAAGCCCGAACTGCATGAACCCCCGAAAGAGCGTCTCCCACCCGACGTAGAACAGAAGATACATCATCGCGTGCACCAGGAATGCGGAGCCTGAAGAGCCCGCCCTTTTGTCCAACGGATACTCTGCGATGAAGTCCGGCATCGACGCTGACGGGATGGTCGACAACACCATGACCGGGGCCATAACAGCAACGGCTTTCCACCCGAATTGCCAGTCGCCCAGCTGCCAGCCGTAGTCGCGCATCCGCTCACGAAATCCGAAGCGAATGACGCCCCACGGGACCAACGCAAACAACACGAAAGCCGACACGAACGTGTAGACTTCCGCCGTGAATCCCGTGTCACCGGCGAGCACGAACACGCCCGTCAGCCGTTCCAGATAGAATGCTTTGACGCCGAAATGCTTCCAGGTGGTGATGAGGAGAGGGGCAAGAAGAAGGACGAGGGTCGCCTTCCGGTGTTCGCCGGAGAAGAGCCCCTGCAGTGAGATGCTCGAGTCAAACCGTCCGACGATCATCGTTTCTTCCGTTGTTCAAGGATCCACTCGTACGTGCGCCGGATGCCTTCTTTGAGGGGTATGTGTCGGTAGCCCAAGTCCCGCTCCGCCTTGGCGCTCGTGTAGGCCCAGTCCTGCAGAAACGTCTCGACCCATGGCGGCGTAATTTGCGGGTATATGCCTAGCCAATCGGCCTTTTTTTTCTCGATCGCTCCGAACAGCAGGGCTACCTTTGGGGGCAACTTGAGTTGGAAGTGCTTCTTCCCGCTCGCCTCGTCGACGAGCCGGAAGATATCTTTCAGAGATGCATTCTCGCCCCCGAGGATGTATCGTTCGCCGATCCTTCCTCGTTCCATCGCGAGGATCTGCCCTTCCACGAGGTCATCCACCAGGACATAGTTGCCGACGTCGACACCGCCGTTCAACAGCACTGGCACTTTCCCACGGTCGTACATGTCGATCATGAGGCTGACCGAATTGCCCTCCGTCAGTTTCCCCGGACCGTAGACGCGTGTCGGGTTGACGATGACCACCGGAAAGCCCGCGGCGGCCTGATCCATGGCTTTCCGCTCGGCGACGACCTTGCTCTCTTCATACTCCGTGAAATACCGAAACGTGATGCGCGGCATCGATTCGTCCCGGACCTCGCCTCGTGGCGAGGGTCCAAGCGTCACGATCGTGGATGTAAAGACCACGCGTTGCACCCGGGCCTCCCTGGCTGCATCGAAGACGTTCTGCATGCCGTCCACGTTCTGACGGTAGAACTCCTGTGGATCCTTCGCCCAGTTCTTTGTATAGCCGGCGACGTGGTAGACCTGCGAGCATCCTTCCATGCCTTTCTTGAGGGATGCCCGATCGAGGGTGTTTCCCGGAACAAATGAGATCCGCTCGTGGCTGAGTCCCTCTATATTGCTTGTCGAGCGCGAGAGACAGCGGACCGTGTGGCCCCGTGCGACGAGGGCATTGACGAGCTTCGTTCCGATGAAGCCGGTGCCGCCGGTAACGAAGATGGTGGTGGGGGAAGAGAGAGGGTCGGGCATAGATGTTAAGTTAATCAAAACCGAGCTGAAGTGCGGCAGAGATGCAATGGGGATGGAAGAAGTAAGATAGAAGACATAAGACTGAATCGCTCGGCGGCTCTATCGCTTTCGCAAGGATCGCTGCAGTCCGACAAGCATCGAAATGATCTCTTCAATTTCTTTGATGAGAAGTTCCGCCTCTTGCGGTCTCACGATCTCAACATTCCTTGCAATGTCGATGCATGCAATGCACTCATATCCAGATCGAATACTGAATCCCAAGAATCTCGCGAACTCCCGACTTCCGTTGTTGCCCGATCCTTCGGCAATGTTTAGGGCCATCGAACTCGATGCACGCCGGAGTTGCGAACTCAATCCGTAGAGTTCATACGCCGGGAATCCCCGCGTCAGTCGATAGACACGCGTTGTGAACGCAATGGCGCGTTCATAGACCTTCAGCTTCCTGAAGTTATGCATGACACCCCCCTCGAGTGTGTGTGATTGATACAACAACGATAACGTGAGCGCTTCCGTCTTCCTACTTCTACCTCCCTGCTTATATCTCTAGGCTTGCTACGTCCAGCTTCAGTCTTCTTACTTACATCTTACTACTTCAATCCCAAAAGTTCTTTCAAAAACTCCCCCACCCCATGCAAATGATCTCCATGATCCACTCCCGAATTTCCCGCGAAGCCGAGGATGGAAAAATGTCCCGCCCGAACCTCGCTCACCTGCTGCATCCCCAACGGTCCCCATCGGAGGACAGGCGTTCGTTTGAGACCCAGTTGGGCGATCAGCCAGTCCGTCGCTTCCGTTGTGCTGACGAATGTTCCCGGAAATACTTCGGAATGGGTGATCATGAACTGCTTCTTCGATCCCGGTTGTGCTGTTTCGTGAGCAAAGGAAAGAAACGTCTCCAGGTTCGTGGAGTCGATTCCGCCACCTTCAGCCAGCACCAGGCGCTCCGGGACGTAACTCGCGTGGATGCCATCCAACAACAATGCCGCGTCGACGATGCCACGATTCTCTTCCTGAGACAGGATGCGGCGCACCGCCCCGTAGCCCGCACTAAAGCCAGCCAGCGCTATTCTGTTCCATCGTGCTGTGGCGCCATGTGCACGGACCACTGAATCGATCGCTGCGAGCAGTCGCGGAAAGGCGGTTGAGTCCGTGAACGGACCGTTGTATGCGCTCGACCCTCCACCGAGGTTGATCGTAACGCCGATGAGCGCAACACCCGAGGACTCTGCAGCATGGTGTGTGACATACGGGGCGCTGTGAAAGTTCAGCAGGAGCAGGAGATCCTGTCGGTCCCGGTACCGTGTTGGAAGATAGACGTCCACCTGTCGGGGGAGAATGGAAGCGAGTGTGTCATGCATCCCGTCATAAACCGCCGGCATAATCCGCGCATGGCGGCGCGTGTTCTCCACCATGGGGGAAGGGTTCTGCGACCGGACGCGAATGCTGTCCTGAGCCTGAAGATATCCCAGAGA
>CAYIHQ010000191.1:0-5285 GCA_964362905.1 uncultured Ignavibacteriaceae bacterium
GCGAGTTCGTCGTGTTGCTGCTCGGCCTCCTGGCGTTGCAGCGGGTTTTGGAGACCGCCGTCTTTCTTCAACACCAGATCCCGCTCCCGGACATTCTTCGCGCCGTCGTCGAGCCGCTTAGAGAAATGATCCAGAGCATGATGGCGCTGCTGCTCGCGGCGGATTCAACCCCCGAGTTCTTCTTCGTCGTCACGGTGGTTGCCGTCGTTCCGTCGTTCGCCGAGGAGCTGTATTTCCGCGGGCTGATCCAGACGCTGTTCAGTCGCGCGTGGTCGCCGCTCTGGGGCGCCATCGTCTCTGGAATCCTGTTCGGGCTGTTCCATCTGAACCCGTTCGACACCGTCGGCCTGATCGGCCTGGGCGTCTTCTTCGGGTACGCACGCTACCGTTCGGCCCGCATGGTGCCGCCGATTCTTCTCCATTTCCTGAATAACTTCCTTGCTGTCGTTGCGGTTCGGATGGGATTGCGCAACGATGAGATGCTCGTCGAGTCGATGGGGCAAAGCGCGGACATGCAGACGATGTTGATGCAAGGCCTCTTGTTCGGCCTGCTCTTTGCCTGGACGTTGTGGCTGTACCATCGGATCACGCGTTCCGTCGCGGAAACGGCGCGATGAACTCATGCGTCCACTGCACGCGCGGCCTCCCCGTCGGGGAAGATTCGTGCCTCTGGTGCGGCCGCTGGCAGAACGGCCATATGCCGATGTGCGAATCGCACGAGTCGACGCCATCGTTCGGTGTGTGTGTGGTCTGTGGACGGCCTGTCTGTGCCTCGTGCGCGGAGACGCACGACGGCCGCCTGTTGTGCGACGACCGGGCCCATCATGAGGTGGCGGAGAGCAATCTCCTTCTTGTGACGCTCCCGTCGGAGTTCGAAGCCGACTGGATCGTGACGAACCTGCGCCAGACGGGCGTGGCCGCGGTTCAGTATTCGATGCGATCGTATGCCACGGCCTGGTGGTTTCCGACGGCGCGGCCGGTGCGTGTGTTTGTCCCCGCCGCAGAGGCGAACAAGGCGCGGGAGCTTCTGTCACGGTTTGACGATCTGACACTTTTCTCCGAACGCAGATGAGTGCTCCCGGCGCGTATTCGACGCTTCCTCAACGTGTGGCCGTGGCCGCCGTTGCCATTCCCGCGATCGTCTGGCTGGCGCTCCTTGGAGGGTATTGGTTCTTTGCACTCGTCGCCGTCATCTCGTTCCTTGCCCTCCATGAATTCTACGGCCTCACCGAGGCGCGCGGGGCAAAACCGCAACGCCGCATTGGACTTTCGTTTGGGTTGTTGTTGAACTTGGCGTTCGTCTACGAGCGTCTCCAGGTCGAAACCTACACGGCGTTCGCGTCGATGGGCATCGCCCTCAGCATGTTCTCGATGCACCAGTTCATTCTCGTCGTCGCCCTGCTGTTCGTGTTGACCGTTGCGCTCGTGGAGATGTTCCGCGCCGAAGGATCGGCCATCGTCAACGTCGGCGCGACGGTATCGGGCGTGTTGCTGGTGTCGTTGTTCTTTGGAACGCTGATCGGTCTGCGTGAGCTGTTTCCGTACGGCTTCCCGGTCCACAAGTTCTTTCCGGTGGGCCTTGCCGGCGACCCGGAACTCGATCAGATCCACAGGTGGGGCGGATGGACGGTCGTGACCCTGCTGGCGTCGATCTGGATCTGCGACACCGCGGCCTATTTCGGCGGACTGATGTGGGGACGTCACCGATTGTTCGAGCGCGTAAGCCCGAAGAAGTCCTGGGAGGGGGCGGTTTTCGGATTCGCCGGAGCCGTGGCCACCTTCTGGGTGGGGCACCTGACAGTCGTGGACTATTTGACGCCGACGCACGCATTGGCCCTCGGGGCGATTGTGGGCATCTTCGGACAGGTCGGCGACCTGGTGGAATCGCGTTTCAAACGGGATGCGGGCGTAAAGGACTCCTCGTCGTTTCTCCCCGGTCATGGCGGCATCTACGACCGGTTCGACAGTCTCGTCTTCCTCGCGCCGATTGTATATCTGTACGTGGACTTCGTGGTTCTCTCTCCATAGAAGGAATGTGCCGCAACGAACACACAGAACACAGATTCCTGGTAGATTGTTTCATGGCCTCCATTGTCCCTGTCTCCTGACTCCTATCTCCCGACTCCTTTCAATGGCCCACTCGCTTTCTGATCGCATTCATGTTGTCACGCTCGGCTGTTCGAAGAACCTCGTCGACAGCGAAGCGTTGCTCGGCCAACTGAAGCTGAACAACGCCCCCTTGACCAACGACGTCGACGCGGCGGCGACAGTCGTCATCAATACCTGCGGTTTCATCGAGGCAGCGAAGCAGGAATCCATCGATGCCATCCTCGAGGCGGTCGAGCGCAAGAAGCGGGGCGAGATCGGCCGGATCGTGGTGATGGGATGTCTGTCCGAGCGGTTCCGCAAGGAATTGCGGGCGGAGATCCCGGAGGTCGATTCGTACTTCGGCTCGAACGAGCTCCCCGCAGTCCTGGCCGACCTGGGAATTGATTACAAGAAAGAGCTCGTCGGTGAACGGTTACTCACGACGCCGTCGCATTTCGCGTATCTCAAGATCTCGGAGGGCTGCGACAATCCATGCTCTTTCTGCGCGATCCCGCTCATGCGGGGCGGCCACAGGACGAAGCCGATGGACGCCGTCCTTTCCGAGGCCCGGCAGCTCGCCCGCAAGGGTGTGAAGGAACTGATCATCATCGGCCAGGACACCACGTATTACGGTATCGACGCATCAGGGGAGCGGAACCTCTACGACCTTCTTGGACGTCTGAATGAAGTGGACGGCATCGAGTGGATCCGGCTCATGTACGCCTATCCGGCGAAGTTCCCGCTACGGCTTCTCGATGCGTTCCATGATTTTCCCAAACTGGTTCGTTACATTGACATGCCGGTCCAGCACGTGTCGGACACGGTGTTGAAGTCGATGCGCCGCGGCATCTCGGGCCGTGCGTTGCGCGAACTGATCGGCACGATGCAGGAACGCGTGCCGGGGTTGGCGCTTCGGACGACGCTCATCGTCGGTTATCCGGAGGAGACCGAAGAAGATTTCGCCGAACTGCTCGACTTCGTGCGTGACGTGCGCTTCCACCGCCTGGGGGTCTTCACCTATTCGCAGGAAGAAGGCACCACCGCGTACGACCTCGGCGACCCGGTACCGCAAGAAATCAAAGAACAGCGCCAGGCGGTCGTGATGGAAGCACAGATGAAAGTATCAGCGGAGCGGAACGACAGCCTGGTCGGGACCACCGTGCGGGTGCTGATCGACCGTCATGAGGGGCCTCTGTCGGCCGGCAGAACTGCGTGGGACGCACCGGAGATCGACCAGGAAGTGCTGGTGGAAAACCCCACGCCGCTTCAGATGGGAAACTTCTACGACGTCCGCATCACAGATGCGGCAGAATATGATCTCACAGGAGAAGTGGTGCGGTAAGCAGTTGTTGTGGGAGGGAAGGAGACGAACCGATATGCAGAACATTCTCAACATACTCTTTGCTCTCGTCGTGGTCGTTGCGACGGCAGCTTCCCAGGTCGAGGTCACCGACCGGCGCCCAACGGGGCCGGCGACGATCTTCATGGACGTCTTATCCTATGCCTCCCTCGATTCGGGCAAGTCGAAAATGGACCTCTACGTGCAGGTGCCGTACGAAGAGATCACGTTCGTCCTGCAAGGGGAGGAGTTCGTGGGGAAGTTCGACATCACGGCCAGCGTTTCAACCTCCGAGGGCGACCCGGTGTGGAACCGGCTCCAATCCGTGGAAGTGCGGACGAAAGATTTCAGCCAGACCGTCTCGAATCGTCTCTACTCTCTCAAGCAGCTGACGTTTGAAATGCGTCCGGGTCCTTTCGACCTCCGCGTGGAAGTGCGCGACCAAGAGTCCCGGAAGGCAACGACGATCCGGCGGAAGATCCTGGTCAGCGATTTTGCGCAGGGAGCATTCTCCTTGAGCGACGTCATGCTGGTCAATCGCCTCACGTCGAGCGGCGAGAAACGGAGTATCATTCCAAACATCTCTGGATTCGTCGGCGACGAGGCGGAGGGATTCTTCGTATTCTTCGAAATGTATTCTCGGGTAGGACAGGGGCCTGTACGGTTCGTGGCGACGGTGCAAAATACCAATCGGGATTCCGTCGCCGGGTTGGAGCAGATCGAAACACCGTTGACGTCCACACAACAGGTCTTTCTCAAGTTCCAGGACCTCCAGCTTCCCATTGGGCCGTACGTCATGCGCATCGGAGCGTATCCGGCGGACGGTCCGACCACGCCCGAGCGCCGGCTGGCCGCCACGTCCCGGACGTTCACCATGCGCTGGTCGGACATGCCGTTCTCCATCAGCGACATCGACAAGGCCATCGAGCAAATGCGCTATGTCGCACGGGACGCGGATATCTCGTTCATTCGAGCCGGTGCGACGCCGGAGGAACAGCGCGACCGTTTCTTGGAATACTGGAACAAGAGGGATCCCGACCCTCAGACGGCGCGGAACGAACTGATGGAGGAATACTACCATCGCATCGAGTACGCGAATCGCAATTTCGGCCACTACATGGAGGGATGGCGGACGGATCGGGGTATGGTGTACGTCCGGTACGGTCCTCCCGAGAACATCGAACGCCATCCGTTCGAAACGAACACCCGTCCCTATGAGGTCTGGCACTACTACAACCTGAACTACGAATTCGTTTTCGTGGACGAGACGGGGTTTGGCGACTACCGTTTGCGATACCCCACCACGGACGTGATGGGTCGGGAGCGCCCCATCCGGTGACGCTGAACACGCCCATGGTTCGATGTGGTCCCCTGTTGGCGGCGCTCTGCGCCGCCACACTTGTTTCCGGGGCTCAGCCACGCGTTGTCGTGGCCGATGGGGCTGATCCCGCGCGGGCTCGCGGCCTCGCGGAGGATCTGCAGCACGCAGCCACCGTGGGGGCGGATACGACGGCGGCACGAGTGTGCATCTGGTATGCCGCGCGCGGATTTCTTCATGCGCAGGCCGCCTCAACAACCGAGAGCGGCGACACCCTGTTTGTGTCGGTGGTCGAAGGCCCCCTGGCTCTCGTCGAAGCTGTGCGACTTCACGGCTTCCCCCTCGAGGCGGCGGCGGAATTGCTGAAACGATTTGAGCTGCAGCCTGGTGCCCTCTTCACGCAGGAGGGGGCAGAGCGGGACATTGGAGTTGTGTTGGCACAGTTCGAGCGGTCCGGCCGTTTGCTCGCGCGCGTGACCGTGGATAACCTGCAGGAACGCCAGCTCGGCGACAGCCTCTGGATCACACTGACCCTCGGGA
>CAYIHQ010000192.1:0-5285 GCA_964362905.1 uncultured Ignavibacteriaceae bacterium
ATGCGGACGACGGAGATCGCACTCGCGGCGGGGTTTGGGCTTCGCTACGACACGGTGGCGGGTCCCATCCGTATCGATTTTGGCCTGAAAGTGTATGATCCACAGGTGGCCGACCGGCGATGGATCTCCGACCGCAGATTCTTCCCCGAAACGTTCGCCGGGGGCGTCATCCATCTGGGCATCGGACAGGCGTTCTGACATGGGATGGAATTCGGTCATCGGCCAGGAGCGCGTGAAGCACCTGTTGCGGCGGGCGATCGCCCAGCGGTCCGTTGCGCATGCGTACCTTTTCTACGGACGGGAAGGGGTTGGCAAGGACGCTCTCGCGATCGAATTCGCAAAGACGCTCCAATGCCGCGATGAGGGGGAGGAGGCGTGTGGAGTGTGCCCAAGTTGTCGCAAGACCGAAGAACTTGCACATCCGGACATACGGCTGATTGTTCCCTTCCCGGTGGGAAAGTCGGAACAACCGGGAGACGATCCTCTCCAGGTCCTTCCGGAGGATGTCGTCGACCAGGTCCGCGCGCAGTTGCGGGCCAAAGGGCGCGATCCGTACCATGCCATCGAGATACCGAAGGCGCAATTCATCAAGATCAACAGCGTGCGCGACCTAAAACGAGAATCGTCCATGTCTCCCGTCGAAGGTCGATACAAGATCTTCCTCGTCCTCGGGGCGGATGCGATGAACGCCGAGGCATCCAATTCGCTACTGAAGACGCTGGAAGAACCCCTTCCGAACGCCGTGTTGCTGCTCACGTGTGCGTACCGTGAGCGTCTCTCGGCGACGGTGTTATCCCGTGTGCAGCAGGTCGAGTGTTCGCCTCTGACGGAAGATGAGATCGTGCAGGCCGTTCGAAAACGGGATCAGGCAGGGGAAGAGGAGGCGCATGCGATCGCTCTTGTTGCGGACGGGAGTTATCGGCGCGCCCGGTCACTCGTAGGAACCGACCTCACGACAGAACGAGCGGAGGCGATCCAGTTTCTGCGATTGGCCGTGGGGAATCAGGTGCTGTCGCTTTCGGGCGAACTGGACCGCTTGGTGGCAACGTACGACAAACCTCAGGTGGAGGATTGGCTTCTGCTGCTCGAATCCTGGCTGCGAGACGCGATGCTTATCCAATCAGGCATTGAGCTGCCGCCGCATCGCCGCGAGGCCGCGATGGAGAATTTTCTGCGAAAGTTCCCGCTTGTCCGCTTGCCGGAAGCCTTGACGGCCGTCGAAGAGGCGATTGCCGATCTGCGCAAGAATGTCTATCTTCCTCTCATTCTTACCACGCTCGCGCTGTCGCTGCGCGGGCTCGTCGTCAGTCCCGCCCGACCAACATGACCCGTCGCACCTCCAGGATCCTCGTGACAGCGGCGTTGCCGTATGCCAATGGCTACATCCATTTGGGACATCTGGCCGGCGCGTACCTTCCCGCGGATATGTATGTGCGGTATCAGCGGTTGAAAGGCCGCGAGATCCTCTTCCTGTGCGGGTCGGATGAGCATGGAGTGGCGATCATGGTCAACGCCGAGAGTGAGAAGACGACGCCGACCGCGATCATTGACCGCTACCACGCTGAGAACGAGGAGGCGTTCGCGCGTTTTGGCATGAGTTTTGACCACTATTCCCGGACCTCGCGGCCCGCACATCATGCGACGGCACGGGAGTTCTTCTCTGCGTTCCACGGAGCCGGGATCCTCAAAGAGCGGGAGGAACGACAGCTGTTCTGTCCCAAGGACGCCATGTTCCTGGCGGATCGGTATGTCGAAGGGACCTGTCCGGTCTGCCGGTATGAGAACGCCCTGGGCGATCAGTGTGAGAATTGCGGCAGCTGGTTGGATCAAGTGGCACTCCTCGATCCGCGGTGCAAACTGTGCGGCACGCGTCCCGAAGTGCGGCCGACGTCGCATTGGTATTTCCCGCTGGGGGCGTATCAACAGCGATTACAGGACTACATCGCAGAGCGGGACCGGCGGGATGGTTGGCGCGAAACGGTCCTGCGCTACTGTGACAGCTGGTTCCGGGCAGGCCTGCAGGATCGGGCGGTGACGCGCGATCTCTCGTGGGGTGTGCCAGTGCCCGTTGCCGGCTACGAACACAAAGTGATCTATGTCTGGTTCGATGCCGTGCTCGGATACATTACCGCCGCGCGTGAATGGGCGGCCAAGAATGGAAGCCCGGACTCGTGGCGTCCGTATTGGCAGGACGACGCGACGAAGTATGTAGCGTTCATCGGAAAGGACAATGTGGTGTTCCACTGCATCGTGTTTCCTGCGATGCTGATGGCGTGGAACGACCATCATCAGGACCGCTACGTCCTTCCGGAGAACGTGCCCGCGAACGAATTTCTAAACCTGGAAGGCGCAAAGTTCTCCAAGAGCCGAGGGTGGGGGATCGATCTTCGGGATTTCCTGCGGTTCTTTCCCGCAGACTACCTGCGCTTCGCGCTGGGGTCGATCCTTCCGGAGACCAAGGACAGCGACTTTTCGTTGAAGGATTGTCAGGCGCGCGTGAACAACGAACTTGCGGACATCGTCGGTAATTTCGTGAACCGGACCCTCGCCTTCGCCGCCCGATCCTTCGGCGGCGTCGCTCCAGCGTGTGGCGCCATGAACGAGCGCGATCGCGCCATGGTGGCGCTGATCGAGCGGGCTCCGGCGACCATCGGCGAGTGCTACGAGTCCTATCATTTCCGGGACGCGCTCACCGAGACGGTCGGATTGGCTCGGGCCGCCAACAAATACTTCAACGACAGCGAACCGTGGAAGACGATCAAAACGGACCGTGACGCATGTGCGACCACGATCGCCATCTCCCTCCAGACAGTTCGTGCATTGAGCGTCCTCTTCCGCCCCGTCCTTCCGTCCATCGCCGCCGGAATGAGCCGGCTCATTGGGGATCCGGAGGGCCGTCCGGAGGGAGGGTGGGATGCCGCAGGCTCATTTCCGCTTCCGTCCGGTCACGTGCTGCCGACACCGGAGATCTTGATCACAAAAATCGAAGACCAGGCGATCGCATCAATGACGAACGAACTCAACGGCACACCTCCGAGTTCCGCGGCTCCCGCAGAACCGTTGATCACCATCGATGATTTCAAAAAGGTCTTCCTGCGCGTGGCTCGCGTGAAATCAGCGGAACCGGTACCGAAGTCCGAAAAACTTCTTCGCCTCGTGGTCGAAGTGGGATCCGAAGAACGACAGGTTATCGCTGGAATCGCGAAGCAGTATGCCCCGGCGGATCTCGTCGGCAAGTTGGTGGTCGTCGTGACGAATCTTCAGCCGGCGAAGATCATGGGACAGGAATCGAAGGGGATGCTTCTGGCGGCGAATGCCGACGATGGCACGCTGAAGATCCTCACGGTCGAAGGGGACATCGCCGCCGGCGCTCACGTGCGTTGACAGCTCTGGTTCTTTGCATCCGGCGGAACCAAAGCATATATTTTGTTATCGATGGTGTTTTGTTGGTTCGTCGCGGGAACGACTTCCGTCGTGGACCCGTCCCACCCTCACGCACATGTCAACGAACGTCATTCAACAACTGGAGACCCTGGTTACCATGGGCACCCAACTCGTCCCCTTGGGGGGATTTGAGTTTTCCGGGTACAATGCCCGTCTCCAGAACAAGTATTTGGAATGGCGGAAACAATGTCTCGAAGCGCTCGAGCACGCCGGACCGATCGGGTTCCCGTACAAGAGCAAGATCCTCGGTGACCAGAATGGCGGTTACTTCTTCCAGGCGTCCGCGCAGTTGATCCATGTGTCCGTCAAAGAATTGTATGAGAAACTGAAGAGTTCTCCCGATCTGGCCACGGCCTCCCCCGCGGCTGCACCGGCACCTGCCGCGGCAGCGGCGGCATCCCCCGAGAGTTCAAGCGGAGCTCGGGTGTTGCGACCTCCTCCGAAGGCCGCCGCTCCGGCTGCCCCAGCGGCCACCGCTCCGCCGAATGGAGCGGGGAACCGGGTCTACGTGATCGGGGAAGAGAACGATTCCCTTTGCATACAGTTGGCACAGTTTCTGGCGGAGATCGGGCTGGAGGAGGTCAATGTGAAGCGGACGCACGGCCAGATGCTGGCCCTCGATACCTTTCAACATGCCGCCGACATCAAGTACGCATTCTTCGTGTTCAGCTCGGACGATATGGCGTACGCCATGTTTGAGCTCGGCCACTTTGTCGGGAAGCTGGGTCAGGGTCGCGTGTCCGTGCTGCACATGAGCGACGTCAGCTTTCCCAAGAGCGTGCCCGGAATCACTGTGAGGCCGATCGTGGTCAAGCTCGAAGAGGCAAGCCTTCCCATCATGCGTGAGTTGAAGGGGGCGGGTTACAAGATCAGCCTGTGATAGGATCGCGATGTCCGGAAACGAAGAACGGCGCCCGAGGGCGCCGTTTGTGTTGCGGAAGGGTCGTTCGAATGGTCAGGGATTCGCGCTGTCGACGAGTGCGGCCATATTCTCGAAGAACATCTTCTTGATGTCCGGGGCAGGGATGCGCATCTCCTGCGCCAGTTTGAGCTGGTTATCCACAATATCGTAGCGATATCCTCGCGGAAGCATGCCGGAATCCGACCCGAACAGGATGCGGCCGGAGGAATAGACCTCCATCGTCCTCTGCAGTACGCGACGAAGGTCCGGTTTGGAGCTGTGCTCCGATATCCACGAATTCGAGCCGGCCGTATCCACATAGACGTTGGGACACTGTTTGCCCACCTCCAACATCTCATCGAATCGTCCGGCCCCGAAGTTGGGTATGATGAAACGGATGCCCATGAACTTCTTGGCAACGGGAATGAGGTCTTGGGGATTGGCGAACGCTTCGTCGGTCACGGTGGGCACGCCGGCGAAATCGCGCGTGCGCATGAAAAGTTTGCCGAAATGGACGAAGGCGATCCCTTTCACATCCTGGAGCAGGTTATACAAGGGATACAGCCATTCGTCATTGACGCCGATCTGGTACAACGAAGGATAGAGGAGGATCCCCTTCAACTTCTCCTGCTTCAGCCGCTTCTCTGCGTTCTCCATGAGAACGTTGGAATTGGGGTCCACGGCGAACATGCCGCTGAAGCGGGTCGGGAAGGCTTGGACAGCTTTCACGACGGCGTCCTCATCTCCGGGAATGGAACCGAACAGCATCAGGCGTTCGAGTTTCCATTTGTCGATGATGTCGATCCACCGCTTCGCCAGTTGCACGGGATCTTCGCCCGGGATCTCGATGTGTCCTTTGGAGGCGAGGTTGCGCAGCTCGGAATTGATATCCGCGCGATTCGGTTTCTGCTTGACCAGATACTTGAAGTAACTGTTCGAG
>CAYIHQ010000193.1:0-5278 GCA_964362905.1 uncultured Ignavibacteriaceae bacterium
CGCTCGAAGTACGGGTCGCGCCCCTTGTCGAGCCCGAGCCTGATGCACCAGTGGCCGGCGAAGCACTTGGTCCTGTAGAACGCGATGGGGTGGTTGGCCTGGTCCCAGTCGTCCTCCACCTCGAGGATCGTCTCGGCCTGCAGGTCCCTCTTGCACGTGTCGCACCAGAACGGCATGACCAGCCTGCGCTCGAGCGACGCCAGCTCCTTCGCCCTCTCCTGGTTGTGCGCCTCGTTGTCCCTGAAGTGCTGCCTGTCCCTCGCTCGGACGTCCTGCTGCTCTATGAGCTCGCGGATGTGGTGGTGGTCCTCCGTGAGCGGGCGCGGCGTGTGCTCGTACCTCATGGCCTAGTCGAGCAGCATGTTGCACCTTTTGCACCGCATCTCGTTGGACACCCAGTCGTAGCGCACCTTGGCGCCGCAGCACCTGGACTTGCCGTGCAGTGCGGCGACGGCGAGCTTGACGAACAGGTAGCCGAGGACTATGGCGATGGAGGCGAGCAGCCCTGCGGTGAGCCCGTCCATGCTACTCCTTGGTCGTACCCTCCACGCCCCTCTTCTCGCGGTCGGCCTCCCGCTCGATGAGCGCGGTGCGGGCGTCCGTGAGCGACTGGATCGCGCGCTTGTTGAAGTCGCTCTCGACCCGGTTGTCCAGGAACGTGAGGCGGTCGATGAGGACCTCGATCACCGCCTCGGTGGTGGTGCCGTCCTCTACGACCTCGAGCGAGCTGTCCTCCGGCGACTTCGGCCCCTTGCGCACGAAGCGGAGCTCCTGCGTCCCCTCTCCCTCGTTCCCGATCTTGTATACGTGCCCTCGTGTCGTGTCCTCCATGTTGTGTGTGGTTAGTGGCTAGTCTCTCTTGAGGCGGTCGAACCAGGCCTTGAGCCCGGACTCCTCGTCCTCCATGTCCTTGTGCTCCTGCACGGTCGCCTCAGGGAAGAACGCGCCCGGCTCGTCCTCGGAGTCGTCGGGTATCGCGTTGACCACGACCTCGGGCATCTCGAGCATGAGCTCCAGCTTGCGCGGCTCCTTGCCGGCGAGGCGCCAGAGCCTACGCAGCCTGTGCAGTCTCTTCATCATGCGGGGTTCCAGTTAGTCTCTCACGGATGCGGGCCTCGATCTCGGCGACCTCCCCCCTCGTCTTCTCGCTGAAGATGAAGTTGTAGGTGGCGCCCTGGTTGGGGTCCTTGGCTGGCTCGGGCGTCTTGAAGCCGGTGCGGTCCAGGACGTCCTTCGCCGCGATCAGGGAGACCATCTCGGACTTCGCACCACGGGCATGCTTCATCACGATCTCGGCCGCTTCCCCGGCGACTCCCTCGAGGTATGAACGAACGTCTGGCTTTGCTAAGACTTGAGCAGCTATGGACGCGGCTGATGCGGCATTGTCAGTGTTGTACACTTCGAGCGCTGCATCCTTTCCGCTCGCCCCTTGCATTACCAAGTCCGCGAGCTGCCTCTCCTTCTCAGTCAAACCCTTGGCAGGACCGCGCTTCAGCTTCTTGCCTGGCGCCTGCTTCTTGGGTATCTTGAGACGTCTCTGGTGCTCAGTCTCCGCTATCTGCCCTTCGCTCGGTTCCTCCCTATCCTGCGACGGGAACGCTCGCTCCTCCTGCATCGTCGCTTTCCTGCTGGAACCCCTCGTCTTTTGGGACCAGGCTCACCTTCTTGAAGAAGCGCACCTCCGCACCGAGGCGCCCGTCGTCGCTGATGATCGCACGCGCGCTCAGGTCGACCTTGTGAGCGATCTTGAAGTTCTCGAACGCGTCTAGCACTGTCTTGGCGTCCTCGTCGGTGAGGGGCACAAGCTGGAATGGCTCTTCCATGTCTTTGTCAGGTTATGGGTTGGTATGTTCCTACCATACACCATGGATGCGTTGGTAAGACTGTTCGTATGTGCATAACTCTCGCGAACGCACGGTTTGTTCTGGCTGGGGTGCTTGGGATCGAACCAAGGTTTCGGAGGTCAGAGCTCCGCGTCCTGCCGCTAGACGACTCCCCAATTACCCCTTACCGTGGACTACACGGCTTCATGTCGTACGGGGTCCATACTAGCCGGTAGTGGTCCGGCACGTGCGGGCAATCGTGGACTCGAACCACGCTGATCGGTTTTGGAGGCCAATCTGATCCCTGATCATCACCCATGAGAGAGCTTGTGGTGGCGACTCTGCCCAGTGTTGTCTCTCTAGGAGGCACCAGGCAGGCGTTCCTGTTCGCCCTCTGCCCTATCATTATGCCGCAGCTCGAACAGTTCGCGCTCCTTTGCGCACAGCCAGGCCAGGGCCTCAGCTGCCCTGTGCGCGTCCCCCTGGTCCTTCCAGCAGTTGCCGTACTTCTTCCTGGTCGCCTCGCTCTCGGACTTCCAGGCCTTGCCCACCTTGATCGCGCCGTCCGCGAAGGCCATGAAGTACTGCCCGCCGTTGGGCATCTCCCTTCCCGGGAAGCGGTCGTCCATCCACTTCTTGAACGCGCGGTTCACCCTGCGGGCCGAGGCCTCGGTCGGGAGCGTGCCCGGCTTGGTCAGCTGGGCGACGGAGTAGGAGTCGTTGGTGTACGACGACCCAAGCACGTCCCCGAAGGCCGTGACGGTCCAGTACGTCCTGGTGCGAAGGAACTCTGCTTCCATCTTTGTCATGTGGCGCAGGCTGGAGTCGAACCAGCGTCTGCAGCTTATGAGGCTGCCGGGGTGCCGTTCCCCTACCGCACCGGCTGATGCTCACAAGGGGGCGCTCTACCGACTGAGCTACCCATCGCGAACGACGAGGAGGGGCTCGAACCCCCGACCTCCCCCGCGGGCTCCTCTACCAACTGAGGTACATGCGAAGCATCGCATGGCAGGACTCGAACCTGCGACTTTGCCCCCTTGTATTCACCAGCACATGGGGAGAAAACAGTCGACAAGAAACCGATGTTCTCTCCTTAGCTTTCGCTTGGAGCGTCCACAACCGCCCTGCAGGACGGAGGTGGAGGGCGGCTGCGTCAGTCTCTCCTTCGGCTCTTTACCGAGGCCGAGCTGCGGCATCCCCTGTTGTCGTCCCCCCATGTGCGTCCGAGAGAGGTGGGGGCGGATGTTCCTGGTATCAAGTGCCAGGGAACCCCCATTGGACATCAGGACAAAAGTCCGTCTAGCCCCCATCTCTCTCCGACTCGATACATTATGGCATGCTTTGGGAGCATTTTCTGGGTTATGCACATGTCCAAAATACGTTGTATTTGCTGCCTTTTTCGGCATTGTAAGCCTACTTCGGGCGCATTGTAAGCGCCACCCCTTGGACCCCCTTCTCGTACCGCTTCGTGATCCGAAGGTCGACGATCTGGCCGTCGTCCGCCCACAGGATCCCCTTCATGGAGTCGAGCAGGCTCTTGATGTTGTCCACGTCGTGGTTCCTTCTGGTCGGCCATGTGAGGTCGACCGTGACCGCGAGCTCGCACTCGAGAGGCGCCCCGCGGTACTGGCTCCTCGCCTCCCAGGCCATGGCCTCCTTCGCGTCGCGCGCCTTCACGTCCACGTGGAACCTCCCGCCGAACGGCTTGTACATGCTGTTCGTCGTCGGGGGCATCGTGGTCAGAGATACCTGGACCAGTTCCTCCTCGGGTACTGCTCGAGCTCGGCCAGCGTCGCGCGCTTCACCGCGATCCTCTCGCTCTCCCTTCGGAACCTTGTGATGTTTACGTGGTGCCAGTGGCATGTGGGTAGTATAGCCCACTTCTCGTTGACCTGCTTGCCGGCGTAGATGAAGACGTGGTCCCACTCGATCCTCCCGCGGCAGTCCTCGGACTGGTGGACGCAGGTCTTGTAGTACGGGTCCTCCTCCATCTCCCTGCGGAGCCTAGGAGGGATCGCTCTCATTTCGGAGTCTCGCCCAGAAGATGCGGTTCCATCGCGCGGAGTAGCCCGGGTTCTTCCCCGCCTCGGCCAGCCACGGCCTGGAGGTCTCGGACTCGAGGATGCTCTTGAACGCGTACAGGTCCTGCTTCGAGCAGTGGCTCAGCATGTATCCGACCCTCCCCGCGGCCATCGGCCCCTTGCGGTCCTGGGCGCGGTCGACGAAGTACTTCATGAGCGTCTGCCTCTCGGTAAGGGCCTTCCCGTTCTTGCCAACGGGAACGCTTCTACCGAAAAGGTCCATCATGCTTGAGATGGGCTTGAGCTCGTGGACTGTCTCGTCTTCGTGGTACATGCATGTATTCATGATCTGGTAATGGTGAGGAGAGGCCTTTCTGGCTTCTCTTCACAAGACCGGAGGATATGCACCCCCACCCTCGTACACAGTTTGTACGAAGAGCAGAAACGCATTCCCCGGCTTCTCCACACTGAGCCGTCTGGACGTACGCCCCGGGGACTTGTTTCTTGGTCGCTCCCCGGGTTTGAACCCCCGCGACTTACCCATTGTACTGCCCGGCCCCGGAGCCTCCCGATCTTGGCCTGTGCATAACTTTCTTCATACGCACAGAACACTATATAATGTACAAGATGAGCAGACGAAAGAACTGGAGGCGCGACGCCATAGCGAAAGTCTTCCTCGATAACCCCGAAGGAAGGCTCGTGGTGAACAAATATCGCGTCCTGAGGGCCATTCTGAGGCGAAGGTACCCGGAACTCCAGGGGCTGGACCAGGGACGCCTCCTGGACGTGATTTTTGACGCGGTCAACGGGAACAGGGACTGGCAGATGATGACCGAGGGCTACGACACAGAACAGAAGAAGATACACGAGCAGCAGTGGCACCTGGACCAGGGGTACCACGACCTCCCCCCAACAGTTATGCACACCCCTCCGAGGGATCGGCCGTGAACGTGCCGTACAATGTGTACATATCAGCCTAAAACCCTCGCACCAATGAAAATACATGGACCCTAAGGAAATCGAGGCCGCGCGGTACTACTCCGTCCGGCAGCTCGCGCAGATGGGCATCCTTCCCTGGCGGTCCGCCTACACTGTGGGCAGGGCGCTCAGGGAAGACAAGTGGAGGGAGATCTTCCAGCCGGTCTCGGACCCGAAGAAGAACTCGGTGCGGCTCCACATCAAGGGCGAGAACATCCTGAAGTTCATCAAGATGGTCGAGTCCGGTGAGCTTACCAAGTAATCGAACGACATCATGGCAAAAGAAATGCACCCGTCGACCGTCAAGGTCCACAAGTTCATCCAGAAGTTCTTCCGCCAGGGCGAGGTACTCGCATACGATCGCATAGGCGAGGGAGTCGGTCTCAGCCGCGAGACCGTCAGGCAGCACGTGCTCAAGCTCCACAAGAAGCGGCTCGTCTCCGTCAAGGGCGGCCA
>CAYIHQ010000194.1:0-5222 GCA_964362905.1 uncultured Ignavibacteriaceae bacterium
CATCGAACAGCCCTTCAGTAGCCAGGCGGCGCTTCAGCTCTTCAAATCGTTGCTGAAGCTCGCCGATCCCGATCGACCTGATCTGGTCCGCGTCGATCTGATACGCGCCCCGGGGCGGATAAACCGTGATGGAACCGCGGACGACCACTTTCATGCCGTCCTCGAGTGGGATCAACACAGAGCTGACACGGCTCCGCCACATCACGCCAGAAAGGGCCGCCTGTTCATCCTTGATCGTGAAATACAGATGTCCGGACGTATGACGTTTGACATTCGAAAGCTCACCCTGCACCCACACGCGCAGGAAACCAGTCTCCAGGGTCATCTTGATCCGCTGGGTGATCTGGCCCACGGTTTGGACGTCGTTCGTCGGCGGGGACGGTATTGATGGCTGAACCGGCATGGGCTGCAACGGCGGCGGACCACGAAGGTTCTGCCGCCATTCAAGGTAGCCAGAAGATGTTGTATGGGCAAACTCTGTTGAATTTTCTCGCGTGATTGGCTACATTGCGCGCGCATCCATCATCCTTGCCCTATGGCCATCGACATACTCGCAATCGGAGCACACCCGGACGACATCGAGCTTTCCAGCGGCGGGACCATCGCAAAAATGGTGAGGTCCGGCCACGCCGTGGCCCTCCTCGACCTGACCCAAGGCGAGCTCGGCACCCGAGGCACCAAAGAGATCAGGGCCCGCGAGGCAGAAGAAGCTGCAGCCATTCTGGGCATTGCGGAGCGACGCACACTCGACATTCCCGACGGTAATATCGAGGCGAGCCAGGAGAACATTCGTAAGGTGATCAGCGTCATCCGCGAGCTTCGGCCGAGTATGCTGATCATTCCCCATTCCGAGGAGCGACACCCCGACCATGTCCGGGCCCACAGGCTCTGCAAAGAATCATGGTTCTATGCGGGGCTCAAGAACATTGCGACGGCGTCGAAGGCAGGCGCTCAACAAGCCCACCGGCCCGACGTCTACTTTGAGTTCATGCAATGGTACGAATTCGTTCCTTCGTTCATCGTCGACGTTTCCGAGACGCAGGAGATAAAAATGAAGGCGATCCGCGCCTTCGGCTCCCAGTTCCATGACCCGGCCAGCACAGAGCCGCAAACGAAGCTCAGCCATCCCGGCTTCCTTGAACTCCTTGAAGTGCGCAGCCGGTACTACGGTGAACGTATCGGAACGCGCCATGGCGAACCCTTCTTCTCCATCGCACCAGTCGGCATCCGCTCGCTCGTCGATATCGTGACCGCGAAGGGCTGAGTGGCTTCAGACCGACAGCCATGCCCAACGCATCCGATCTGCCCCATCTCTTTCGGCTTCTGGACGATGACTCCGAGATCGTGCGCGAATCGGTCCTGACCGCGCTCGCTTCCTTTGGACCCTATCTGGAGATCGAACTCTCCCGTTCAAACGTCGCCACGACGCCTGAGGACCGGCATCGATTGCGCAACCTCCTCGGACAACATGCGCGGCAATGGCTCCAGCGTACCTGGCCCGCATGGAAAGAGCAGGATGAAGATCATGCGCGCCTGGAGCACTCGATGAGCCTCCTGGCGGAATTCCAGTACGGCCCCGGGTATCCCGCTCGCCTCTCGCCGCTCCTTGACCGCCTCTCGGAGAACTTTCTCCGGAACGTGTCCCACGCGGACCCCCTGGCCCTCGCCTCATTCCTGTTCAAGACACGGGGACTGTCCGGCGCGGAAAAGGACTACCACAACCCGTTCCACAGCAATCTGGTCTACGTGATCGAAGAAGGTCGGGGGATCCCGCTCAGTCTCGCGGCCATCTATATGCTCGTCGGCAGCCGGCTGGGCTTGGACATCGGTGGCATCAATTTCCCGGGGCACTTTCTGGCTCGCGCGCGCCATCAGGGGAATCTGTACGTCGTGGATTGCTTTAACGGCGGGAGGTTTCTCCGGGAACAGGACCTCGCCCTCTACAATCGCGGGGCCGCAGGTACCATCGCCGACCTGATCAATGCCCCCTGCCCTGCCGAGACCATTGTCGCCCGGAGCCTCCGGAACCTGAACCACGCGTACCGGCAGGAAGATCAGCCGGAAAACGCCGCTTTAATGGAGGAACTGCTTCACGGCATGCATGCTCCGAACATCGGGGGCCGTTGACTGGATCGTGGACGGCCCTCCAATCTTGCACGATCTCCGACGGATTCTGTACAGCATCTCTCTTCGCACTTGCCTATATTTGTGACGCAATGAAGCGTTCCATACGAAACGGAATTTTGTTGTTCCTGGCGGCGGTCTTCGGACCGCTCACCTCGGGCTATCCCGTCGTCCTTTCGATGTGCGGTACCGGAAACGATGCGCCCGTGCTCTGTCGCATGGCGGATTGCACTGACGAGCTTCCCGGCGGACCTGCCATTTCCAGTCCCGCTTGCTGTGTTCCGCACGTGATCACGGATGGGGTCAGCAGGACCTATGTGAAGCCCCATCAGCCGTTGCAGGTCGGTCCGGACAACATCATCCTCGGCGTTTCCCAAGTAGTCGACGCGGTTTCCGTGCCATCCACGTTCTCCTTCGACGGAGTCATTCCCACCGTCCACGCCCCACCGCTGTACCTCTCGCATCATTCTCTTCTGATCTGATCGTTCGTTTCCGCGGTTCCCAACCCGGCCATTCCGGCCGAGGGGAATTCTGTTGCTTGCACCGTAGGGAAACGACCATGCAACGATCATTGTCTTGGGCTTGGTGGTTG
Organism: uncultured Ignavibacteriaceae bacterium; assembly: GCA_964362905.1. Classification (GTDB taxonomy): domain Bacteria; phylum Bacteroidota; class Ignavibacteria; order UBA10030; family UBA10030; genus 2-02-FULL-55-14. The sequence continues at coordinate 2,717 of CAYIHQ010000194.1, forward strand.
ATACCGGCCACCCTGTTCGCACAGACTCCGTCCGATACCACACTCATTCGCGAATTGCTCCGCGAGGCGCTCGACAACAATCCGCGCGTCGGCGCTGCACGTTCGATCGCACGCGCGGCAGACGCACGGGTTCCCCAGGCTCGCGCATGGGATCCTCCAGCACTCGGAGTCTCCTGGATGGAGGTTCCGACGTCCACGCTGAACCCCTTTTCTGGAACGATGGAACGCCGATACCAGATCGAGCAGATGATTCCATTCCCCGGCAAGGTCGGCGCAGCGGTCGATGCCGCAGCGGCTGGGTCCCGCATGGCGCTCGCTCGAACGGCCTCTTTTGAACGGACGCTCGTGGCCGGTGTGAAGCGCCAGTACGCACAGCTGTTCGCCGCTCAGCGACGACTGCAGATCAATACCGAGCAGCAGCGAACGTTGGACCAGCTCTTAAGTGCCGTGGAGACCAAGTATGCTGTCGGCCGTGCACAACAAGCCGACGTGCTTCGACTCAGCATCGAGTCGCGCAAACTCGAGAACGAACGCTCAGAGCTGGAGCGGGAACTTCTATCGGCCGGGGGACTGCTGAACTCCCTGCTGGGTCGACCCGTGGAGCAGTCCTGGCCTTCTCTTCCGCCGCTCCCGATGACATTGCCTTCGATGCCGTTGCAGGAGATCCAGGGCGCTGCCGCGCAGAATCGCCCCGAACTGCTGATGGCGGATGCGGGTATTTCGATGGCGCAGGCAGACCTCACGATGGCGAAACGGGAGTACTGGCCGGACTTGGCGCTCGGCGGAGCCTTCACAGACAGGACGATGGTGCCGGACTCCTGGGACCTCATGGTCGGCATCAGGATCCCCATTGCTCCATGGTCCATCGGGGCCACCGGCGGACGGGTTGCAGAACGCACCGCCATCCTTTCGGCGACAGAACGAAACCGTGATGATATGCGCCGGATGGCCAGCTTCGAAGTGAACGATCAATGGAATCGGATGAAAACCCAGTGGGACCAGGCTGACCGCTACCGCCGTGCGATCCTTCCCGAAGCCCGTCAAGTGTTGGAGGCCCTCCGCGGAGCCTACCAAACGAACTCAGCCGATTTTCTGTCGCTCATCGACAGTTTTCGGATGCTGCAGATGTTTGAAATGGAATTGATCATGAAGGAGATGGACTACCAGATGTCCCGCGCGATGCTCGAAGAAGCCGTCGGCATGGAGCTCCCATGAACCGCCTCGCGGTCCGTCATCCAGACTCATCGCATTGATCACCTTGCATATGAAACGAGAAGACACTATGAAACCGTCCATCTTGATCCTTCTGGCTCTATCCGTCTCATTCATCATCGGCTGTGGAGGAGGTTCGGGACCTGGGACGAACGCAGATTCCGCCGCGGTCGCCGCAGCCGTTGTCTACACCTGCCCCATGCATCCGTCTGTGATCTCGGACCGCCCCGGCGCATGCCCCGTTTGCGGGATGGCGCTCGTGAAGAAGGCCGCCGCTCAGGCGCTTTCGCAGCAAGAGACTTCGAACCTGCAGGAGGTCGCGTTGTCACCGACTCAGCGTGTGCTTGCGAACATTTCGACAGCGCCGGCTGCAAGACGCATGCTCAGCAAGGATATCACCCTCGTTGGAATTGTGGAGGCGGCCGAATCGCACACGGCCACCGTGTCGGCACGCTTTCGCGGCCGCATCGAGCGGCTGTTCGTCAACTACACGGGAGAGCGCGTCGAGAAAGGGCAGCCGTTGTTCGAACTCTACAGCCCCGATCTGGTCACTTCGCAGCAGGAGTTCATTCTTGCGTTGGACGGGCAGCCGCAGATGGTGGTCGGCATCCGGGAACGTCTCCGACTGCACTACGGAATGACGAGCGAACAGATCGCCAACGTCGAACGGACCCGGACCATTCAGACAACCCTCACATTTCATTCTCCCATTCCGGGGACCGTCATTCTGAAGCAAGTCCAGCCGGGCCAGTACGTGGACGAGGGAACCCCGTTGTACCAGCTGGCCGACCTTTCGACGGTGTGGATCTTGCTCGACGTTTACGAAAAGGACCTCGCCAGCATCCGAGTCGGTCAACGAGTGTACATCTCCACCGAATCCCTTCCCCAGGACCAGTTCTCAGGGAAGGTGACATTCATCGACGCCGTCATGAATCCCGAGACTCGCACCGCACGCGTTCGGACGGAATTCCCCAACCGCCATGGAAAACTGAAGCCCCAGATGTTTGTCACTGCCAGCATCAGTCTCCCCTCGTCTGAAGGCATCGTGGTCCCGGCGTCCGCCATCCTCTCTACGGGGAAGCGCGATATCGTCTGGGTGGAGACCCGTCCGGGCGCATTTGAGCCCAGAAATGTGGTCGTGGGCCTTCGGACAGACAACGCCGTGCAGATCCTTCAGGGCTTGGAAGAGGGTGCCCTGGTGGCAGTGACGGGTGGATTTCTGATCGACTCAGAAAGTTCCCTGAGCACATCGGCGACACCGGGGCACGGCGCAGGCCACGCAACGCCCACGCCC
>CAYIHQ010000195.1:0-3011 GCA_964362905.1 uncultured Ignavibacteriaceae bacterium
GCTATCGAAGAGAAATTGCGGTCGGAGCAGGAAAGCCAGCGGATGCAGTTCGTGCTGATGAAGGAACGCCAGGAGGCGGATCGGAAGCGGATCGAGGCGCAGGGCATCTCGGATTTCCAGAACATCGTGGCGAAAGGCATCAGCGAGAACCTGTTGCGCTGGAAGGGCATCGAGGCCACGGAGAAGATCGCGCAATCGCCAAACACCAAGGTCGTGATCATCGGCGCCGGCAAAGACGGCCTGCCGCTGATCCTGGACACCAAGTAGCTCGCATCACGATCTGGTTGTACGGAAGCCCTGTCACTCCGGAGCTCGTTCCGGAGCGGCGGGGCTTCTGCGTTCCATCCACCGTCCCAGCAGCCAGAGGAGGATCGTCACCGCCAATCCCGGCAAGAGCGGTTCTACTCCCCACCAATACTGCGGCACGCCGTCGACGGCCCGCAGATAGCCCCACGCAAGGCTCCCAGTAGACACGCACGATCCGCTCACCATGAGAGGCAGCATCGCCTTCCCCTGTAGCCGAAGGAATGGCAGATAGCTCCCCAGCACGGGAATGAGAAGTCCGGGGATCAACGCAGTGCCGACGGTGTACCAGAGGGTCACAACTGACGGAACCAACAAGGCGAGCGCGACAGCGAGCAGGCCGGAAAACACAGTCCCTACCCGGACCCATCGTTGGATGCGGGTCTCATCATCCACCCTTTTCCACCGGGCAGCGACCCCTTCCCGCTGTCAATCCACCGAGCATGAGCATGCTGGTGAGCGTCGACATGATCGTCGCAAATAGTCCCACGAAGAATACGCCGCGCAATCCGTCGGGAAGGATTAGAACGGCCAGCGCGGGGTACGCCAACGCCGGCTGGTCCAGATCCGGCAGGAGAGCCCGCGCAACCATGCCCGTGGACACCGTCATGGCATCGAACAGGAACCAGAACACAACGGAGACGAGGATCCCGTTGCGCGCGGTCCGCTCGTCCTTTGCAGCCGCAGACCGTTGATGAAACGAGGGGTCGACCATCGTCCACAGGGCGATGAGGAACCACACGGCAATGTACTGCACGTCATGGCCGCCGCCAGGAACCAGATGCAACGGAGGCACGCGTGCGGCCAATCCGGACAGTCCGCCCACGGCGGGCAAGGCCAGAGCCACCATCACGGCAAATCCGGCATACATCATCACGAACTCGACGACGTTCGTCATGACGCCGGAACGGAATCCACCCACGAGAAGGAACACGCCCGACACACCAAGCCCGATCAGGAGGTGCAACCACAACGGGCCGCCGAACGCCATATGCGACAGCAATCCCATCATCAACACATACGGCGCGGGATTGACGAGCAGGAACGTCAGGACGGCGCCGACCAGTGCCGTGGGGCGCCCGTAGACCTCCTCCAGCCGGTCGGGGATGGAAAGGACGTTGCTCCTGCGGATGCGGGGGGCCAGGACGAAGGCGAAGATGACTGCGAAGAGATAGTACGGAACGCCGAAGACGACCCACGTGGAGAGCCCATACCGCCAGGCAAACTCTCCGATGCCCAGAATTCCGCCATACCACGTCGAGACGAGTGTGGCGACGAACACGGGCAGTGTCAGCGATCGTCCCGCAGCAAGGAACTGAGCCGTTGACGAGCGGGCGGCGCGGGAAGAATGAAACCCGACGAACAGAACGGCGAACGCGGCGACGGCAATGACCGCCACGTCCAGCGGACCCAGCATGAACTGCGCGTTATCCATTCCGGCGGAGCCCGCGAACCGAAGTTCCTTTCGTCACGCGGTACATCAACAGCTCACCGCGACGCACCTTCACCGTGACCGGATTCGAGATCACCAGGTTGCTCGTCCCCTCCCGCTGGCCCAACGCAAGCGCCTCGTACCGCAATTCCCACTTCAGGCCCTTCGTCATCACGCCTTCGCAGAGCGTCAACGGCAGCAGAGAGACGGTCGTGCCGACCGGCACATCGAACACCCGTTCCGACCCGACAGAGGACAATTCTCCGTCGGCGTCGTACATGGTAACGGCGATCTTATGTGAAAATTTGACGAGAGCGCTGAGATTGCCTACCGTGTGGTCCAGGCGTCCCCCGGTGGCTCCGAACACGCGGGCTTCACGGTAGCCGTTCCGAACCACCCAGGTGAGGGCCTTCTCGAGGTCCGTGCTGTTCTGGTCTGCGACCCTCCGGGCGGTCACGCTGCTGTACTTGCGTAATGTCGCTGGCAGAATGGAATCCAGGTCACCGATGATCAGGTCGGGCGTTACGCCCAGCTTAACGGCTGCGTTCGCGCCTCCATCGGCGCACACGAACAGGTCGGCGACCGTGAGATGACGGGCCAGCGATCCCTTTGTGGGGGTATTGCCGTTCGCCAGAATGATGGCAAGAGGAGAGGGCATGGGGGATGGATGATTTCGGATTGCGGATTGGGAATTGCGGATTGTGTGTTGTCCACATCCCGACGTTGGTTGGCCGATTAGATTTCAGAGTGTCGATTCCGGAATAATATCTTGCGGCGCATAATTCAGCTCTTCACATTTCACCTCTCACCTCTCACCATCCACCGCACTAATACTGCACCGTGATCCCTAATAAATAATTTCGCTCCGCCGCCGGGAAGAACGCCTCCCCCTCGCCTCCGGACGTGTAGAGGGCATTCAAGACATTTCGGACCTCGGCGCGTAGAAGGACCGCGATGCCCCCTCCAACCTCGACCCGATGGGTTGCATCGGCATTGAGGACGGTAAATGCGTCATTCCTGTTTCGCGTGGTCTGCTCATTGTCCGTGAAGAACGGACCGACATACTTCAGCGACACGCCGGCGAACGACCCTCCGTTGGCATACTCCACCCGGAGATTGCCGAGCAGATCCGGGAAACCCGCGATCGCGTTTCCGTCCAACGTGCGCACGCCCGTCTGCTCGTAGACGCGGTACCGCACCAATCGGTTTCGGGAGACGGTCATGTTCCCGGAAAGTTGAAAGGTCTGCGAGAGCCCAACGGCCCCGTCCAACTCCA
>CAYIHQ010000195.1:3021-5209 GCA_964362905.1 uncultured Ignavibacteriaceae bacterium
CCACATGGCGCGTGCGCTCTGCGTTGCCGGTGCGAGGTTGGCCGAACAAGTCCACCTGCCCGCTCTTGACCAGTTCGTCGCTGAACTCCATCCAGAAGACGTTGGCATTCCAGCGCACCTGATCCGATGTCCATCCCCATCCCCATTCCAGGTTCAGAAGCCGCTCCGGCCGCGCCAAAGGCTTTGAGAAGTCGTAACGAACGCCTCCGCCTGCCGTGTCGCCGGCGAATTCCGGCGTTGCGCCAAAGTACGCATCCTCCGCCGCATACAGATTGCGCAGTCGCGGCTCGCGGGACGTGTGGGCGATGAACCCGTAGGTGTGGAGGGCGGCTGTGAGATTAACGTTGATCCCGACCCGGGGATTGACGAACCAGTACCGGACGTCGAACGTGTGGCCGACGAACTTCTCATCCCGAATGCCGTACCGCTGATACACTCCCTGGATATCTGCGAGGAGCGTGACGTCCTCCTGCAGGCGGAACACCTCGTGCGCGAACACCGACACGATGTCCCGCACGCCGCGGTATTCGTAGATGCGTGTCTCCAACGCGAACGACGGCGGCAACTGCGACGCAAACGGCAACTGCCCATCGTGGAGCGAGCGATGCCACCGCAATTCCGCTCCGGCCGTGAGTGTGCCATTGCCATGATCGATCTCGACGCGCGGTAGCACGCCCCACTGGCGGTTGGAGACCGTTCCCCGGATGAGGAACGAAGGGAACGACGTGACGCCGAACGTGGAGTCGTAGCCGACATTCCGCTTGAACCATTCCGAAGCGGCCGCGTCGTACGACACCCAATCGCCGTCGTAATCGAAGTATCCGTCCCCGGACACGGTGAACAGCGTCGTGTGAAGACGCAGGCGTTCCGACAATCGCCATTCGTGCAACACTTCCGCGTGCGGCTGCGAGAAGTGTTCCCGTGCCTGCGCCTTTTGCGGGACGGCAAACCCAACCGCAGTCCCCGTGGAATCATACTCCCAGTAACTGTAGTTCAGCCGGCGGAGACGCAGGTCGCGGTTGAATTCTTTCGGCAATCCAACATACGCCAAGCCATCGGAGATGGGACCGCCATAGAAGTGGATGCGGGTCGTCATCGACTCGTCGAATCGGACCGCGCCGAGGAAGTACGACTGCAGATCCACCCATCCCTGCTCCCGGTAGCCGCCGTGCTGAATGCGCCCCAAACGGCCGTAGAGCATGTAGGTGTTCGCAATAAGCCCCGAGTTGATGCTGACGCCGAGCTTTCGGGTCGCCAGTGCGGTGCGCCCTTCCCCGCCCAATTTCTGAAAGCCCATTGCAGATTCCAATGTGACTCCCGGCTTCGAGGTGAACGGATTGGCGACGAGATTGACGGATCCTCCGATCGCGGCCGGACCGTAGAACGCGCTCCCGGCGCCGCGCTGCACCTGAATATCCTGCGTCGACGCCAGCAGGTCGGGGAAATCGACCCAATAGACGTTGTGGTCTTCCGGGTCGTTCTGTGGGACGCCGTTGATCATGACGGCGATGCGGCGCTGGTCAAAACCGCGAAGGTTGATGTAGTTGTACCCGATGCCGCTGCCATTCTCCGAGTACGTCGTCAGCGATGGAAGGTCCGACAGGAGCACGGGAATATCCTGCACCGACGATCGCTGCTGGATCTGAGCGCGGGTCAGATTGGAAAAAGTGATGGGAGAGAGTCGGCTGACTGCGGTCGTCGCCGTGACCACCACGGGCGGCTGCGCGTAGATCGTGTCGCGGTCGGCCACTTCCTGTTGCGCGCAGAGAGTAGATGAAAGATTTGCCACAAAGAACACAAAGAACGCAAAAGTGAATTGTAGGTTATTGGGTTTGTTCATCATCATTTCCTTGAGCTCTCTGCGTTCTTTGCCGCGAAGCGGCCACATCGTGGCGGCTCATGATTTTTTTATCAGTTGTATCGGTGATCAACTTGCCCAGTCGGCACGAGAACCGACCCTCGCCCCCAGAAAACACGAACGCCGCTCTTCGTCAGGGGACCCGATGGAAGAACGGCGGACAAGCGACAACGGTCGTTTTCCTACGCTGGCATGATCCAGGTCAGGTTCGAGGGTATGATCTCAGCCCCGGTCTCTCGTTTGCGATGCGAACGTGGGATCGGCGGGACACCCCTAACGGCGGGACAACATTCGATTGGAAAAGAACTGGAGGTAATCTACGAACCACCC
>CAYIHQ010000196.1:0-5208 GCA_964362905.1 uncultured Ignavibacteriaceae bacterium
ATGGGGGCCGGTCGACTGACTGGCCCTATGTCGTGTGAAAGGAAATCTGTCGATGACGCAAGAGATCGTCCTCACGTTCCTCCGATGGTTGCACGTCGTTGCCGGGATCTTCTGGCTTGGGGTCGGATACACGCTTCTGTTCGCGTTGCTGCCCGCCCTGAGCGGTCTCGCCACAGACGTCCGGCAGGCGATCGCATCCACCGTGCAACGAAGAATGTTCACGTTTCTCCGGTGGGGTTCTCTCCTGGCGTGGTTCACGGGTATCGTGCTCCTCGGCATGGTGTTTCATGGCGGGGGGAGGATGTTTGACGATACTGCGGCCGGCTGGAACGCGGCCGCGGGCATTTCGGTCCTTGCGGTATTTCTCGCATTCGCCGTGTACGACGTCCTGGCAAAGATGTCGTTCTTCGCCGACATCCGACGACTCGGGGCGCTCGCGTTCCTTGCGACGATTGCACTCGTCGAGATCATGTCCGGCCCGGCCGGGATGGGATATTCGGCCGTGTTGATCCACATCGGGACTCTGTTCGGAACCATCATGGTGGCGAATGTGTGGATGAGAATTTGGCCCGCCCAGCGTGCGGCGATCGCGGCGCAGCAGGAGGGCCGGCCTGCGGACGAGCCCCGTCTGCAGGAAGCGACCCGGCGCACTCGTCACAATGCCTACATCTCTGTTCCACTCCTCTGGACGATGCTTGGGCAACATTCGGTTGTGCCCGGAGCCTTCAGCAATGTCTGGTTCTATGGCGTCATCGTGGCAAGCTGGGGCCTCGTCGCCTACCTGGAAGCCCGCTCCCGGCGCCTTGTCGAATAGGCTTCCTTGCAGGAACGGACACGAATCGCTATACTTCCTCTCACACCGGAGGCGCGCGTGCATGGAACCCAAGATGCCATTGGAGAATCTCGAGGAGATCGCGCCACGTCGCGCCGAGCCTGAGCCCCACTATTGGCTGTACTGCGTGACCTGTGGGACCTTGCTCGACAGCCGCAAGTGCAAGTTGGTCTGCCACAAATGCGGTTTCTATCATTCGTGCAGCGAACCCTGAGGATCACCGAATACCCGAGCGTTCCCCTCTACGCCTCACCCGCCGTCCACTGCCTGACACTCCGTTATGATCGTCCACTTCGGTTCAACGCGCTACGACCTTTCGTCCCGCACCCATCTCATGGGCATCCTGAACATCACCCCGGACTCGTTCTCGGATGGTGGATCATTCAAGACGGTGGAGGAAGCGGTGCGACATGCCGTTGGCCTGCACAAGGATGGCGCAGATATCATCGACATCGGGGGTGAGTCGACGCGTCCAGGAGCAGAGCCGGTCTCCTTAGAAGAGGAGCTTCGGCGCGTGATCCCGGTGATCCGTGCGTTGGCGCGGGAGGCCACCGTCCCGATCTCGGTCGATACGACCAAAGCGGATGTTGCCCGTGCGGCCGTCGATGCGGGCGCAACGATCATCAACGACATCAGCTCCGGCACCGCCGACCCGGCGATGATTCCGTTTGCGGCCCGGGCGGGCGTCGCATTCGTGGCGATGCACATGAAGGGGATGCCGAGGTCCATGCAGGAGAAACCCTCGTACAGTGACGTGACCCTGGAGGTGACGCAATTTCTGATCGACCGGGCGCTGAGAGCGAAACGAGAAGGGGTTCAGCAAGTGATCATCGACCCGGGTCTCGGATTCGGCAAGACGATCGAACACAACGTGCGCCTGATCAGGGAGATCCCAGTGTTCGTCAGCACCGGATATCCGGTGCTCGTTGGTCCGTCGCGCAAGTCGTTCATCGGCACGATCCTGAACCTCCCGGTCGAAGAGCGTCTCGAGGGAACGGCCGCTGCCGTTGCAGCGTGCATCTTTGCGGGTGCCCACATCGTGCGTGTCCACGACGTCAAATACATGAAACGCGTTGCCGTCGTGTGCGACGCCTTGAAACCCTTGTCCCCGTCCGCTCCTTCCATCTCGTGACTGCTTCGCTCACCGAGTGTGTCGTCGTCCTGCCCGCTTATCAGGCCGGTGGCACGCTGCCCTCGCTTCTTCCGGACCTCATCCGCCTGGTGCCTGCGCCGCGGATCCTTGTCGTCAACGACGGGTCCGACGACACGACCGAGGCAGTTGCACGAACAGCGGGTGTGCACGTTGTTTGTCACGAGCGGAACAGGGGCAAAGGGGCGGCGCTGCGGACCGGATTCTCATGGTGGCTCACCCGGCCGGAGTGGAATGGCCTCCTGACAATGGACGCGGACGGCCAGCATGCACCGGCTGATCTCGTGCACCTGCTCGACGCCTGGACTCGTTCCGAAGCGGATATCATTACGGGTCGCCGTGCGATCCATGGTTCGGCAATGCCCTGGGAGCGCAGGCTGTCGAACATGATCACCTCGGCGCTGGTCTCCTGGCGGACAGGACAGCGTGTGGACGACAGCCAGTGCGGATTTCGGCTGCTGACTCGCCGTGTGGTCGAAGAGGTGCAGATCTCTGCCGACGGCTTCGAGGCGGAAACAGAGCTGTTGATCCGGGCGTCCGCACGCGGTTTCCGGATCGCATCGGCACCGGTCCAAACGATCTATGCCGGCGAACGTAGTTTCATGACACACTGGGCGACCACGAAGGCGTTCGTCCGCACCCTGCTGTCGGAGGTTTGATGCCGCGATTTGTCGAAGAACGTCGTGAACTGATCGAGATCCTGCGCGCAAAAGGCATCACCAACGAGCGCGTGTTGGAAGCCCTGATGAAGGTCGAGCGGCACCGGTTCGTCATGCCGACCTTCATCGACCAGGCATACCTCGACCAGGCCCTCTTGATCGGAAGCGGGCAGACCATCTCACAGCCCTACACGGTCGCCTTCATGACTCAGGTGCTCGAGGTGGCCGCCGGCGCGAAGGTGTTGGAGATCGGCACCGGCTCCGGATACCAGGCGGCGATCCTGGCGGAGATGGGATGCAAGGTGTTCTCGATCGAACGTCACATGCCCTTGCATCTTGAGTCCAGAAAGCTCCTCGCCTCGCTCGGCTACCGGGTTGCCACCCGTTCAGGAGACGGCACGGTGGGATGGACCGAGTTCGCTCCGTACGACGGTATCATCGTGACCGCGGCGGCCCCCTCCGTGCCCGAACCGCTTCTCAAACAACTGGCGGACGGTGGACGCCTGGTCATTCCCGTCGGCGGTCCCGCCGAACAGAGCATGCGCGTGATCACTCGGAGCGGAGAGAAGCTCCTGCAGCGCGACATCGAAGGTTTCAAGTTCGTCCCGTTGATCGGAAAAATGGGATGGGAGAAGTAGGCGGGATCGGTCCGCGGCCTCGCGTCCTGGTGCTGGTGGGGCCCACGGCGGCGGGGAAGACCCCCACGGCGGTGGAACTTGCCCTGCGGCTCGGCGGCGAAGTGGTGTCGGCGGATGCCCGGCAGGTCTATCGGCTGCTCGACATTGGCACGGCAAAACCGACCAGAGAAGAACGAGCGCGCGTTCCTCATCATGTGATCGACATCCTCGACCCGCGGGAAGACTACAACGCCGGGCAGTATGGCCAGGACGCCGCGCGGGCGATCAAGGAGATCGTGGCTCGGGGCCGAGTGCCGATCGTAACGGGTGGGTCCGGCCTATACGTGCGTGCGGTGGTGGACGGGTTGTTTGAAGGCCCGGGGAGGTCGGTAGAGAGCCGGGACCGTTGGGAGGAGGCGTGGCGGAGGAGGGGTGAGGATGGATTGCGGAAAGCCCTGCAGGCGGTCGACCCTGAGACGGAGCGAACGACGGAGCGGGGCAAACCGCGTCGGCTCATTCGAGCGTTGGAGGAGTTCGAAGAGTCGGGTATTCCCTTGAGTGAGCATCACCGTCGACAACGCCGTGAGGTTCCATTCGAGTTCGTGCAGGTTGGCATCACTCCGCCGCGCGAGGAGCTGTATCGGCGCATTGAGCGTCGCGCCTGTCGCATGATCGAGGAGGGATTGGTGGACGAGGTGCGGGACCTTCGCAACCGGGGTTACGACCTCTCCCTTAACTCTCTGAATACCGTTGGCTATCGGGAGGTTTTCCAGCATTTTGATGGTGAACTTGATCAGAACGGCATGCTCCATGCGATCCAGACGCACACGCGACAATACGCAAAGAGACAGTTGACATGGTTCCGTGCCGACGACAGGATACGATGGATTGAGGGAGCAGGCGGCCTGTCTCCTGAGAGAGTCGCTGAGCGGGTTCTCTCGGAATCCTGGCCGGTAGAAGGTCTTTGAAATTGAGCCCAAAAGTCCGTATGTTTTCAACACTGGAACGAGGCAGGTTCCAGTTTTCTGTTGTTGGCAGGAAGGGAAGAGGGTTGCGGCCCGATTGCAGTCGCCGGATGTAGTTTGGGTCGTTCTCCCAATCTCCAATCTACAATCTACAATGTTACCGGGGCGTGGCGCAGCCTGGCTAGCGCGCTTGGTTCGGGACCAAGAGGTCGCGAGTTCGAATCTCGCCGCCCCGACGAAGACGAAAGGCATCTCCCCCACAAGGTGATGCCTTTTCTCTTTTTTGAGGGGAGCAAATGGCTGAACAATGGTATGTCTACATCATGCGGAGCATTCCCACGGGTCGGCTGTATGTGGGGGTCTCGGAGGATGTTGATCGCAGGCATGGACAGCATGAGCGGGGGAACGTGTGGTCCACGAAAGCCTACCGACCGTGGAAGGTCGTTTACGTAGAGGGATTTGCGACGAAGCGGGAGGCACTGCAGAGGGAGCATTTCCTGAAGTCACATGTCGGATGGTTGGAGAAGAAGCGATTGGCAGGCGCGTAATGGCAGGCCGCGAGTTTCCCGAAGGGACCACGTTGTGGCGAATCTCGCCGCCCCGACGACACAGAGAGGCATCCCCCCCACAGGTGATGCCTTTCCCTTTCAAAGAATCAAGAATCCTGAAGATAGATCGCAGAAGGAAGGTCTCAGGATGGCCCTACTTTGTTTCGAGGAGGAACACCCCGTTCCAATCCAGCTTCGGTGAACGGATCTGGTAGAGACGCATTCTCTCAATATACAGTTGGCAGACGGAGTCGTCCGGCCAGTAGGTCATGGCATGTTCCATGTAAGCGATCCCTTCGTCCCAACGTCGTTCCTGATATGCCTTCAGACCCTCCTGGAACACCTCCAGGAACATCTTGGTTTTTTCCGGAATCATTTTCTCCGCGACGTCGAGGAGCTCGTAGATGCGCACGGGCTCGGTCTTTCCAGCAACCACG
>CAYIHQ010000197.1:0-5192 GCA_964362905.1 uncultured Ignavibacteriaceae bacterium
GGCGTGGACATCGAACGCTCCAGCGATCCGGAGGGGAACGGCTATGATGTCGGCTGGACGTCGACGAATGAATTCCTCGCGTATACGGTGAATGTCCTCACGTCGGGCACATACGCGGTGACAGCCCGTGTCGCCTCAGCCAGTGGCGGCGGAAGTGTGAGTCTCGTCATGGACGGCGGTGAAACCCTCCCCGTGACGGTCCCGGCCACAGGCGGTTGGCAGAGTTGGCAGACGCTTGCGCTCGGAATATATCCGCTCACGGCGGGAACGAAGGACCTTCGCGTAAAGGTCCTGGCGGCTGGCTGGAACTTCAGCAAGCTCACCTTCACACTCATCGGTACGTCGGCCGATGACGAGTTCACGCCGCGAACCGTCTCGGCCTCCCCTGCCTACCCGAATCCATTCAACCCGGAAACGCGGATCAATGTCGCGCTGCCCTCCGAGCGCCGCATCGTTCTGACCATCACGGACATCCTCGGTCGTGTCGTCCATCGATCAGATGAGGGGATTCGTCAAGCCGGGACTCATGTAATCCGCTGGAATGCCTCGGGCGTGCCGTCGGGGGTGTATTTCACCACATGCGAGGTTCGGTCATCCTCGGGGCTTGAGGCGCCGTATGTCAGCACTGGAAGGGTGGTGCTTGCGAAGTAGCGCGAGCTCGTAACGAAGGGGTAGAAGTAAGAACGCCGGCTTTTGGCCGGCGTTCTTGTTTTCACCTCGTCCTGCACGCAGGTTCGACGTCCCCCTGTTCACTGCAAATAGACCAGCTTTTGCGGCCTCGAACGGGTCCGACCTTCCAGGACCCCCAAATACAGGCCCGACGCCAGCGGCTTTCCACTGGACTCCCTCGGGTCCCAATGAACCACCACAATGCCGCCTTGCTGTCCTCCAAGGTCCTGTTCGGCGACCTGGCGCCCGAGCAGATCATAGACCTTGAACACGGTCTTCTCCCCTGACGGGATCCGGACGGCAATCTGCGTCATTCCGTTGAACGGATTCGGGTAGCTGCCGAGAATTGCGGCCGACCTATCGTCCGGGGTCTGCTCCACCGGCTCCTCGACAGCCGTGCCGATGTAACTCACCGAGATCCCGTTCAAGAGGGGACGGTCGACCAGGCCCTGCGCATGGATGTTGATGACCCCGTCGCTGACGTTGGCGAGCACCGTTCGCTCGTAGGCGGTCTGCAGGCCGGCACTGGCGATCAGGTCCAAAGATGACACTGCCGTGGCCCCCTCGACGATGATGGTGGCCAATCGCTTGCCCGTCGTGGAGAAGTAGTTCTCGGCCATCATGAGCGTCACGGTGTAGAGGGCGTTCGGTACTCTGATCTTATATTCGGTCAGGCCGGCCCGCTCGGTCCGATACACGTCCTGGTACGGCGTCCCGGTGATCGTCGCCGTTGGGAACGATCGGGAGTATCCCTCCGAGAATCCATACTCCACCGACTCGCTCCACGGCTGGTCCGCGAGGAACGATCCGCCTCCGGCTCCGCCGACGTCGATGTAGAGAGGAAAGGAGAGCGGAGTCGCCTTGATCGGCTTGACAGCCTTCAGCGAGGAAGTATTCGGCGTTGGAGAACGATCGACGATGTTCGCCACGGCGATCGCCGACACCGTCGTCGTGTCGACGCCGGGGACCCTGAGGAGCACCGTCCGGGCGTCCGGCAGCAACTCGGCCGATGCGATCGTGTTTGAGGGAATGAGCACGTTCGCCGGATTCGTGGCCGATGCGACCGTCACCTCTTCGGAGAAGAAGATGCGGAGCGCATCTTTCTCGATCCGGGCCCACAGCGGAGTCGGCGGGATCGCGTCCTGATAGCCCAGCGCCGTCTCACCCGTCAGGCACAGGATCAGATATCCGTCCCTGAAGACGGCATTCTCCTGGACGAAGTCGCAATTGTTCCCGCCCCAGGTATGTGTCGCCTTTTCCCAGCGGATCTCATCCCAGGCGTCAAAGTCATCCCGCCACTGATGCGTGAAGTTGTTCCCTGTTCCACTGTTGCCCGTGCCGGGGGTGTACGAGGCGTAACGCACCCAGTCGTAGAAGGCGAACGCCGGCAAGACGGCAGGGTTCCACGGACCGGCCCAGTCCGGGTAGTCCGGCGGCCAGACGTTCATCATAAGTTTCTGAGGCTGGTTCAGCTCGGCAATGTGCGAGCCGGTCTGCCGGCAGACCTCGACGGAATCGATGAACCACGCCACGTAGTCAGGGGTCCATTCGAACCCGTAGACGTGGAACTCCCGCGCCGTGTGAAACGGGACATACTGATGACTCTCATGATTCGTCTGACCGGGCGTGATCGCGTTGAATTGCACGTCATTGGTGTAGCGCCCCATGATCTCGATGTCGATCTCATTCCACGGAGTGGTCGGATACGAGTCGTTGTAGGTGAAGAGCGAAGTCAGCATCCCGTCGCGGCCGTTCGCCTTGATGCGCGCCTCGAACCGACCGTACAGGAACGATTGCTTGGTGCGGTACTCAGCCCCCTTGTAGATCTTCGCCAAGAGAGGCTGAACCGCGAAAAGCGTCATGCACACGAGGAGACGGAGCGTCATAGGCATGGCCATCACCGGACAGAGGGACGCGTTCCCCCCAACGATTCGATGTATTCCGCATTGATGGTCGTCCGCTCCAGCGCGCAGTTCTTCAAGTATTCGTCCAACGCCGCCTTCACCGCCTCCGGGTCCGGTCGGTTCGCGCGTAGATCCGCATATGTAGCTCGTGGCCGCGCTGCAAACCGCCTGATCACGTCCCATCCCGGCGGACGCTGAATACTCACGAAACAGCTTGGGGCATCAAGCTTCTTGTACGGCCAGAAGTGCCAGCCGATCCTATGCCGTTCCAGCGTTTCCCGGAACTCCCTGATCCACTCGTTGGTATTCTCTCCAGCCTCTCCCATGTAGAGCGGAACCTGATATCGATCCCGGAATTGCACGTACTCCTGAATCACTTCATCCGTGGGCTTTGTCCAGTATTTGTGAAAGGTGTAGACGGCCTTACTGTCGAACGGTGGACCGAAGACCCGAAAGTTGGAATCCCACTGCGCCCCGCCGAGGAAGACGAGATGCGTTGTGTCAACCTCCCGGACCGCCGCCACGATCCGCCGGTAGAGCGGCTCGAGGAGCGGATTCAACGCAGTCGTGTCGGCAAAATGCGGGATGGGTTCGTTCAGCAGATCGTAGCCGATGACGGTCGGGTCGTTCCGATAGCGCTCTGCGATCTTTCGCCACAGGGCGATCGTGAGTTCCTGGCTCTCCCGGCTCGTGAACAGGAACGGCATGCCCCAGCTGTCGTCGATGTTGTCTCCCGTCTGACCCCCCGGCGCACAGTGCATGTCGAGGATCACCCACAGACCCTCCTCCCGGCACCACCGGACCGCACGGCCGAGCATCTCGAATCCGGGTCCGCCCCACATCGTCGGGTCATCCTCCCGCACGAACAAGCGAAAATTGAACGGCACGCGAATACTGTTGAATCCCGCCTTCCGGATGAAACGAATGTCGTCCCGCGTCACATAGACATCGCGGAACTGGCGCCAGAACGCAGCCGCTTCGGCAGGACCGATCAGCTCGTTGAACACCTCCTGGATCTTGCGAGGCGAGGAGGCGGTGTCGAACTTGAACATGTATCCTTCCGGCACCAGCCAGTTTCCGAGATTGATCCCCCGAAGGATGAGCGGCTGACCAGAAGGATCGAGGATCTCCGGCCCGCGGACAGTCACAAATGTCTGCGCACTGGCGCCGGCCGCGCACATCGCGGCGAGAAGAAGAATGCGTGCGAGCATGGACATCGCCTTCACCGTAGTGTGATCAACTTTGCGAGGCGGATCATCCGCGACGAACTGCCGACCCGGATGCCGTAGTCGCCGGGGGGAACATCCCATCTTGCCGACTCGACATTGTAGAATGAGAACGCACGCGCGTCAAGCCGCACCGTCGCCGAGCGTTTCTCTGCCGGCTGCAATTCGACCCGGACAAAGCCACGGAGTTCCTGACGCGGCCGTTCCACTGCCCCCGCAGGATTCGACACATACACCTGAGCGACCTCCGCTCCCACGCGGGCGCCCGTGTTGACGATGTCAAACGATACTTCCACCGTCGGAGCGGGCATTCCGTCGAGCAGCCGAACCGTGAGATTCTCGTACGTGAAGTCCGTGTACGACAGGCCAAACCCGAACGCAAACCGCGGCTCGATGCCGGTCCTGTCCACGTGGCGGTAGCCGACAAATACATCGTCTTTGTACTCCGCCGCACCGGACTTCCCCGGATAGTCTGCAAATGAGGAATAGTCTTCCCAACGACGCAGGAAGCTCGTCGGGAGTTTCCCGGACGGATTCGCGTCGCCGAACAGGATCTCAGCGATCGCGTGTCCGCCCTCTTGTCCCGGGTACCATGCTTCCAGCAAGGCGGGAATACGGTCGATCCAATCTTCCACCAACACGGCGGCGCCGCTGTTGAGCACGACGACTGTTCTGGGGTTCGCTGCCGCAACGGCCTTGATCAATTCGACCTGATCGTCCGGCAGTGAAAGGGTCTGGCGATCGAAGCCTTCGCTTTCATAGCGCGACGAGAGGCCAACGAATACAACTGCTGCATCGGCGCGACGAGCGACCTGAGCGGCCTCCTGGATCTGCTCACGGCGATTCACGGACCAACCGCACCGGGCGATCGCACCGCCTCCGTTCTCGAAATATTCCACTTTCAGTTCGTAGGTCTTGCCGCCCTCCAGTTCGACGGGAACTCCGTGGTACACCTCCGCGTGGTCCGTCCATTCATCGATCAGCATCTTCCCATCGAGCCAGAGCCGAATCCCGTCGTCGCTGGAGACCTCGAGCGTGCGTAGCCCGGAACTGTCGGGGCGGAACGTCGCTGTCCAGCGGGCGGAGAACCGGTCGGACGGAAGGCCAGCACCGGGTCCATCACCCGCCCAATCAAAGTCAATGCGTGGTTCGAGACGCGTGACAGCCGGTACCCCACGCAGTTCCATGTTGGCAAAATACTCCGCGCACCATCCGTGGCCGGGAAGTCCACCGCCAGGCGTCAGGAGTGCGGGATCGATCGGCGTGAGATCGCCTTGCAGTGACACGCCCTGAGCGTGTGTCAGAGCAAGGCCCGGGGCAACGAGGCGAATGGCCTCGAGGGGCGACACGGCCGATGTGGGGCTCACCATCGAACTTCCACCCCCGCCCGCCC
>CAYIHQ010000198.1:0-5186 GCA_964362905.1 uncultured Ignavibacteriaceae bacterium
TGGATCTGGAATCCGGAAACGCCGAACAGGGTACCTTGGGGCGCGCGGATCTCCGCGGGATAGTCCGGCAGCGTGCTCAGATCGTTGCCGAGCAGGGCCGTGGTGTTCGTGAACTGGGTGCCGGTCAGCTGCATGCCGTCGCCGGAATCGCCGGCGAATCGGATGGTGACTTCTTCCAAGCTCTGGGTCTTTTTGGAGGACGACATACGGAAACCGATCCTGATCGGAAATGGTCAAGGCGCTCCCCGGCGGCGAAGGCCGTTCGCTGAAAGAGCCAACGATCGGCAGATGGTCGAAAGGGGAGCGGCCGGAAATAGTGGGACGGGGGCCTCGACACAGCGCAGCACCACATCCCCCCGTTCTAAACGTTGTTAAAAAAATCTACCGAGAAAACCGAGAAAAGGCAAGAAAACCCGCAGTTTTTGGCGGTCCGACCAATCCTAAACACGAACGGGCAACAGGGAGTGCCCCGATGCCCGTTGTGCGCAACTCTATCGCGGACCGTTACTCGCGCACGATCCAGACCTTGATCTTCCCGGTAACACCTGCGGAGAGCTTCACTGGCACGTCGTAGATGCCGAGGCTCTTTATGGTGTCTTCGAGTTCGATCTGCCGCTTGTCCAGAGTGATCGATTTCTCCGCGAGGGCATCCGCGATCATCTGAGAAGTGACGGAACCGAACAGCTTGTCGTCCTCGCCCACTTTGACGCTGAGGGTGACGGAGATCTTCTCCAGTTGCGCCGCGAGGTGCTCTGCGCTGGCACGTTCCTTCTCCTGCCGCCGGCCTGTGCGTTTTCGCTCTTCCTCCAGCATTCGCAGGGCGCTGGGCGTCGCTTCGTAGGCAATGTCTCGTGGAATGAGGAAGTTGCGCGCGAAGCCGTCTTTCACGTCCTTCACGTCCCCGATCTTCCCCAGTTGGCTGTAGTCTTGTCGAAGAATGATTTTCATGGTGTTCGTCTCCTCAGCTCACCGCGTCTGCCACGAACGGCAGCAGGGCGAGGTGACGGGCGCGTTTGATGGCTATCGTCAGCTGCCGCTGGTGCTTGGCGCACGTTCCCGTAATGCGCCGCGGGATGATGCGCCCCTGTTCGGAGACGGTGCGGGAAAGCCGTTTCTCGTTCTTGTAATCAATGTAGATCTCCTTGGCGTCGCAGAACCGGCAGGTGCGCTTCTTGCGTTGCTGCTGGTTCTTTCCACGGCCGCGGCCGCGGCGTGGTGCGCTGTCGGAGGGGTTTCGGCGAAGAGGTGGTCTCATGGTCTGCTCCTGGTGTCGTCGTGATCGGGGTCAGGCGGTCGCCGGGACTTCAGCGGCGGGTGCTTCCGCTTTCGCTTGGTCGGCTGCGATCCTCTGGGCTCGTGCCTTCATGCCGCGCTTGTCGAACAGGATCGTCAGATACCGCAGGACATTCTCGTCCAGTTGGTAATGACGCTCCAACCTGGCGACGAGGTCGCCTGGGCCCGTGAACTCCGCGATCACGTAGAAGCCGTTGTTCTTCTTGCGGATGGGAAAGGCGAAGCGCTTGCGGCCCCACTTGTTGATGTCGAGGACCGAACCGCCGTGCTTCGCGATGAACTCTTTGACCTTTTCGATCACCGCATCGATCTGCGGGTCGTCCAGGCCAGCGTTCACGATGAACGCCGTTTCGTAGATCTTGGGGGTCTGCGCCATGGCAGCCTTCTCCCTGTGGACGTGGAACATGGCCCCGCTCATGATGACCTCAGAGCGGAGCAGGGTGTGGGATATGTGCGGCACCTCACCCGGCCGCCGGGTACTGATGGAGCACTTTTACTCGTCGCCGACATCGGGCAACGGTCGATTGAATTCGTTCATGGCGGCAGTCCAGCCCCTGAACACCACGGCCTCACACGCATCGGCCGCCCGCCGAATCATCTCGCGGACCGCGTCCGCTTCATCCGGTGCAAAACGCTCAAGCACAAAACCAACCAGCTGGTCTTTGTCGATTGGCATGTGTGGTGAGGCGATACCGCACCTCAACCGCGGCACCTCGGTCGTGCCCAGAGACTCGATCACCGAGCACATGCCGTTGTGGCCGCCGTCCGAGCCGCGAAGCCTCAGCCGCAAGGACCCCAACAGCAGTTGAAAATCGTCGTACACGATCAGCAGTCGAACATCCGTCCCTCCCCGGGCCTCCCTCGCTTCAGCAACTGCCGCACCGCTGAGGTTCATGAACGTCAGCGGCTTGATGACGACAACTTGATCGTCTCCGAGGTCGAATCGGGCCTCGTTCCAAGCCCCCGAACCGGCTACAAACACCGCCCGATGACGGGCCGCCAATTCCTCTGCGACGAGGAATCCCACATTGTGGCGCGTCCCGGCGTACGTCGGGCCGGGATTGCCCAGGCCGGCGATGAGGACCATTGTGGCCCTCCGCCGACGTTACTTCTTCTCCGCCGGCTTTTCGCCCTCTTCTTCGGGCTTCTTGCCTTTGGCGATGACCTCGGGCTCGGCCGGGACCGCGGCCACTTCGGCAACGGCGGCCACTTCCGGAACCTTTTCGACGACCGGCGGGATGACCGCGACGACCGTCGTTCGGGCGTTGTCGAGGATCCGGACGTTCGGCAGCGACAGTTCGCTGACGTGGACCGACTTGTTGATCCCCAGTGTCGACACATCGATCGCGATGGACTCGGGCATGTGTTTTGGGAGGCACGAGACCTTGATGCGGTGCAGCAAGTGTTGCAGGATGCCGCCTTCCTTCACGCCGGATGGCACGCCGCCGGTGAGAACCACCGGGACGTTTACTTCGACCTCTTCATCGGCGTTCAGGCCGAACAGATCGAAATGGACCGGGCGGTCGGACACCGGGTCAAAATCGATGTCCTTGAGAATGCAAGGATGCACCGACCCGTCGTCCAGCGTCAGGTTGATGATATGGGTCGCGGTGGTGGCGTAGAGCGGCCGGAGGGCGGGCTCGGGAATGGCGATGGCGATGTTCGGCAGGCCATGGCCGTAGTAGATGCCGGGGACAACCCCCTTGGCGCGCATGGCGTTGCCGCCCTTCCCGGTGGTCTTCCGGATCTCAGCGGTGATGGTCAGTTCAGACATCGGTGCTTCTCCTCATAAAATTCAGGCTTTGTCTTTGTCAATGTCGAAGAGTGAGCTGATCGACTTGTTCTGGTGCGTCCGGAGGATCGCCTCGGCGAACAGGCGAGCCGTCGACCGGACATCCACCTTGGGAGCCGATTTTCGCAACGGGATCGTGTCGGTGACGAAGATCGATGTCACCTCGGAACTATCGATCCGCTCGTACGCTTTGCCCGACAGGATTGGATGAGTGGCTGCCCCATACACCGCCAACGCACCCGCCGTCTTCAGGGCGCCAACCGCATTCACGAATGTACCCGCCGTATCGATCAGGTCGTCGACGATCAGGATGTTTTTTCCTTCGGCGACGCCGATAATGTTCATGACCTCAACCTCGTTCGCCTTGGGCCGTCGCTTGTCGATGAGGATCAACTCCGCATCGAGACGCCTGGCGTAGGAACGGGCCATCTTGATCCCACCGACGTCCGGCGAACAGACCACGAGATTCGGTATCTGCAGCTTGCGAAAATGTTCGACCAACACGGCAGACGAATACAAATGGTCCAACGGAATATCGAAGAAACCCTGGATCTGCGCCGCGTGCAGATCCATCGTGATCACCCGGTCTGCCCCTGCCTCGGTGATCAGGTTCGCCACCAACTTGGCTGTGACGGAGACCCGTGGTTGATCCTTGCGGTCCTGCCGGGCGTATCCAAAGTACGGGATCACAGCCGTCACACGGGTGGCCGACGCCCGTCGCGCGGCGTCGATCATGATCAGCAACTCCAGCAGATTGTCGGCCGGAGGTTGCGTCGATTGCACGAGGAAGACATCCGCACCGCGGATATTCTCCGCGAACTTCACCCAAATCTCGCCGTCGCTGAAATTCTGGATTTCGGTGTGGCCCAGGGAGATCCCTGCGGCCTGACAGATATCCTCCGCCAGCTGGCGGTTCGAGCGTCCGGAGAAGACCTTCAAGGTGCTGGCCATAATTGATCCCGACGTTGGGAGACAACTCCGCGCCGCAGGAGCCACAAGAGCGGCGGGCGCAGCGGCGCGTTGATGCTGGGGTGCCAGGATTCGAACCTGGGAATGACGGCTCCAAAGGCCGCTGCCTTACCGCTTGGCTACACCCCAATCGAAGTTCTTGGAACCAGTGGCACCCTGCCGCACAACAGTACGCGGCATCACGAAACAGAAGCCCAATTCTTAAAGAATTGGATTTTTAAGATACCGAAATTGCACGTCGGAATCAACGAAATTTGCCCCTTTAGTAGGTGCGGGGAGGCGGACCGAAGAGCAGAGCATTCACCAGAAACCGCGAAGGGCCGAGCCAGAGCAGTCGGAATGTGGGGGATTCTGCGAACAGGAACACTTTGCCCCGGCCAACTGCAAACTCCTGGATGTAGGGAGTCCCGGCGACCTCGCGCGATCTTGTGGGAGAGGAGTAGCCACTCACCTCCGTCGAATCACTGGAGAACCGCACGACCACGTGCCCCTGATCGACCGCCTTGAACGGTGCCCCGTTCCCCTTGAAGACGTAGGTTGTACCCGGAATGCCGAAACCCACCGCATGCGTCGTATCGACGACGACCTTGAAGATCGTTCCAGGGATCCGTTCGCGCCGGTCTGACTCTTCCTTCTCGAATCTCGTCAAGGAACGGCGTCGCTCACGAAGGCTCTTCTCACGGTCTTTCTCTTCCTTGCTCTTCTCATCCTCCTTGGTGTCCTGGAGCAACAGCCCCGCCGTCAGCCCGGACGATGTCTTGGTCAACGCGCGTGCAGCATCCTCGATGCCGATCAGGACACCCCCCGCGGAGACCCAGAACCGAAGTGCTGCAATGCTCACAGAGTCCAGTGCCGTTCGCCATGCTCGGCCGTCCGGCAACACTAGGACGTCGTACTTTGACAACTGAGCGCGGCCCAGATCCTCCGCTCGCAGCATGGTGAACGGAACTCCGTACTCGCGTTCCAACAGATGCCAGACCTCGCCCACGTCGCTCGGGTTTGTCGGCTCGTCCGTGGCCAACGCGATTGACGGCGTGCGAAGCGGCACGACGCGGTCGGAGCCCAGCGCGATCCCCTTCTCGGACAGGCCGGTGTTCGCAGCCACGGCCTCGACGCCGCGGGCGCGAAGCTT
>CAYIHQ010000199.1:0-5150 GCA_964362905.1 uncultured Ignavibacteriaceae bacterium
GGCGTCGCGCAAGCAGCTGATCCTCGAGAGCCGGTTGAACGCCACGAGGCCCATCGTCGACGCGATCCACGCAGCTCCCCGCAAACCCGCGGTGCTCGTGAACGCCTCGGCCGTCGGTTACTATGGCGACGTTCCCGAAGGCGAGGTCGCCGAGTTCCATACGTCGGGTTCGGGATTTCTTGCGGACGTGTGCCGGAGATGGGAGGAAGAAGCGCAGCAAGCCGCGACGGACGGAGTTCGGGTGGTTCTGCTGCGAACAGGCATCGTGTTGGATGCCCGCGGGGGTGCGCTCCAGCGATTGGTGCTGCCATTTCGGTTTTTCGTCGGCGGGCCGCTGGGCAGCGGACGTCAGTGGATGCCGTGGATCCACGCCGACGATGAAGCGCGCGCGATCATCCATGCGCTCCACACCCCATCGCTCAGCGGCCCCCTCAATCTGGCCGCTCCCCAGCCGGTGCGGATGCAGGAATTGTGCGAGACCCTGGGTGGGGTGCTGCGACGTCCATCGTGGGCTCCGGTGCCTTCGGCGCTCTTGCGGTTGGTGCGGGGAGAGATGGCGGACGTGGTGCTGACGGGTCAGAAGGCGATACCAAAGAAGCTTCTGGAAAGCGGGTTCACATTCCGATTCGCGGGGCTCGAAGCAGCACTTGCGGATCTGCTAGCAGGAGGGAACAAAACACTTACCGCCAAGCCCGCCCCGACCAGTGAGAACAACAAGGGCAGGCCGGGGACGCCAAGGTCTGGGTGAAGTCTTTCAGCGAGCTGACCTCCGGGGGTCTTCATCGGATCCGCAGGCGGTAGCGGATCTGTGCTCCGCCGCTCAGATCGGGCGAAACGTCAAACCCGTACAGGGCGGCTCCGACGTACGCGTCGACGATGTTGAGAAGATAGGTGACGCCAAGATAGACGGCGAAGCGATCGCGCTGGTCGCGGTAGAAATCGCGAATTCTCTTGACGTCATTCAATTGAAGTATCGTCAACGTATCCGCGGCGACTTCACGGGTGAATCGGTCGGCATAGTCCCGGTAGGACCGGTGATTGTCCGACACCGTCTTGCCGAAGTACCATCCGAATCCCCAGATGATCGGCACCGAGACGTATCGTTCCGTGTAGATCTGTCCCGCCCCGGGGACGACGGCGGAGAGAAGCATGGCGAGGCCCGTCGAACGCTCCTCCGGGACCGAGGACAACTCCCGGGTGGTTCCTTCCAACGTGACGCGCGCAGTATCGGTATCATGCAGGATGAGATGGCGAGACACCGGCTGTTGCGCCAGGGCGGCGCAGAGCGGGAGGAACAACGCCAGCCAGGGACGGCCGGAGAATCGCATACGGATCAGCGCTCGATGAGGGCGATGGCTTCGATCTCGACGCGCACATCGCGCGGGAGGCGCGCCACCTCCACTGTGCTCCGTGCAGGGGCCGCCGCGCCGAGGAACTCGGCGTACACTTCGTTCATCGCTGCGAACTCGCCCATGTCTTTGAGGAAGACGGTCGTCTTGATGACCTTCTTCATGGACGAGCCGGCGGCCACAAGGATCTGTTCTAGATTCTGCAGTACGCGCCGCGTCTGCGCTTTGATGTCGCCCTCGACGATCTGATTGGTGGCCGGGTCGAGCGGGATCTGCCCGGCGGTGTAGACGAATCGTCCGTCGACCGTGATGGCCTGGCTGTACGGGCCGATCGGCGCGGGAGCTTTCTGCGTGAGAACCTGTGCGGTGGGCATGACAGTCTCCGTTAGCGGTATTTGGCGGTGCTGCTCAACAGTTCCAACAAGCGGTCGAATTCATCGAGCGAATAGAACTCGATGATGATATCCCCCCGACCGGCACCCTTCGTCCGGACCATGACCTTCGTTCCGAGCGTTTGACGCAGTTGGTCTTCG
This sequence comes from uncultured Ignavibacteriaceae bacterium, assembly GCA_964362905.1. GTDB lineage: Bacteria > Bacteroidota > Ignavibacteria > UBA10030 > UBA10030 > 2-02-FULL-55-14. The sequence continues at coordinate 1,883 of CAYIHQ010000199.1, forward strand.
ACGCTCTGGATCCCCGCGGGCGTCGTTCCGGCATCCCGTGCCTTGCGGGCTCCGGCCGGCTTTCCGCCGCCCGTTCCGCGCGCCAGATCTTCCACCTTCCGCACGGACAATCCCTCGTGAACGATCCGCTCGTACAACCGGAGCTGGAGTTTCTCGCCCGGCACATTGACGATCGCGCGGGCGTGCCCCATCGAGATCTTGTTCTTGCGAAGCCCGTCCTGGATCTTCTCCGGCAATTTGAGGAGACGGAGGAAGTTGGTGACGGTCGTGCGGTCCTTGCCGACCTTCTGGGCCACCTCTTCCTGTGTCAGTTGGCACTCGTCGAGCAGGCGTTGGTAGGCCGCGGCCACTTCCATCGCGTTGAGATGCTCACGCTGGATGTTCTCGATGAGCGCGAGTTCCAGCATCTCTTCGTCGGAGGGGACGTCGAGGACGTAGGCGGGGATCTCCTTGAACCGCGCCAACTGCGCGGCCCGGAGGCGCCGTTCGCCGGCGATGATCTGGTAACCGTCGCCGAAGCGCCGCACCGTGATCGGCTGAATGACCCCCTTTTCCTGGATCGAGCGCTTGAGCTCGTCCAGCGCCGCCTCGTCGAAATCGACGCGCGGCTGAAACGGATTCGGCTTGATCTTGGCGACGTCAATGCTCGCAGTCTTCCCGAACTCGACGGGCGATCGTTCCTCACCGGTCGATTCGATCTTCGGGCCCTTGGGAATGAGCGCGCTGAGCCCGCGTCCCAACACCGATTTCTTCTGCTGCGTCATGGCGTGGTGTCTCCGTGTGCCGCGGGCCGCGCCGCGGGATCCTGCTCCAGAAGCGTCGCGCGCCGCATGACCTCGCGGGCGAGTTCCATGTAGTTTCTCGTTCCGGAGCAGACCGCGTCGTAGAGGATGATGGGTTTGCCGAAGCTCGGGGCTTCGCTCAAACGGATGTTGCGCGAGACGACGGTCTCGAAGACCTTGTCGCCGAAGTACCGTTTGACCTCTTCCACGATCTGGTTGGACAGGCGCAGGCGCGAATCGAACATCGTCAACAGGACGCCTTCGATGTCGAGGTTTGGATTGAGCCGCTTCTTGACCATGTTGATCGTGTTGAACAGCTGGCCGAGCCCCTCGAGAGCGAAGTACTCGCATTGGACGGGGATCAGGACGGAATCTGCGGCCGTCAGGGCGTTGAGCGTCAACAACCCAAGGGAGGGAGGACAATCGATGACGACGAACTCGTATCGGTCGGCCACTTTCTTGAGCGCCGTGGTCATGAGGAACTCGCGCTGTTCGCGTCCCACGAGCTCGATCTCCGCGCCGACGAGGTTGATGTGCGACGGCAGGAGCGACAGGAAGGGCATCTGGGTGTCGACGATGATGTCCTTCGGGTCGGCCCCGTCCACCAGCACCTCATAGATGGTGCGCCCTTCAACGGGTGTCGCACCCACGCCGCTCGACGCATTCGACTGCGGGTCGGTGTCGACGAGCAGAGTCTTGCGCTCTGCGGCAGCCAGCGAGGCGGCAAGATTGATGGCGGTGGTCGTCTTGCCGACGCCCCCCTTCTGGTTCGCTATGACGATGATCTTGGCCACGAGTTCAGAGGTATGCGCATTCGGATTTTCAATATAGAGATTTTTTGGAGCCCGCGGCAACGAACGCTTATGCGCCGAGGACCATCCCGACCGTCAACGGATGTCCACGGAGGAACTCTTCGATGCTGAGCCGTTTGCGACCCTCCAGCATCACCTCTTCCACCGCCAGCGTTCCACGCCCCGTACGCACGGCGCAACTGATCCTGTCCACATGCACGATCGTTCCGGGCAACTCGGAACCGACCGCGGTATCGTCGACAACGCGCGCTCGGAAGATCTTCCATATCTGTTCCCCCAACGTGGTCCATGCGGTCGGAACCGGCGCGAGACCTCGGACCCGGTTGTACAACGAGACGGCGGGCTGGGACCAATCGAGCCGGCAGTCCTCCTTGAAGATCTTCGGTGCAGCGGAAGCGAGTTCATCGTCCTGCGGACGCGGACGGGCGGATCCCGACACCAGCAAGCGAACGGTATGGAGGACCACCTCGGCTCCGACCCCCGCGAGCGTATCGTGCACGTCGCCGGCCGTGTCGGCCGGACCGATCGTGACGCGCGCTTGTAGCAGCATCGAACCCGTGTCCACTTTTTCCTGCAGCAAGAACGTCGTCACGCCCGTCTCCGTCTCGCCGTTGATGACCGCCCAGTTGATCGGAGCGGCGCCTCGGTACCGTGGCAGGAGCGATGCGTGGAGGTTGAAGGCGCCGAGGCGCGGCAGCGTGAAGACCTCGGGGGGCAGGATGCGAAACGCGACGACGACCATCAGGTCCGGAGCCAGCTCGCGCAGCGCGTCGGCGAAGGACGGCTCCCTGAGCAGATCCGGCTGGAGAATGGGAAGGGAATGACGGAGCGCCTCTTCTTTGACCGCGGTGAAGGAGACCTGTTGTCCGCGGCCGCGGGGCTTGTCGGGCGCGGTGACAACGGCGGCGACGGAACATCCATGGTCGAGGAGGATCCGGAGGCTGGGAACCGCGAACTCCGGCGTCCCCATGAAGACGATGCGGGGCTGGTCAGGCATCGCGATCCGAAATGACGGGATACCGTGTCTCCACATCTCCCTTCCGGATCTTTCGCAGTTTGTTGCTCATCAAGCTCCGTTGGGTCTTGCCGATGCGCTCGATGAACAGAACCCCGTTGAGGTGGTCGATCTCGTGGAGGACGACGCGGGCAAGCATGCCGTCGGCCGTGAGCTCGTTCTCACGGAAGGACGTGTCCCGGTATCGAACGCGAATGACAGCCGCCCGTTCCACCTCAGCCCGGACATCCGGGATACTCAGGCATCCCTCCTCCATCATCCACGAACCCTCTTCGTGAGCGACCTCCGGATTGATCAAGACCAGCACCGTGGGCAGACCGGGCGAGGTCTTCCGCTCCGGCGGGCTTGGGTCGGACCCCTCCTCTTCCTCCCCCTCGTCGAGGCCCGTCACGTCGACCACGACAATGCGATTCAGGTCGCCCACCTGATTCGCCGCCAGGCCGATGCCGTTGGAAGTGTGCATCGTCTCGAACATGTCATACACCAGCTTGATGAGGCGTTCGTCGACGGACTTGACGGGCTTGGCCTTGGTCTTGAGGACTTCGCTGCCGTAGAGATAGATGGGAAGAACCGACATGGCGATCAGGATCCGAACTGGGTCGACCGATGTGCTGGGGGGGACGATGTCGGCGTCAGCGCACGAGCCGACGCGCGCCCTC
>CAYIHQ010000200.1:0-5106 GCA_964362905.1 uncultured Ignavibacteriaceae bacterium
GGAAGAGCCTGTGGGTTACAGGCAACGCCTATTCCTGAACTATCTGAAGAGAAGAAAAAAGAGATCGTCAATAAAGTTCTCGATCAGATGTATGTAGCGGCAACTCAGTACCAGCAAGAGACCGGCGTACAGATAACTCCAGAGGAATTCAATGCGGCGGCTCAAGCCCATCACGAAGAGTTAAAAGAAGAGGAATTGAAGGCTGTAAATAAAGAAGCCAAGAATGGTGTAGAGAAGATGTCTAACCTTATCGATGATCAAAAGGCTGAAGGTGATTGGGATAAGAGTTTTAGGGACGTAAGAAGCGATATTATAGCGTTTGGTACAGGCATACTTAAGGCTCCGGTAGTAAGAAGGAAGCGTGTTCTGAAGTGGGAACAAAACGTCCCGGTACTATCAGACGAATTAGGGATATACTACGAGAGGGTAAGCCCGTTAGATGTGTATCCATCAGATGATGCAGTTGATATAGATGATGGAGATTTCATAGAGTACATGACGATGACAATGCCGGAGTTGAGCGAATGCATTGATGTGAAAGGTTATAACAGTGAGAATATTCGCAAGGTACTGAATGATAACAAAAATGGGTATAATCGTTCGACCAGAACTATAGACCAAGAGAAAGCAACAGCCGAAGGTAGGATGGGGCATTTATTCGAATCCAATAAATTTGGAATCATTAATTATTGGGGAAAAGTCAAGGGCGATGTCTTATTAGAGTGGGGCATGGATGAGTCTCAGATTAATGACGAAGATAAATATTACGAGATTAACGCATGGTTTGTAGATGGTTCTCCTTACGTTATTAGGGCGGTGATCAATCATGTCGGAATGAGACCATATTCAAAAGAGGTATTCGTAGAGGTTCCGGGTTCGTTTTGGGGAAATTCCCTGCCAGAAACGGTAAGCGATACCGAGGATATGGTAAATAGCACTGTACGGGCAATTCAAAACAATCAAGCATTCTGCGCACTGCCTATGTCTCAGATAGACAGGTCTAAAATGCTTGACGGCCCTGACTCGTTCAAACTGTACGGTGGCCGAGTCTTTGTGTATGACAGCAGCGATGGTATGTCGAGTGATAGAGACCCTGTTAAATTCTACCAGCCAGAGTCTCGTATGGGTGATCTACTGGGAGTTTACAATACATTTACAAGGAGTATGGATGAGAAGAGTGGTATTCCTGCATTCGCACACGGAGACCCAAATATACAGGGCGCAGGCAATACTGCAAGCGGACTTTCTATGTTTGTTAACATGGCTGGAAAGTTCATCAATGAATTGGTGCTGAGAATTGATGCTAATATGGTGGCAAGAGCGATACAGCTCACCTACATACATAATATGATTTACAGTGAAGACCCCTATATTAAACAGGATGCGAAGGTAATTGTTAATGGTATAAATGCCCTGGTTGTAAAAGAGCAGGAAGAGTTAAGGAAAGCTGAATTGTTTAGAGATACAAACAATCCAGTAGATTTACAAATAATGGGTATAGGAGGAAGGACGGAGCTTTTGAGAGATAGAGCGAATGGTATAAGAAGTCTTAACATAGACAAGGTACTACCTGAAATACCTATACAGTTCTTCCCTCTTCCGCAACAGTCTGGCGGCCAAGTGCCTATCGAAAAACCTCCGACTCTCGACGTTGCCGGAAACCCTTCCGGTGGGGTTCAAAACAATGCAATGTCTGATAGGGGTACGGCGTGAAGATAGAAAATATAACTCAGGCTAAAGCATTCCTCTCTCTCAGGGGTAGTCTGTTTTGGCCTGACTTAAAGAAGTGGATTGAGGAACAGATTGCATCGAAACATACCACGGCTTGTAATTCAGAGGATAGAGAATGCAGACTGCTTCAGGGCGGCGCAATGACTCTGTCTGAGTTTGTAAGTAAGGTAGAAGGTAGTCGAGAGACGATGGATAGATTTGAAAATTCGATAAAATGATTAAACGTTATCCGAATCCCGAAAGGCTCGGAATACGTATTGAAGTGGTGTTTTATTTTACACAGAATCCTATAAAAAGCTCTGTGTGTGTTGCAGAATTCCCGTAAGGCTCTGCGTAGTGAAAGGATGTTTGTATGGATAAACAAGGCGAAGAATTAAGAAATCAGGTTGTGGATGCGTTGGCTTCTGTCAAGCAGATGATGAACGTTGAAGATAACAATGCAACTCCCAGGGCGGAATCCCAGGCTGCTGTTATTGAAGACGTATCGAAGTCTACCCTTGAAGAACAAACCGAAACGAGTTCTGAAGATGCAGTAGCGGTGGTTAAGGATGTCGAAAACGTAGACGACAGGGAAAACTCCCTTGAGTATTGGAAACAGAGATGTAAGGTACTCATTGGAAAGGAAAACTCAGAAGTTCCTCGTTTGTCAAAAGAGTTGAGAGATGTTAAGGAGGACAATGTTGGATTGTTAAAAAAGCTCGAATCCATAGAATCCCAACTCTCCGAAGTTAAGAACAACACAGTATTAGTCAAGAGTGAAGACCAAAAGAATTCATTATTGACCAGATTGAAAGAGATACTTGGGGACGATGCAGCCGAATTAGTTGCTAGTCTCGTTGAATCTGGAATAAAGAGCGCTCCGAATCTAATCGAGGGCAAATTAAGCGAAATCGAGAAAAAGATTAATGCCTCTGACCAGCGACAATTGTCAACTTCAAGACAACTATACAACCGAGAACTTAACAAGATTCCCAACATATCCGCTCTAACCATGGATGATAAGTGGAAGGCGTGGTTAAGCAACAAAGTTCCATTTTCCAACGGCCAACGATTTGGAGATATATTGGCTCAGGCTGATAAGGATATGGATATTGACCGTGTGAAAGAGATTTTCGACAATTATTCATTGCAGACTAAAACCAAAAATAGCAATAAAACGCTCGACATAGAAGAACTCGTTCAACCTAAAAATGTAAAATCTAAGCCTAACATTCAAGACAAAGATAAACAATTTTATTCTAAAAAAGATATTGACCAACTCACCTCTGATTATCTAACCGGCAAGTATAATGGCCGGGAATCTGAATATCAAAAAAAATCAATTGAATATCAGAATGCGATCAGAGATGGGCGGGTTAGGAGTTCATAAGGAGACTGTATCATGGCCCAGGAAGCAGCAATTGGCTATCCAAATTTTTACCAGGATGGTCTTGATAAGCGTATTGAAATTCTGTTCAGCACGGTGTATCAGGAGAAGTTTTACAATTCATCTCCTCTCGCAGAAATCACAAACAATACGTTTTCTGCAAAAATAAAGCAACACGGCGAGAAGGTTATAATTCCATCGGTACCAAGTATTACCGTTAGGAAACATATTGTTGGCGGCAAGATGACGATGGAAAATCCGAAGAGTCCGGCTATCGAGTTCCCAATCAATAGGGGGAACTACTTCTACTTCCAATTGGACAAAACCAGTCTGGTTAAAATGCTCAACGGAGAAGGGTTCTTCAATGAGTGTACCAAAGACGCAGGGAAACAGGTTGATGCTTTCATTGGAAGCGAATTCATGTCGGCTATCGTTGGAACTGAAGACTCTCATAATAGCGGTGCTACGGCTGGAATAACGAGTGTTTTAAACTTGGGAGTTGCATCGAGTCCGTTGTTTTTAACACCGTCCAATGTGTTGAAAGCTGTATTGCGCTGTCAGGTTGCGCTGGACGAACAAAACGTATCTCCCGATGACTGGTTTATTGTATTACCCCCAGTGGCTCAGGCGGTATTGCAGTATTCTGACCTTAAGGATATTTCTATGGTTGGTGGTTCTGAGTCGATAATCAATCGCGGCAGAATTGACAAGCCAATCGGCAGGTTTAAGGTTTATATTTCCAACCAGTTGAAGACGGTAGATGAAAGCGGTAACACTTGTTATTACATACCGTTTGGTAGGAAGAGTGCCATAGCATTCGCCTCGCAGATGACAAGTATGACCTACTTCGACAAGTTCGAGGATTACGAAGGCCAAGGTATGCGTGGGGTAAATTTGTATGATTGGAAAACGGTATCCCCGGTAGCTCTTGGTTTCATGTACGCAACGTTCGATCTGGGTGTGTAATTCGTGAACTAGTTGAGATGTAGCATAATAACTACATTTCTTCACATAATAAAGGAGATAATAATGGCAACAGTGGATAAAACCGGCGGTGCTGTATTTACCGTTCCGGTATCTGGTTTGAATCGTTTTTTTGTAATGAATAATGTGGTGGATATATCTGCCGCTTTAAATGCCGATGTGTATCAGGTTCTTCCGGTTGTAGCTGGAGTACAGGTATTAAATGTTTCAACAAAGGTTGTAACGCCTAATAATGCTGCGACTACGAGTGCGGTTGATGTTGGAGATGGTACCGACCCTAACGGTTTCGACAATCAGGTTGATATGAAGGCGGCTGCTAATACACTGTCGATTGGTCTTGGTGGTACTGATGCGTACATTACCACTGTCGGTAAAATGTATACGGAGAATGACACCATTGATTTGGTGTTTACGGTAACAGGAACGAATACCGCCGGAAGTGTGGAAGTACGCGCACTCTGTGTCAATATATGGGAATAACACCGCAAGGGTTTTAATTTAAGGAGTTTGATTTATGGCACAGAGAGAAGACTTCTCAGCCGGTATAGTAACCATTACAGGTGAAGATAATGGTGCTGTTGTTGTGCTGAGAAAAGATTCAAGTGGCAAAATATCTGAGTGTAAATCTTCTACAGCGCCAAGTGGTGCTGGATATGCAGTTGGTTGTACTCATATTAACACAGTAACTGGTAAGATTTCGCAGAATGAGGGTACGGTTTCATCGGCCAGTTTTAATATCATAGGAGATATTGCTGTCGGTGACTTAGGCGCGAATGTTGTAACTCCGGTAAAGATGGGAACCAGGACGTTGGTGGCTTTGACTGACGCAGCCGCTACGCCAACGATTGCTCAGGTAATGACTTCAAGTCAGTTTACTATAACTCCGACAGCGGCGAGAACGTTTACGGTTCCCACCGCTGCGCTGACGGTTGCTGGAATAACAGGTGCAACAGTTGGAACGTGGTTTGACTTCAGTATTGTAAACACTGCTGCCTTTGCTGTAACAGTGACAGCCAATACAGGGT
>CAYIHQ010000201.1:0-5090 GCA_964362905.1 uncultured Ignavibacteriaceae bacterium
GATACATCGTTTGCCGTGGATGGCCGATCGCGGAGATTCCAGGGATATGCGGCGCGGGGCGTTTCGATTGATTGGACGAACGACGATGGCACAATTGCACCCACCGCCGTCGGAAGCTCGCTGGCGTTCTCGCCGGAGATCTGCCTTCCGAGTCTCCAGGCGATGAAGGAAACATATGGAGAACTCGTCTGGAGACAGTACGGGTTCATCGACGCGTTCAATCCCAGCTTTGTCACCCCCGCGACGGGGGAGAGGGGCTGGTTCGACACCGACTATCTCGGTATCGACCAGGGACCGATCCTGACCATGGCCGAGAACCTCCGTTCGGGTTTCGTCTGGAAGACGATGAAGAAGAACCCGTACATCATCGCCGGGCTGAGGCGTGCAGGGTTTACGGGCGGTTGGCTCGACGCGATCCCGACCAACTGAGCCGATATCATCCGACGTCACCGATCCCACGGGCGATGCTGACCATAATGAGCCGGTTTCGACTCAGCCGCGATCCTTCCCACCCACGAACCCGCTGTTCATTGAACGGGGAATGGGGCCTCGCAGTTGGGACGCGAGAGGACCCGCCGTCCACCTTCCCTCATCGCATCACAGTACCCTCCGTCATCGATTGTGCTACTCCGCCACTCACGGGCAGCGAAGCGGACTACTACTGGTATGCACAGGATGTCGAGGTGCCGTCGCTGCCAGCCGGATGTCAGGTGTGGCTCAGACTGGAGCAGGCTCAATTTGGAACGGAAGTCTGGGTGGACGGGCGTCGCGTTGGCGGATCGATCGCGTGTACCACCTCCCAGGAGTATCGCATCGATGAGTTCCTGGGGGAACACGAACGCCATCGGCTGATGGTCCGAGTTGGGACGCGGCAGACGCTCCCGCCCGACCATACGGCCGGACGGGACCAGGAAAAGGAGGTCTTCACCCCCGGCGTGTGGGGCGACGTGAGCCTTCTGGTGACTGGTCCTGCACATTGCCGCGATGTGCTCGTCCTGCCCTCCCTCGAGCGAAACGAAGTGACCGCGAAGGTCTGGTTGACGCACGGTGAAGGCGTCGCCGAAACGGCTGTGGTGCGCGTCACGGTCCTTCGGCCCGACGAACCCCAGTCGGCCGTTACCGCACAGGCCCGGTATCTGCGTGATGAAGACGGCTGTCATCTGTTCGAATGCTCCACTCCGATACCTCAACCGAGAGCGTGGTCGCCCGAGGATCCGTTTCTGTACCAAGCCCGGGTCTCAGTCCACCATGCCGGAGAGGCGGTCGACCTCCATGAAGTGCAATTTGGCATGCGCGACTTTCGCGTGGTCGGACCGAGCTTCCATTTGAACGGTCGACCGATCTTCCTGAGAGGAGGGAACATCGCCTTCCATCGTTTCCTGGCGGATGACGAACGAGCGCGATTGCCATGGACCATGGATTGGGTCCGGAAAGTGTTCATCGACATTCCGCGCGAGCATCATTTCAACTTCTTCCGGTTTCATCTGGGCCGTGCCTATCATCGGTGGTATGACCTCGCGGATGAACATGGACTCTTGCTGCAGGACGAATGGCAATTTTGGAATGCGACCGGCTCAAACCGTGCGATCGAAACGGAGTTCCGGCAGTGGATCAAGGACAACGGAAACCACCCGAGCATCGTGATCTGGGACCCTTTGAACGAGTCCTCGGACGACTCGATCGTGCACGACATCGTGCCCGGCCTTCGCACACTCGACCCGACGCGCCCCTGGGAGTCCGTCGATTTCCACGAACAACATCCCTACATTTACTCCCTCGGGATGACGCTGAACCACCGTCCGTTCGGTTTCACGCGTGCCTTGCCGGACCTGGAACGGTCGGCCGAACCGGTCGTGGTCAACGAATTTCTCTGGTGGTGGTTCGACAGTGCATGGCAGCCGACCGTTCTCATGAAGGACATCGTGGAGCGCTGGCTTGGACGCGATCCCCGCTTGAAGGATATCGTCGATCGCCAGGGATATCTCGCAGAAGAACTGGTGGGCCTGTTCCGGCGGATGCGGTGCGCGGCCATCCAACCCTTTGTCTATCTCAGCAACAATCGCGGCCCGACCGCACACTGGTTCGAAGGGCCCGTGCGCGACCTGAAGCCGAAGCCCTTGATGCAGGCCCTCCGGAATGCGTTTGCGCCCTTCGGTCTCAGTATGGAGTGGTGGGACCGGCACGTCGAGGGATCGCAACAGGTGACGATCCCCGTCCATGTGGTGAACGACACGGGAGAGGTCAAGCACGGCCAGGTTGTTCCGGTACTCGACGTGGGCGATGCGGGGGGGCACCGGCTCGATCCGGTTGCGGTGCGGGTCCCTCCTGGGGAACGAAAGGTGGTAGAGGTCTCTGTCACCATGCCTCCGCTTCCGGGTGTGTGTGATCTACGGATGGAATTGGTGGAGGGGACGCAGCGAGTTGCGACAGCACGTCGAACATTTCATATCTTTGAATCGGACTTCCGCCGCTCTGCGTGGAAGACTCCTCCCGTGGTGCTCGACCCCGGAGGCGAAGTTGAGGCATTCCTGCTTTCACAAGGGATGTCGTTCCACTCATGGGATCCTTCCTCCTTTGCCAAGGCCGGTCTCCTCTTTGTCAACAGCTTTGGATTGCAGCGGCAGGAGTATGCGGCCTCAAGGAAGCAGGTGGACGATTTCGTGCGGAAGGGCGGCACCCTGGTCGTTCAGGAACCCGAGTTTCGGGTGGTGGAACCGCGGGATGTGCCAATAACCTCGGACCTCGCGATCCACATCGCCCGGAGGTCCGATATTGACAAGGGAGGCTATGATTCCTACGTCTTTCCGGAGGATCCACATCACCCGCTGTGGTCGGGATTGCAGCCCGAGCATTTTCGATGGTTCAACGGGGGTGTCGGAGGCGAGATCGTCTCTGAGTACACCGTTGTGCCGTCGCTGACGTCGCACGCACTCGCCTCCTGTGGGCTTGGGCTTCGGATCCAGGCCGTATTCGAGGTGAGGATCGGCCACGGCAGAGTCATCGTCTCCCGCATCCAGATCCGGGGCCGACTCGATCGCTCCCGGAACGTGCAGGACCCGTTTGCCCGGCGATTTGACCCGGTGGCCGCACGGTATCTTCTCAATCTCCTTTCCCTCTAGCCATGCGGTTGCCACTTCGGATCGGCCTTTTTCTGTTGCTGCTCGCAATCTCCTGTGCCCCGCGGGAAGGCGGGCCGGTCGTCATTCGTTTTTGGGGGATGGGGAATGAAGGGGAGATGGTACGGGCGCTCATTCCGGAGTTTGAACGCCGGAACCCCGGCGTTCGCGTTGTCGTGCAACAGATCCCATGGACGGCGGCGCACGAAAAACTGTTGACCGCCTTCGCTGGGGAATCGACGCCCGACGTGTGCCAGCTCGGCAACACGTGGATCCCGGAGTTCACGGTTCTGAACTCTCTCGAGCCGTTGGAAACCTACGTTGCGCGATCCGCGTCCGTGCGGACGGATGACTACTTCGAGGGTGTTCTCAAGACGAACATCATCGACTCCACGCTCTACGGCCTACCGTGGTATGTCGACACGCGCGTGGTGTTCTACCGGCGCGACCTCCTCGCTGCAGCCGGTGCCGACAGCATGCCTGCCACTTGGGAGGAAACCCTCCGTCTGTGTGATCTGATGCAACAGCAGGCCCGGGCGAAAGGGCGTACGCACTACCCGTTCTTCCTTCCGACGAACGAGTGGGTGCCGGCGATCGCTCTCGGCATGCAGGCCGGGGGGAAATTCCTAAAGGAGGGGGCAACGCGCAGCAACTTCAGCGGTCCTGAATTTCGCCGCGCGTTCGAACTGTTGGCCTCGTTCTACCAAAAAGAGTATTCGCCCCAGGGACAGTCCCTGATCACCAACTTGTACAATTCGTTCAGCGACGGACTCATCGCCATGTACATCACGGGTCCATGGAACATCGGGGAATTCACCCGCCGAATCCCCGCAGCTCAACAGGATCTCTGGATGACGGCGCCTCTGCCTTCTATGGACGCGACCACCCCGGGCATTTCGCTCCCGCTGGGAACGAGTCTGGTCTTGTTCCGCCAGTCGAAACACAAAGAAGAAGCGTGGAAATTGATCGAGTTCCTGGCATCCCGTGAGCAATCCATCGAGTTCTACCGCATCACAGGAAATCTTCCGCCGCGCCGGTCGGCATGGGAAGATTCATCGCTCGCGAACAATCGGTACGTCCAGGCATTCTATCGGCAGCTCCAGCGTGTCGACCCGCTGCCGCAGGTGCCCGAATGGGAGCAGATCGTGATTCGCCTGCAGTCGTACGTCGAGTTCGTGGCGACGGGTGCTTCCACGGTGGATGAAGCCGTCCGGCGGTTCGACGTGGATGTCGACCGCATGCTCGAAAAACGCCGGTGGCTGGCCGAACAGCGGAGGCAGCCGTGACGTCCCGCCTGTTCGACCGGCGTCGGCAGGCCGCCGCCGCATGGTTCTTTCTTTCGCCCGCGTTGGCTGTCCTTGCGGTCTTCTTCCTCCTGCCCGTGCTCGGAGCGCTCGTAATGAGCTTCACCGACTTCGATATCTACGGGCTGGGCGATCTCTCAACGGTTCGGTACACGGGATGGGAGAACTATCTCCGGATCCTCGACACCCCGCTCTTCTGGACGGCCCTCAAGAATACGTTCTACTTTGTCATCGTCGGTGCTCCGCTCTCGGTGTTCGTGTCCCTGGGCGTGGCCATGATGCTGCACGCGCGCATCGCACGGTTCAAGCCGTTCTTCCGGACGGTCTATTTCCTCCCGGTCGTGACAAGTTTGGTGGCCGTCGCCATCGTCTGGCGCTATCTGTACCATCCGGCCAACGGACTCTTGAATCACGCCCTCGCATGGTTCGGTGTCGCGCCCGTAGACTGGCTGGGGAATCCGGACGTGGCCATGCCGGCGATCATTCTGCTGGCCGTGTGGAAAAATTTTGGCTACAACATGCTCATCTTCATTGCCGGGTTGGCGAATATCCCCGAAGAACTCTACGAGGCGGCGCACATCGACGGCGCGAGAGGGTGGCGGCAGTTCGTCGACATCACGCTCCCGATGCTGGCGCCGACAACAATCTTCGTCGTCATGATCACGCTCAT
>CAYIHQ010000202.1:0-5088 GCA_964362905.1 uncultured Ignavibacteriaceae bacterium
TCCCGCCACCAAATTCTTTTTTCACAAATAACCACTTTTCGACCGGATCTCTAGAGTCCGGTGATACGGGCGCTTTCCAGCCATAATTCTTCCTGAAGACGTTCATTGTGGCTGAGCGGAGATGAGGCGGTCTCCCGCTTGTCGACGAAGTACCGTCCAGTCACCCCTTCCACCTGTGGGGAGGAGGCAAGAAACACGGAGGTCGCGGCCCCTTGTTGCACAGACGCACCGGTCATGTTGAATCCTGCCTTCAGAAGTTTGGTGGTGATGACGCCGGGATGGAGGGCGTTGGAAGTAATGCCATCGCCCTTTGTGCGGCGAGCAAGCGCATTGGAGAAAAGCACATTCGCCAGCTTGGAGGCGGCATAGGCGCCGTACGGAGAAAATCCGGGCTTTGCGTTCACATCACGCAGATCGAGTGCCCCCCGCGTATGTGCAACGGAACTCACCGTCACCACCCGAGCGGGCGATCCGGCGCGGAGCACATCCAGAAGCAGATTCGTCAGGAGAAAATGCGCCAGATGATTGACGGCAAACGTCATCTCAACCCCGTCCGCGCTCAACCGGAACTCATTCATATAGACGCCTGCGTTGTTGACCAGCACGTGCAAGTGCGGCGCTATTCGGCGCACGGTCGTTGCCAGGTCTCGTACGGCCGCCAACGATGAGAGGTCGGCATGTACTGTCTCCACGGTTGCCGACGGCACGAGTGAAAGGATCTCGGCACACGCCCGCGATGCCGATGATTCAGACCGGCCATGGACCAAGACACGGAAGCCGCGCTCGGCGAGTTCCAGGGCGGTCTGCTTTCCGATGCCGTCGGTGGCGCCGGTGATGAGGATGGTGGGAGAGGACATAGAATAGGATGACAGGAGACAGGAGAATGGCCTGAGGTTGGCCTCACGGCAACACACTATTCACCGATCAACAATTTCAGTCCGGCGATGGTTAACACCACGGCTAGCAAACGCTTGATCGTGGTATGCGGAAGGCGATGACTGCCGAGGTACGAGCCTGTCGTTCCGCCAACCATAGCGGCAGCCGCGAGGATCAGTGCCGGGGTTGGGAATGCCTGGGTGGCAGTGATGGAGCCCGCCAGACCAGCGCCCGAATTTACGAGGATAAAGACAGCCGAGACAGCCCCGGCGGTCCGCGCGCGGGCCCATCCTGCTAGGATCAAGACCGGCGTGAGAAATATCCCGCCCCCCGTTCCCGTCAATCCTGCCAGCAGGCCCAACGCCGCACCCAGAGCGATAGCCACCAGTCGTTTCGGTTCCGCGTGGACGACATCATCGGGCGGTTTCAGAAACAGTCGAAGGGCCGAAGCCAGGAGTACGGCACCAATCAGCATTTTCAGAATGTCAGTCGGAAGAGAGACATAACCTCCAACGAATGCCGTCGGAACGGCTGCGACAGCGAAAGGCCAGAACAGCCGCCAGGAAAAATTCCCGCTTCGCCAGAACTGCCAGCTGGCGATGCTTGCCACGAGGATATTGAGGACCAACGCCGTCGGTCGTATGACCTCAGGAGCGACACTCAACAACGACATGACGGCGATATAGCCCGATGCTCCGGCGTGGCCGACGGAAGAGTACAGGAACGCGATCAGCAGGATGCCGGCAGCCAGCAGGGGAAGTTGTTCGGGGGTCATGGAAAGGAATGCTACGAAACCGGATGCAGAAGTCCAAAACGGAATTGGCCACAAAAAAGCACAAAAGGCACGAGAGGCTGTCTGTGCCCTTTATGCCTTTTGCCGCTCTTAGCACGCCGAGGTGTGCGTCAGTGCATGCCCTGCGCGCCCGAGAGTTGCTTCACGAGTTCACCGACCACGTGCTTCGCATCTCCGAAGAGCATGAACGTCCGGTCGGCGAAGTACAACTCGTTGTCGATGCCCGCGAAGCCGGGATTCTTGCTCCTCTTGATGGCGAACACCGTGCGAGCCTTGTCCGCATCGATGATCGGCATACCGTAGATCGGCGTGGACTTGTCGTACCGGGCAGCCGGATTGACGACGTCGTTCGCGCCGATCACGATCGCTACATCGCATTGTCCCATGTCGGGGTTGATGTCGTCCATCCCCACCTGGTCGGTGTAGGGGATATCCGCCTCCGACAGGAGGACGTTCATGTGTCCCGGCATGCGGCCGGCAACCGGATGGATCGCAAATTTCACGGAAATGCCGCGCTTCGTCAATTGATCATACAGTTCGCGAGTGCGGTGCTGGGCCTGGGCGACCGCCATGCCGTACCCCGGAACAATGACGACGCTCGACGCCTGCTCGAGGATCTGTCCGGCACCTTCGATGGTCTCTTCTTTGTAGCCCTTTTGCTCGCCGCTCGCCCTGGAGGTCTGCACTTGGCCGAAGGCGCCGAACAACACGTTCGTGAACGAACGATTCATGGCGCGACACATGATAATGGACAGGATCAAGCCGGACGATCCGTCGAGCGCGCCGGCGGTGATCAGAAGCTTGTTGTCCAGTACAAAGCCCATCGCCACCGCCGAAAGACCGGCGTACGAATTGAGAATCGAGATAACCGTCGGCATGTCCGCGCCGCCGATGGGGATGATGAGAAAGACCCCAAACACAAGGGCCATGACGATGATGGCCGGAAAGATGAGGAACGCATATGGCCCCGTCGGTTCAAGGACGAGCCAGACACCGATGCCCACGGCGAGGGCGAGAAGCCCAATGTTGACAAAATTCTGTCCCTTGTACGTGACGGGCCGTTGCGGGATCCACTTGAGCTCTTGCAGCTTTCCAGCGGCCATCAGGCTCCCGGTAAAGGTCAAGTAACCAAGAATGATCTCCACGACGATCGCGCCGACCCGGAAGGCCGTCAGTTGCTCGGGGCCTTCGGAGGACCAGAGATAGAACTTGGCCGTACCGACGAGCCCCGCCGCAAGGCCGCCGAACGCATGGGACAACGCGGTCCGCTGAGGGACGGCCGTGAGCGCCACGCGCGACAACGGAACGCCGACAATGAACCCGACGGCGATGGCGCCGATGATCCACAGATGGTTGACGACGTCCGGGCGCATCCACGTGGCACCGACAGCAAGACCCATAGCGATGACGCCGGCGATCACGCTGCGACGCGCCGTCTTGGGAGTGTTCATCCAATACAGCGACAGGACGAACAACACCGTGGCAACGATATAGGCCAGTTGAATGAGGTCGGTCATGACGGCTTCGCCTCCTTCCGGCCCGTCTTGAACATCTTCAGCATGCGGTCCGTGATAAGGAACCCGCTGACGATGTTGGTCACGGAGGCGAAGAGCGCCACGGCGCCCAGGATTCGGATCTCATCGGGATAGTCTGCGCCGGTCACGATGATCGACCCGACCACCGCAATGGCCGAGATGGCGTTCGTCAATGACATCAGCGGCGTGTGCAGCAGCCGTGAAACGCGCGCGACGACGCCGAGGCCGATGAATGTAGAAAGCAAGAACACCATCACCAGCGACCAATAATCCGTCGTTGGTTCGGCGTGTGCTGCCGCCGGGACGGGCTCCGTGGCCACCTGGGCGAGGAGGCGTTGCCCGAAAAGGAGGCCGATCGTCGTCAGGACGAAGAGGGCTCCGCACAGCCGTAATGCGATGGTTCGGTTCATGGACGGGCTCCTTTGGATCGGGCGGGTGTTGTCACACGGGCCGCCTTCAGGATCTCTTCTTCGGGGTCTGTGGGGGCATCTGCCTTCGGGTACATGTGCTTCAGAAGATTGAAGACGTTGCGGGAATACGTGTGGCTCGCATCCACAGGAAGGTCGGCCGGCAGGTTGACCGCGCCGATGATGGTGACACCGTGCCGGACGACGGTCTTGCCGGCAACCGTGAGTTCACAGTTGCCTCCGCCCTCTGCGGCGAGATCGACGATGACCGAACCCGGCTGCATCGCCTTCACCATGGCCGCGGTAATGAGAATCGGCGACTTCTTGCCGAAGATCTGCGCCGTCGTGATGACAGCGTGCACTTTCGGCAGAACGCCGGCGATAGCATCCTGCTCGGCCTTCAGAAAAGCGGCGGACTGTTCCTTTGCATACCCGCCCGAGGTTTCGACGTCCTCCTTCGGGAGGACCATTTCCACGAACGTGGCGCCGACGCTCTTTACCTGGTCCTTCACCGCCGGGCGCGGGTCGAACGCCTCCACCTTTGCCCCCAGGCGCTTGGCAGTAGCGATGGCCTGGAGGCCGGCCACGCCCACACCGAGGACAAGCACCGTAGCGGGGGGGATGGTGCCGGCAGCGGTCATGAGCAACGGGAACATCTTGCCGACCGTACCTGCAGCGAGGAGGACGGAGCGGTAACCGGCGACCGTTGCCATCGACGTCAACGCGTCCATGCCTTGAGCGCGGCTGATGCGTGGGATGTATTCCATCGCATAGGCCGTCACACCCCGGGCGGACAGCGCCTTGATCAATGCTTGATTGGCGGCAGGCGCCAGGAAGCCGATCAACGCCGTCCCCTTCTTCAGGTGCCGAACTTCTGCAAGCGTGGGGGGCCGCACCTTGACGATCAGTTGAGCGGCCTTACAGACCGCACTGGCCGAGGCGACGATCTTTGCACCGGCCTTGAGGTATTCTTTGTCCGCGGAACCGGCGGCAACGCCCGCGCCCGCCTGGACCACCACCGTGTGCTTGTCGCGCACGAGCTGGGCCACATTGTAGGGAACGAGCGCCACGCGCGTTTCACCCGCGGCAGTCTCTTTGAGGACTCCGATCACTGGCATGTGAACTCCATTATTGGATGCAACAGGAAGAGACCCAATGTACCGAAAATGAGCGGGAAGTGAAAGAAAAGAGAAGCGGAACACAGAGTTCCACAGAGGAGAAGAGGAGGTACACGGAGAAAAACCGTTTCCAAACTCTTTCCTCGGTGGAACTCTCTCTTTATCTCTGTGGCCCTCTGTGTCCCGTTCTTGGAAGTTCTACATCAGCAGATGTTTGTACCGCTGGTACCCGTAGGAAACCCCCAGCAGGATCGCTCCCAGACCGACGAACGACACGATGCGATATGCGGTCTCCAAGGAGGAGAGGTCATACAAGAAGATCTTGAGGATTGTGATTCCAAACAGGCCAATGGCGATCA
>CAYIHQ010000203.1:0-3177 GCA_964362905.1 uncultured Ignavibacteriaceae bacterium
CCCCCCCCCCCCCCCCGCCCCCCCCCCCCCCCCCCCCTCGGCTGGGAGCCTTGGGCTCATGAAACGGTTGGCATTCATGCTGACCGTCGCCGGACTGTTCGTGCTCCTGCCGGCGCAGGAGCGTCCGACGCCGGATGCACAGCGCAATCTCACACCGCTGCGCGAGCAACGGGCTCCGGAGTTGCCGACCATCGACCTGCCGGAATTTGTGATCACGGGGCTGGCCTCCATCGACCTCCCGCGGGTCGAGAAACGCATGGAGATGCTCGGTCCGGCGGGTGACATCGCCGTGTCGTCGGCTCCGGCTCTTCGCGAGCGGCCTGTGGGTGCGGTGCCCGGAGCGGGATTGGAGCGGAAAACGATCGTGGCTGAAGGAGGCTTCTCCGGAAATCTCCGACTTGGTGTGGGCAGCTTTCGCATGCCGCTCATGACAGCGAGCGTCATCCAGCCGTTGGGAAGCGCCATCGTAAACATGAACGGCCGCTACGCACGGTCAGCCGGATTTGCCCCCTGGACCTCGTGGTCTGAGGGTGGTCTGCAGGGAGCTGTCGGTCTTCCCGTCGACCTGGCACCTGCTGGAATCAGCGGGGCTTCGTTGATCGGCATACTCGGGTACGACACGAGGTCCGCTCACTGGTATGGGAGCGTGAAGCCCGACGCCGGCCGGGAAGTAACAGCGTCCTTTGGCGGCGTGGGGATCAAAGGAGGCGTCGGTGGGACATGGAGGGGAGAGGCGTTCGTGGAGTTCCGTTCGACGACCGTCATCGATTCCTCTGCGACCCTCAACGAAGACCAGTCCAGGGTTCGCATTGTGGCCGATGGGTCGGTCGCCGATGTGCCGCTTTCCCTTGGGTTGCAGATGCAAGCAGCCGGGAGGAAGGGCTCGATCGGTTCTTCGACAAACGTCACGGAGATCTTCGCCATGAGTCGTTGGGTGCCCGCGGAAGGCATCATGCTCCGGGGCGGCTTCCGGATGGCGTTTGCCCGCGGTGAGGCAGGCCAGTATGTGACGAGATTCCTTGCGTCGCTGGGGCTCGCCCTCACCCTTGACGATCGGCATCGACTGGTGGGTCATTACGAGCCCGTAATCTCGCCGACCACCGTCTCCTCGAGCCTTGAGAATCATCGATTCCTCAATGCCCGATCGGTGATGCGACACGGAATATGGAAGAACCAGGGTCGGTTCGGGCTCGAGTCTGACTGGACACAGGACGTGCGGACGCGGATCGAGGTGGAAGCGGCAACGGTGGACGACCTTCCTATGGCGGCAGATACGGCCGGTGTCGGCGTGTGGTCCTGGATGTACGGCGGCGCTTCCATGACCCTTTTGCGCGGAGAGTGTGTTGCAAAGATGCGTAGGAATGATTATTTTTCCGCCACATTTATGATGAGAGTCAGCAAGAACGCCGTCAGCGGCCTTCGCATCCCGTATCTTCCCGTGTTTGAAAGCCGGGCATCATACGTGGCGGGCGTGACTCCGGACCTGACGTTGAGCGCTTCCCTGCAGATTGTCCATACGCGCGAGTCGAGTTGGGCTGGCCCGTCGGCGACCCTTCCCGGCTACGCCGTGGTGGACGTGCACGGCTCCTTTTCCGTTCTCCCGACTGTGACACTGTGGACCGACGTCACGAACCTCACGAACGCGGTCTACGAACATTGGAAACGATACCAGGAACCCCCCTTCCGAATGTCGGTGGGTGTTGCGGTGGCCTGGTAACACTGTAAACTTCAACCACCTCAAGGAGGCTTCCCATGCCTGACCTGAATCTGATCGATGACGACGCATCGGCCGAAGAATCTCTCGGCAGCGAATCCTCAGCGCCCGCGCCCAAACGCGGCGGCGGGGGCGGAGGCGGCAGTCTGCGTCTTGTCATCGTCCTGTCGCTGACCGTGCTCATCGTTGCCGGTCTGGCGTACGTCCTGAACAGCCGCGGCATCATCCACCTGTGGGGAAAGAAGGCGGAGACGGTGGTGACGGTGCCCGACGACCAGTTCCCGCAGGATGAATACAATGAGCAGGCGTTCGCCGAGCAATCGGTTGATACATCGGCCGCAGCGCAAGGCGCTGGAGATATGGCTCTCCTCGAGACGACACCCCTCGAAGAGCAAGCGCAGGCCGAGCCCGCTCCGGAGACTTCGCCGGCGAGTTCTCATTTGAAGGACATGAAGGGTGATTTCACGATCCAGGTGGTCGCCTTCCGCGAGAAAGAGAAGGCGGAGGACGTCCTGCAGAACTTGGAGGTCGCCGGCTATCCCGCTTTCGTCGAAATGGTCCCAATGAAGGGGGGCGATTGGTTCACCGTCCGAATCGGCCGCTACCCAACGCGCCAGGATGCCAAGTCGGCCGTCCAGACGTTCGCCGAGCAGATCCGCTCGGACTATGTCATCGATAAGATCCGGACCAAGTAACGGCTTGCCGCACCCTGCTGATCGGAAGGCAGGGGCAGTCATGAGCTGTCAGCCGTCCGAATTGCTCGGAGGGCCTGTTCTTTCGTTTCCTGGAACCGTATGAGTCTCCTTGACCTGTTTCTTCGCGGCGGAGTTGTCATGTGGCCGATCTTGCTGACGTCGGTCATTGGTGCCGTCGTGATCATCGAGCGTTGGTTGGTGTTGCGCCGAGCGCATATCGACGCCGGTCAATTCCTGCTGAAGCTCCGGTCGGTCCTGCAGAGGGGCGACATCATGGCCGCCGTCAACTTCTGCTCCAAGACCGAGGCGCCGTTGTCCAACATCCTCAAGAGAGGCCTGACAATGTACCCGGACGGTCACGAACGTGTTCGGGAGGCCATCGAGAATGCTGGAAAGCAGGAGGCGTTCAAGTTGGAGGAGCGGCTGGGGATGCTTGCCAATGTCGCGGGCATCGCACCTTTGCTCGGATTTCTCGGCACCGTTACCGGCATGATCGGTACATTTCAGACGATCCAGTCCCTCGGCGGCACCGCGTCACCTGCCGACCTGGCGGGGGGTATATGGGAAGCCCTCCTCACGACCGCCTTTGGACTCATTGTCGGCATCCCGGCGTATGGCTTCTACAACTACTTTGTGTCGAGGGTCAGTCGGTTTGTCTTTGAGATGGAAAGCGGTTCCGAGGAATTCCTGGATCTTGTTCGGTCAGGACATCTCGACCAGGCGCAGGACAAAGGCTGAACGATGCGGTTCCGGTCCAACGCACAGCCC